>NZ_JAUSPQ010000006.1 GCF_030655665.1 Methanocorpusculum sp. | reverse complement strand
TACATCGACACAGGTGGAACATCCACCGGGACACTTCGTGGCATCAACAATAAGTTCGCCTTCAAAGAATTTCGTGATGGTGACGGCCTCGCTTGGGCAGACCTGTTTACACCAGGTGCAGGTGATGCACTCGGATTTGTCAATAGAGACGGAGCCGGGGAGCTTGGCCTCTGCATCGACGGTCCGTTCGACGGCGATTGCATCGTGCGGGCAAGCCTCAACACAGACCTTACAGCCGTCACATAGGGCTTCGGTCCAGATGATCTCGCCTTCAGATCCAACTTTTTCAGCAGTGAACGGGACACGCTTTTGTTTAATTGCCGGACAAAGAGATGAACAGACACCACAGACTGTACACAGCTCTTTGTCAACAACGAAAGTCGTTTTTGCAACGAGTGCGGTCTGGCGTTTTGCGCCGCCTTCAACTTCGCCTTCATAAACGGGGACATCACGTACTATGGCGTCATGCGGGCAGGCCTCATGACAGGATGTACAGCGGATGCACTTCTCCTCGCTAATTTCAGCAGTAAAATCATACTCAGGGAAACCTTCCTGCTCCAGAATCGGGAGGTTGGGTTCACCGTCAACTTCTACGAGAAGTGCGTTAAACGGACACAGAATCGTACAGACACCGCAGTATGAACATTTTGCGGGGTCGACAGCGATTGGTGCGTCACCAGCAGCTACACCGCGGATAGCTGCACCGACCATACCAAGGGAAATTGCTTCCTTCGGACATGCGTCAGCACAGATACCACAACCGGTACACTTGCTTGTTGTTAACACAAGGTGAGAAACCTTCGATAGGAGCCTCTGCTCCATAATGACGGATTCTCCCTCGGTCTTCGTAGAGTATTTTGGAAACATTGTGCTCATTACCATGATGTTTTCCTCTCTCCTCAGTGACCCTCTTCAGCAGCTTTTGCTGCGGGGGCCTGCGATGCAACCAGTTTAATAACATTATATGGGCATGCTTCCACACACACACCGCACCCTGCACATAATTCGTGATTCAGGTCAAGGGAGATAGCCTTACCATCAGTCACGGCATAGATCTTGTCAGTTGAGGCAGGATCTATGGTGCAAAGTTCAAGTGCGTTTACTGGACATGCTACTACACAATTGTTACAACCAGTACATCGCTCCATGTTGATATGCATTGCAAATGCCATTGCTTATATGCACCAGCCTTTAATCGACCGAAATCGATTACTGTTATAGTTGAGTAAGAAGATAGATAAATGTTCTTAATCAAAAGAAGCAAGATTCTGGCTCCGATTTGCACATATTCATCAAAATATCTTATCATTTAGATATTGTTAAACTAATTTTGAAAAACAAGCCCACCAATATTATTCAAAAAATACATCAAATATAACCTATCAAATTAGAGAGGGTTCTTCAATTAACCCCCAATTATTATTTATTTTCAAATAAAATCCAATTTCGCGCGTTTTCCAACATTTCAACCAGGCGAAAAACGTGATTAAATAACACGTGATATCAATCAGGTTTGATTGTCAGATGATGATTAATATAAGTGGGCCCTTGGATCCCAACCTATCGAATATCACTTATACTCCCACAACCGATATTTCTGTTAACGAAATTCCCGGTATCAAAAATATGACATTGACATTAACCCCAGATCAGATAAAAGAAAAATTTGGACCGATGTTCTGTCATCGGCTCCTTGTGATGACCGATGAGAAAAACGGCATTGCCGAGATACATGAACAATGTCATGCAAGAGGCCCGATCGAATGGGATCATATGAACCGGAGAAGAGCAAAAGGAGCACTCATCTCCGCAAAAACCGAAGGTACCACAATGACGATGCTCGCAAATATCGGCTCATACCCAATCTGCTTTGGACCCTCGGACACGGAACTTGGCGGGCAGGCGCTTGAAGCAGTTATTGTAAAGGGAAACGAAGTACGAACCTCCTGGGCAGGAGCAGCTGGAGCCGGAGTGGGAGTGGCCGCCTGCTTATCCCAGGCACCGGGCGTCATCAGAACAGAATATGCCAGCGAAGAAGATCTGAAAGTAGGCGGTGCACGGATATGCAGAAGCACCATTATCCTGCCGAAATATGAGAAGGTCACCTTTGGTATAGATGATACTGACACAAAAGAGGGGGGAGCAACATGGGTCCTCGCTTTGAAGTGCGGTGAAGCCTGTCCAATTGATGGGACCACCTTCCTTGGAATGCGGATCATCCAGCTCAACCCCAAGGCTCCCGAGAAGACCACCAACTGTACAGGTTCAGTGATCACGTTCGCAGTAAAACCAGAGATGAAAAACGAACTGATCGCATTTGTCAAATCATTCATCGAAGAAAAAACGATGAGCAAAACGACTGGGATCTGCTACTTTGCCGGTATTCGTCTCCCGGATTCAACATATGCAAAGCGAGTGAAAACCGAACTGCTGACACGTGAAGAAGCAATAACCGAAGCAGAAAAACTCGGTATCATCTATATAGATAGTGCAAATGGAAAGGGGAGGATCGGGGCTCTCGGAGCACTTCTCTGGGCAGACGGTGGTGTTGAAGCCGCAGGTCTGTACGGCGAGACCCCGTGAAAAAAAGATTTATTTTTCTCTTTCTTCTTTTTTACAGACGGATTCAAGCAAACGGCTGCCAAACGACGAAGTTGATTCACAACCTCCAAGATCGGGCGTTGATACACCGCTGATGATCAGATCACAAATCGATTCTTCGACCAGATCCGCCTCATGCTTCATCCCAAAATGCTCAAGCATCATTGCTGCACTTCGGATCGCAGCAACCGGATTTGCTATACCCTTACCGGCAATATCCGGAGCACTCCCGTGGACAGGCTCAAAAAATGCATACTTATCACCGATGTTCGCACTCGGAAGCATACCTAGGCCCCCGGTGAGATATCCGCAGACATCACTTAAGATGTCGCCAAACATGTTTGTTGTAACACTCACATCATAATTTTTCGGATGTTGTAAAACATCAAGACATAGTGCATCGATAAACACAGCTTTCGTTTGTATCCCGTATGACTCTGCAACCTCGTTACAGGTGTCTCTGAAAAGCAGATCGGATTTGAGCACGTTCCCTTTGTATCCGATAACGAGCGGCTTTTCCGAATTTCGTTCCAAAAAAAGAGAGCATGCTTTTTCCGCTATCCTCTTGGATCCGAATTTCGTCACCACGCGAAGGGTCGTCGACCTCTCGGTACCGATCTCCTCGATACCCGAGTAAAGTCCCTCAGTATTCTCCCGGACGATCATCATATCAACTGCGGATTCATCGCCGTGTAACTGAAGTGATCGTATTGGACGAAGATTCGCATACAGATCAAGTTCGTGCCGGATCTGTAAAAGAACACTCCGATAATCCGGGTCAGGAGGAGTTGTTACTGCGCCGAAAAGAATCGCGTCAGCACCTTTCAGTTCACGAATATCTTCTGGAGAACACGCAGACCCGGTTTTCTCCCATTTGGAAAGTCCCAGTTCAACCTCAAAAAAATTTGCATCTGGGAGAAAATGCTCAAGGATCTTTTGTGCCTCAGGTATCACCTCATGTCCGATACCATCGCCCTCCGATACCGCAATACGAAGGCTCACGGTTCACCCCGACTAGAAAGATAGGCATTCAGACCGCCGGCAGACAGTATCTCCTTCATACGATTTGAGAGAGGTTTTGCCTGATAAACGGAATCTGATGTTTTGACATACGAATCATCGGTGTCAAAGGAAATGATATCCCCATCCTCACACACGACATCCGCCTCAAATACATATAATCCAAGATTAACACAGTTCCGGAAAAATATCCGAGCAAAAGAAGGAGCAACGACGGCACGAACCCCCGCTTCCTTGAGAGCTGCTGCCGCCTGCTCGCGGGATGATCCGCACCCGATGTTTTTCCCGGCAACCAGTATAGAACCGTTTAGTCTTCCGGCAATACTCCTATCATAATCTTCAAAGGCATGCTCCACCCATATCGAACGATCAGTCGTCCTAAGATAACGCCCGGCGATGATCATATCGGTATCCACATCCTCACCGATCACCACGGCATGTCCTGATAGAATCATCAGTTCACCCCCCCTTCCAGTTCATCTGGAGATCTGATCTCACCATAGAGAGCGCTAATAGCAGCCGTCGAGGGAGAACAGAGATAGTACTCGGCATCGACACCCATCCGATTTTTGAAATTCCGGTTCGCTGTTGAAAGACCCACCTCGCCTTCGCCAAGGACACCCATATGTGCCCCAAGACAGGGACCGCAGCCCGGCGGACATATGACACACCCCGCCTCGAGGATATCGGACAGAACGCCTGTTGCTACGGCTTTTGCATAAACATCCTTTGAAGCAGGCGTAACGATCGTTCTGATAGCGACTTTTTTGCCCCTGACAATATCAGCGAACCGTTTAAGATCCTCAAACCGCCCGTTTGTACAAGTACCGACGAATACCTGATCGATTTGAGTGCCCGAATACTGTGTCACTGATACGGCATTATCGACCCGGTGAGGAACCGCGAGAAGCGGTTCAATGTTATCGAGGTCAATATGTACTTCTGATTCATAGGCACAGTCGTCGGGTTTCTGCATATGAATCGTTTTTTCATTCGCACCATATACTAACAAATGTTCCCGGGTCAATGCATCCGCATAGAAAAGACCAACTTTCGCCCCGGTCTCAACAGCCATATTTGAAAGGGTCAGTCTTCCTTCGACAGGCATGCCGGCAGCCCCATCACCGATAAACTCCAGAGCTTTGTAGGTCCCGCCGTCCATTCCAAGCGCCTTTACATAAGATAGTGCGACATCCTTCGGCTCAGCATGACCAGACAGTTTGCCTGAAAGCACAATACCTATCGACTCTGGAACTCTAAACCAGGTCCCACCGGTAGCCCAGATCCCCGCCATATCGGTTGCTCCGACCCCGGTCGCAAATGCACCCAGTGCTCCAAGAGTGCATGAATGTGAATCTGCCCCGACAACTATCTCATTTGGAAGACAGCCTCCTTCACTCATTATCTGATGACAGATCCCGCAGCCGACATCATGAAACTGCATCCCGTTCTGTCGGGAAAACGTCCGAAGATTTCCCTGAAGATTGGCCGTGACCGAGTTATTCGCCGGCGAGATGTGATCATATATAATAGACAGTTTTTCCGGATGAACTACGGTCTTGTCCGGGATCCGGAAGTCTTCAAATGCAACCAGTGCCTGGGCGCCGGTCCCGTCATGGGCAAATGCACGATCGACCATCCGGTCAACATACGTTCCTTCGGCAGACCCGAGGATCCGTTCTGAAAGTGTTCCTGCCATATTCATCCCGTCCTGGCTTTATCCGAACCTGACGTCTTTTGTAATTCAGTTTCCTGTCTTGTCTCAGTAATTACCGAGAGAAGAACATCCTGAGTGATACTCTGTTTTGTCTCGCTGATCGATTTGATCCGCTCCAAAATTACATCGACCTCACCTGGGACAGGGCTGTATCCAATGGTCGTCAGAATATACTCGAGTCCTTTTCTTCCGGTATGTTTTCCGAGAATGAACTTCTGCTCGGATCCGACCATCTCGGGCGGATAATACTCATACGTATTTCTGTCCTGGATCAAAGCAGCGATGTGGATCCCGCTTTCATGACAGAAGGCATGCTCACCCACAACTGGTTTTGTCTTTGCAATTTTGATACCGGAATAGGTTTCCACAGTCCGTGAAAGAGACTGAAGAGCAGACAGATCATATCGGTCAACACCCCCCTGCATCCTGAGTGCGACGAGAACTTCCTCAAGAGAAGCGTTCCCGCATCGTTCGCCGATGCCGTTAACGGTCGTGTGAAGCTGAAATGCCCCCGCCTGGGCTGCAGTAAACGTATTTGCACTCGCAAAACCCATGTCATTGTGACAGTGAACACACAGAGGATTTTTCAGCCCGGCGTTCAGTTCAAGCACGGTCTCGTACATTGAAATAGGCGTCATACAGCCGACCGTATCGGCATAACTGCTATATGAAGCTCCACGCTCAGCTCCTTTTGCATACATCTCTTTCAAAAATCCGACGTCGGTCCTCGACGCATCCTCGGCGGAGAACCTGACCTTTATTCCGTGATCGAGAGCATAATCCAGCATGCCAAGAGCAAGATCAAGCATCTCTTCCCGGGTCTTTTTGTATTTTATACGGAGATGCAGATCCGACGTGGCAAAAAACAGACTGACAAGATCGACACCACAGTCTATCGCCGCGTCGATATCGCTTTGGACACAGCGGGATAAACAGCAGATCTCGGACGGCAGATCCATCTCGACGATGGATCTGACGCTGCGCTTTTCATACTCGGATACGCTGGGAAATCCTGCTTCGATGATATCGATTCCGATATCGGAAAGGCGTTGGGCGATATCCTGTTTTTCTTCGCAGGTGAACGACACGCCAGGTGTCTGTTCACCATCCCTGAGCGTTACATCGCATATCTCAACATTCAATGGTTTCATGATTTTCTCCAGAGGGGCATTCCCCTTCGATGACCAGAATTACGAGTCCGGTGTTTTCGACAACTCCTTTTTCAATCAACTCTTCAAGGCACGGATCGGCGGCGGAAACGACAGTAGGGGTAAATGGGACCAGATAGGGCAGAATATCCGGGCAGTCCTGACCGCCGGTCATGGCCAGTTTTCTGTTTTTCAAAATAATGCAGAACAGAGAGCCTTGCTTTTCGCAAATATCTATGAGAGCATTCAGACCTGAGTGCAAAACCGCATAATCGCCCATGAGAGCGACCTTCGTGCTCTTCGAAGCAACCGCGGGAGAAGAGCCGAGCCCATAGTTTGCGAGTGAGAAACAAAAAGGCGGGTTCTTTGAAAGAAGCGAGCAGCCGGTATCGCAGATCGCGGCGGTCTTATTCAGCGAAAGCGTGCTTTTCAGGATGCGAAAGAGCGGTTTGTACGGACAGTTTTTACAGAGAGTTCGAAAATGGCCTCTTGCTGCAAATGTCTCAGGAACGATCATCTGCCGGGTCTGATCATCTTTCATATCGGCGGTGATGTTCTCTGCGTATTCGCACCGCCCTTTCATCGTCAGATCATCCGGAAATAATGGTCCAGACCCATTTCTTCGTTCAGGAATGGAAACCTCCGGAATATCCGCATCCAAAACCGCGGGGGTCACCCGGATGATCACGACCCTCGAGTAGGTTTCCGAACTCTGCATGGCCGCCTCAATCGAGAGGCAGAGTTCATTCGTTTTTGGTTCAAGTACCAGGACCGAGGCAACATCCCCATACTCACGGGAATCCTGCCGTGTCTGGGAACCGCGAACCTCAGTATCATCACCGGCAATGATCACGACTCCGGACCTGAGTCCCTGATAAGTCGTGCTGACCAATGGATCAGAAAGAGTGTTCATACCGGCATTTTTGACGATGACCACAGCTCTTTTCCCGGAAAGAGACGCCCCAAGAGCATACTCAAGAGCGATCTTTTCATTGACAGTGTATTCGGCACCGCACTTCTCTGCAAGATCCGTGACCGGATAGCCGGGAACTGCGTAACAAACATCCGCCGCATGTAAAACAGCGGATGCAAAAAGATCTTCAGCCTTCATGGTGTCACTTCCCCTAAGTGTAAATCAGTCATCGGAGTCAGATCACAACCCATACACTTTGCGCACATGGTTTTGGATGCTGACGGGTCAAGCCCGAAACGTAGAAGTTCGCTCTGCAGGAATTCAGAGATGCTGAGAATATCTTCAGCCAAAGGACGGGAAAAATGAGAGAGCTGCGCTGACGGAGTCAGGGGCCGGATGATCGGGATCACGCCGTTTTCCAGACAGTGCGTGATGCACTGTTTCATCTCGGCTTTTGACTCGCCAAGACCCAGAATGATGTTGGTATAAACACGGTTTTTTCCAAAGATACCGACCGCTTCTTTAAGGGCATTGCATAACACATCCCGGTCAAGACTCGGACACATCTCAGCAAATAATTTCCCGGTCGCGGTCTCGAGATTGAACTTCACCTCGGAAACACCGAGTTCAAAGAGCCTTTGAGAAAGACCGGGAGTCGGATAAACTGAAACGCCGATCGGGAGACCAAAGGGTCTCACCCGTTCCAGAATGGCAAAAAGCCGTTCATCTTCTTCCTGCATTGTGCCGACAACACCGCTCGTAAGAGAAATACACTCAACATTTTCCCGTCTGACTGCATCTGAAATGAGTGAAGCTATCTCATCAGGCGTTTTAATGTGTTTATCCAGGTTTGGGACATTACAATATCTGCACGAGAAGATACAGCCTTCATTTATCGTGATATATGCCTGTTTTGGACAGTGACAACCGGTTTTCTCCACAAATCCTTCGACAGAGATGAGACCACCAGGTCCATCGAACGTTAGGACAGCGGTTTCTCCGGAGTTTTCGATCAGAACCGGACTATTCTCATCCAGCGTTAACCGTATCCGGGAAACACCGTCGGAGAAAAATACCGATCTGCCTTGTCCGGCACCAGGTCCCGCGTGAGATGACAAAGAAGCCGGAAGGGAAACGCCAATAACATTTGCAGAGCCGATCGCTAGAAGCAGGTGCTTAGCGCAGCCGAGTTCCTTCGAATGTTCGGTCTCTGCCCTCTGGATCATATCAGAAGGGCCTCTGTATAGTTAGTGTAAAACGGTATCGCCGCCGCCGCTCCGATGATGCCCCGGCCCTCGATACGTACATCAAGATGATGGCGAACAGTCTCAAAATCATCCAGAGTTACCTCGCCGGCTTTGACTTTCCTTGCATACGGCATTATCACAGATGGATCAAAACCGATGTAGGCACAAAGACCCGTCTCATCGGAAAGCGTGTAGCGTCTGACCAGAGCTTCAAACCGGTCGATGAGTTTTTCGGGTTCTGTCGTCGCAAACTCACAGGCGAGAGCAACACAGTTCTTGGTCCGGTAGGGAACCGGAAAGAGTTGGGTTATCGTGTGAGAAAGGTAACGGGACTGCTGACTCTGGACAGCCTTCGATATGTTGTGGGCAAGCGTCCAGGTCGCACCCTCTTCCGGCGTATCCGTATCATCGAGACCGATGATGACCCTGGTATATCTCGGTAGATAAATGGTCGATCCGGCAACTTTTCCCCCGCCGCACACATCACTAGTATGACGTAAGACCCCGCCGGCGGTCGCCCGGCAGATACTTGCCCCGACACCCCCGCCGCCAAGACCAAGATAAGAGATGGATATCTCCGAATCATTTACTTCCACACCGGAGATCCCGGCAGGAAAATATGAACCTTCAAGCTGCAGGCTGACATCGCCGGTCTGAAGCATAAATCGCTGAGTATCCGAAACTATACGGGAACTTTTTACAAGTGGACTCTTGGCATAATGATTTTTTACCCACATCGCCCCTCCGATACAATCAAACCTTTCGATGAGTTCGACAGTTGTATCGTCTTCGGATGCGACAGCAAGTATTTCCGGATAGGAGATGGAATATGGATTATCAATCATACAGGGTTCTTCATTCATAGTGATCAGTCAGGGGTTGTTGCCGATATTTTCGCAAACGAAAATTTCGTTAACAAATATGTGTGACTGATGGGAATATAATGATTTGTGTTGTTCATTGAGGATCCGCCGGGACACCACTCTCGGACTGGATAAAATACTAATCCTCCAAACCCCAATTTACTTGTAATCATGTGGGACTCACTTAAGGAGCAGATACTAGAAGTAGGCAGTGTCAAGATGACCGGAGCAGATGCTTCAGCCTATGTAAAAAATAATGAAGTAGTCTTTGTATATGAAGGACACAAACTTCCCATAAACACCGCTTTGGAATCACCGATCACCATCCGCCACATTGGCGGCGGCTCGGTCAAACTCACCTACAAATTCATCGAAGTACTGGCAAAAATAGAAAGACCTGAATGATGATATTCCCAAAAGAGTGTAAATTCGTGGGCAATGCCGCCACATCACCTTTGGGTGATAAGGTGTATTTTCTCACGGAATATCTGATCCGTCCAATCCCAGATGGTTTTGAGGTCCTGAAAATACAACCAAAAGATGGTATAGGACTCATGCGGGAGATCGAATCGGTGGAACTGATCGCGGGACCCGAGGACATCGCTGTATGGAGTGATGAAGTAAACACACACGACAGAGCGGGTCTGGTCAGAAAAGCGCTTTCAACGAAGAAAAAATGCACAGTATTTGGAAAAGAGGACGATCACATGACGTTTGTCTTCGAACCGGACCTCTCGACATTTGAAAAGGTCCATGTCTTTGACATCACGCCGCCAAACCCCTCTCTCGTCGATACGCTCACAGGGCTCGAATCACTCGGCTTTTTCGAAACGGAAAATGTTGTCTTTGATCACCATATCAGAGACATCAGTAAACTCGACACTGAGGTCTATCCATGCAGGGCAGGCGGATTTCCCCAGACTCTGGACCGTGATATCCCGCCGCATGGATCAAGGATCGCCTGCTGTAGGACCGGCAGGCAGATCTGTCACGAGAATTACGGTTACGACTTCGAATTCGAAGACATATGCCCGATCACCCAGGTAAACAGAGAGCCCTTCATCGCAAGATGCTGTCGTGCGGAAAACAGCGGAATAGGGATGTACAACGGATACTTCGGCGCAGTGGTCCATTGGGGAGCGAACCCGAAAACGATTGCCGATGCACTTTTTGGAATGATGAAAGAATGGAGAGAACGAAATGATTAAACTCGGATTCCATGTATCGATCGCAGGTTCCTTACCTCTAGCCGTGTCGCGTGCTCAGGAAACAGGATGCGACACTTTCCAGATCTTCACGAGAAGCCCGCGTGTCTGGGCTGCAAAACCGATCGACCCCGCTGTCGCTGAAGCCTTCATTGATGACGTGAAAGCCTCAGGTATCGGTCCGGTCGTAGATCACATGCCTTATCTCCCGAATCCGGCTGCAGAAAAAACCGAGATATATGCAAGATCCATCTTCACGATGACCGAGGAACTGGACCGCTGTGATCAGCTGAAGATCCCCTACCTCGTGACACATCTGGGTCATCATGGAAAGGAAGACGGGCACAAAATAGGGCAGGAGAAGGTGATCGGAGCGATCGGTCAAGCCTTGGATGAATCAAAAGGAGAGACGATGATCCTGCTCGAAAACACCGCGAACGAAAAGAATACTGTAGGAGGAACGTTCACTGACGTGGGAATAATCGCTGACGCCCTCTCAAATGAAAAGCGGATCGGATTTTGTTTTGATACCTGCCATGCCGCAGCAGCCGGCTACGACCTGAAAGGTCACGGGGTTGAGACGGTGTTTGGCTGGTTCAATGACGAAGCAGGAAGCCTCACGAGGCTCAAAGTAATCCATCTCAACGACATGAAAGGAGGGATCGGATCCCACCTGGACCGACATGAACATCTGGGGCTTGGCTATCTTGGAGAAGAAACCATCCATGATGTCCTGACATTTCCAAAGATCTCACACTGTGCCTTTATTATGGAGACACCCTCTGACGAGATTAGGACAGATAAAGATAATATGGCAGTCGCACGACGCTTATCCGCGTCAAATTAACCGGAATTATTATAACACCTCAGGTAAGTGTACTACCAACCCCTAATTTTAGGGAGGTATGTAAAAAATGGCTTTAATTAATATTGAAAAAAATGTAGACCTTGGAAACTTGTTTAAAAAAGCAAAGGATGCAATCAACGAGAAAATAGACTCAAAGAAAGAAGAAAAAGACTCGAAATAAAACGAGTTATTTTTTAATATTATTTACTATATCAACTAAGTTTTCAACGCTTGTAACGACCTCGGCTCCCATCTCAAGCATCAGATTCACCCGCTCATTCACGCTGAATTTCCGAAAATCCGTTCTAAGAGCTATCACCCGTTTACCGGATGCAAAGGCATATCCCATCTCCCAGGCAGTACCTGAATCAACATCAGATCCGTCGATGACCCCGACAACGATATCCGCTTTTTTCAGTTCAGAGAGATTTTTATCATAGATCATCCGCTCACGATTCTCTCCTCTCGCCTCTGCAGTGTCGTCAAACTCCTGCGGAAGATACACCGAAAAGAAATTCTTTCGAAGAACTTCAGCAAGGTACGTATTGTACCGGCGTTCCCCCTCCGAAAAGAGCGGGGATGCCAGATATATCCGATATTTTGCAAACACGCGAGCATCAACGAGCCTGAACTCGGCAAAACGTTTTAGGAACACGCCCGGACCCGCAGACTTCTCACTCGTCAGATACGTAGTCGTCACTCCGCAGGTTGGGGACGAATTCACTCCAAGGATACAGAGAGGTTCACCTTTCACTGAAATGAGCTCCCTTACCTCCTGCTCTAACCGGTCAAGAAGAGCGGAAAACTCCAGGGTATCAAGCCTTTCGGCAAACGAACCAGGAGAGCGGGGTGTCCCCAGATACAATGTCTCTGGACACGGCAGCGGAACAACGTCGATATCAAACTCCTCGCACCGTCTCCTGCATCGGGAAAAAACCTCACGATCCTCATCGGTCGTGATACCATCTGCACGAAGATTTTCGTTCAGGACACAGGGAGAGGAGAGGATAAACATAGATATACTATTAGTACCAGGAAAACATAAATAAAGAGCATGAGCATGTTGATCTCCTTGATTGCATTTCGTGATAACTCCTGCGATCCAAAAAAATGTACAGTCAAAAAGCTGGAAAAGTTTGGGATGATCAACGTCGTCAAAAAAATGAATCATGTCCCAAAAACCACACTTCTCCTTGACCCTACTGCCGAATACGTCATCTCACCTCCCGATAAAAAATGGGTCACGTCCATCACCGCACTAGACTGTTCATGGATAGTTCTTGACACGACCAACCTCAATCCCTGGAAAAACCGGCGGGCTCTGCCGTATCTGGTCGCCGCAAACCCGGTAAACTTTGGAAAACCCTTCACCCTGACATCCGTCGAGGCGCTCTCGGCAGCTCTCGTGATCCTCGGAGAGCAAGATCAGGCTGAGCAGATCCTGGGAAAATTCAACTGGGGTCTGAACTTTCTTAAACTCAACGAAGAGCCGCTGGAAGAGTATGCCAACGCAAAAGACAGCGCAGAAATACTGAAAATACAGAGTGAATACATCGGATAATCACCCTCAAACCAATATTTATACCCTAACAAAACAGATGAATACCTACTATGGGAGATGTGCTCATTTTAATCGGCTGCCCCCAGATTCCTGTTCAGTCGCCGCTTGTACTCTACATTGCAGACTTTCTTCAGGATGCGGGACACCGCCCGGTCGTTGCGGCGAATCCGTCAGCTAAGCAGCTCATTAAAACCAGCGATCCGAAAAGTCACTATGTTGCGGAATACAAAGACGTGGATAAGACTATCGGGGAGCTGGCTGACGGAACTATCCAGTATCCGCTGATCATATCCCTTATCCACAATGATGCAGGACTCACTTACACGGCAACAACGTCCGCGGTAGCTCCCAAAGCTCTTCTCATTTCTGTTCTCTTCGGAGAACACGCATATGATCTCGCTGAAGAGATCGAATATCCAACAGAAAAGGTCGTGGCCCCGGTAACACACAACACCAGGCCCCTTCTCACAAAATTAGACGAGGTACTCGAATGGGCTGTCTTGAAAATATGAACTACGAGATCCTGGGGCGAAACTGCAGTTTCAAAGAAGCACGGGAAATCATCAGAACGAACAGCACGGAGAAATATGAGGTCCCGCCGGGATTCAAACTGCTGGAAAAAGCCCTGATAGGAGTGCCGCCGCTGATCATTGGTATCGCTAATGAAAAGCTCATTTACGCCTATACAAAACCCTGTCACGGCACATTTGTCGTCGTCGTCGAGGATCCGGAAGGCGTTGAGCATGTGCGCAGGAACGGAAAACCCGTCCAGTAATGCCTGACTTTCTTCTCTCATCACTGATAATCGCAGTCGGTCTTGCGATGGATTCATTCTCTGTATCGCTTGCCGGCGGCGCAGCTCTCAAAGAAAATATTGTAAAAACTGCAGTCATTGCAGGGATATTTTTTGGGTTTTTCCAGTTTGCAATGCCGCTCTTGGGGTGGGCGATCGGGATCCCCATAACCCAGGTGATCGATCCGTTCGGCTACTGGATCGTGGTCGGTCTGTTCTTCTTCATCGGCGGAAAAATGATATGGGACAGTTTTTTTGGAGATGAAGAAGGGGTCAGTCTGATAGGATGGAAAGTTCTGCTCCTTCTTGCCGTCGCAACAAGCATTGATGCCCTCGCCATTGGAATTAGTTTCGCCCTCATCGGTGAGGCGATCCTTCTCCCGGCAGTGATCATCGGTGTGGTCACCTTTTTATTTTCCTTTGCCGGAGTATTGGCAGGTCACAAACTCAGCAGTATCCTTGGCAACAAAATGCAGATTCTCGGAGGGGGCATCCTCGTCCTGATCGGCATCAAGTTCCTCATCGAATACTGTCTTTGAATCAGACAAGACCCAGAAGTTCAGCGATACGTTCGGCTGACGCCTGTATTCGGTCGCCGGCACCGTCAAAATCGACTGAGTCGAGTGCTGCCTCTGTTGCCTGATTGGTCACCGGCATAGTGAGGATCTGGTTAAGAAAATCATCAGAATCGTCAGGAGACAACTCATCAAGCGAGGGAATGAACCCTAAATCGAGCAATGACGAGGTGTTTGTGGTATTAAAGGATGAAAGAGTACCCATGAGGTCATCGGCCTCACCTTGCGTTATCCCCTCTTTTGTGAAGGTTAATCCGAAGAGTTCCACCTTCATGTCGAACTTTTCCGTCACTGATTCATTTGAAAAGAGATTGTCGGTGATCGGCGTGAGATAAATATGCCCAATCGTCTCATTTCCCATAACGATATCTGTTGTCTGTGTTCCAAGACTTATACAGCCGGCACTCATAACGATCATCACTATCAGAAGAAGAACTGCCGGAATGTATTTCATTGAAAGAGAATTAGCGGGATGAAGAGAAAAACCTTGTCTCGTCAGAGAACACCCGACGTTAGACGTATTTGTAAGAAAAGTCAACATATGGGATATGCTTGAAATCCTCAAAGAGTCCCTTCTGACATGCCCTATGGTCAAACGGGAAAAAGACGGGGTCGTCTACAATTACTTCATCAACCCGATAACAGATGGGATCCCGGCAGTCACTGCGGAACTTCTGCGTGATGTGACAGCTGCCATGCTGAAATCACTTGATCTGAAAAATGTCGATAAGATCGTGGTGTCCGAGGCAATGGGAATCCATATCGGAACGGCCCTGACGCTTGCGACCGGCATTCCCTTCGTTGTTATCAGAAAGCGGGAATACCGTCTGCCGGGCGAAGTCGTCATCGGCCAGGAAACCGGATACTCCAAAGGGACACTCTATATGAACTATGTAAATAAAGGCGACAGAGTTGTGATCATCGATGATGTCATCAGTACCGGCGGCACGATCAAAGGGATCCTGCCTGCACTGAAGATCGCCGGAGCAGAGCTGGTGGATATCCTTTTTGTCGTGAACAGGGGATCTCCCGACATCGGCATTCCCTACAAAACGCTTGTCACGATCGATGTTGACGAAAACGGTGTGAAAATCATTGATTCAGCTTTCTGAAGTAATAACCGAGCTGAAAAGCCGGAATGCGAAACGGGTTGCCGTTCAGTTGCCTGAAGGTCTGAAACGGAAAGCTGCGGAGATATCGGCAACGCTGAAAAAGGAGGGATTTGAGGTCCTCGTCAGCGGAGATGCCTGCTGGGGTGCCTGCGATCTGAGTCTGGATGCTTTGGAATGGGCAGATGTTCTTGTCCATATCGGACATACCCCGGTGACCCCGGAAAAAAACGTCATCTATCTCCCGTTCCAGCAGGACAATCCTCTGGAAATTCTGGAGTCCGCCGTACCTCAACTCAGGCAGTACAAATCCGTCGGGATCACAACGACGATCCAACATGCCCACCAGACCCAGGCGATCAGCAAGTGGCTGAATGAACGCGGAGTGAACGCCGTGATCGGAGCAGGATCAACGCGAACACCTCTCGACGGTCAGGTTCTTGGATGTACCTATGCTTCAGCAAAGAACGCCGATGCCGAAGCATATCTGTTCATCGGGACTGGCATTTTCCATGCGATCGGTGTATCGCTCGCTACGAAAAAACCGACCTTTGCTCTTGATCCGTTCGCCGACGGTATCCTGCAGGAAGTATCAGCCGACCGTCTGCTGAGAAAACGGTTTGCGCAGATCGAAAAGGCAAAGAGTGCGAAGACATTCGGGATCCTGCTCTCTTCCAAATCGGGTCAGGCACGCCGTGAACTGGCTGAACGGCTTGCCGGTCTCCACGAAAATGCAACGATCATTCTGATTCGGGAGATATCCGAGATGCAGCTCCGAAATCTTGGCTTCGATGCCTATGTGAATACAGCATGTCCGAGACTTGCTCTGGATGACCAGAGCAGGTTTCCCATGCCGGTCCTCTCTCCCTCTGAGTTTGAGATCGTTCTCGGAAAACGCACCTGGGACGATTACACCATCGATGAAATATTACCATGAAACTCAGGCAGCTTGAGATGTGCCTGCAGAAGGTACAGGGATTTCACTCACCGGTAGCGGATCTTGAACAATACATGACCCCGGCCCCGCTTGCAGCGAGACTTCTGCACGAAGCGGCACTTGCCGGAGATATAGAGGGTATGAAGGTCGTGGATCTTGGCTGTGGGACAGGAATGCTTTCGATAGGAGCAGCACTTCTCGGAGCAACGGTCATCGGTATTGATATAGACGAAGCAGCCCTGAAAATTGCCAGAAAAAATGCCGAAGCGTTCGGGGTCGATATCGAATGGAGAAGGATGCGTATAGACGAGAACACTGAACTCCTTACTGCAGACACCGTATTGATGAACCCGCCGTTTGGCGCACAAAAGGAACATGCCGACCGGCCGTTTATCGACTTTGCTCTTCAAACAGCTCCGGTCTGCTACGGGATCTTCAATAAAGGCAGTATCCCGTTTCTCAAAGCATACACAAAAGACACCGCCGTCATCACCTCAAAAACAGCAGCTCTGCTGAATATTCCAAAACAATTCGCTTTCCACACAAAAGAAAATCTGGAGATCCCGGTTGAGATCATCCGTTTAGAGAGAATATCATGAATGAACTTACAAAACGCATAGCAGGTCTTGCTGCAGGCCACGGAGCAGCGGACTTTTACATCCCGGTGATTCCGGCGATACTGCCTGCATTGATCCCCATATTTACTGAACAGGGTATCACGTCCTATGCAATGGCAGGATGTCTCTTCACCCTCGTAACCCTGACAATGGTTATCTTCCAGCCCTTAACCGGCTGGATGATCGATAAGGGACGCTGGGTCCCGGGAATATCCTGGTGTATCCTTATGACAGGTCTTGCCATCGCAATATACGGATTTACCCAGAATTACTGGGTTCTTTTGATCATGGCAGTGTTTGTGGGAGCTGGAAACTCCATGTTTCATCCGAATGCCTATCAGCAGATCCATCAGTTCACCACATCGGCAAACCGGGGAACATTCCTTTCACTTTTCTCGGTCGGAGGATCCTTTGGTTATGGAGCCGCCCCCCTCGTTGCCGGAGCATTATTTGCATGGGGAGGATTTCCCGCACTCATCTGGCTGGTGATCCCGGCGGTCGTAGTTGCCGTTTTGCTTAGGAAACATCAGCAGAAACCGACGATCCTGCCGCCAAGATCCACGGAGGAGGGAGCTGTAAAACCCAGATGGAGAAATGCCGCACTTATGCTCAGTATAAGTTCACTGAGAACATGGGTTTACTATGGATTTCTTGCCTTCGCTGCCGTCTATCTGACTAAGTATGCAGGGGTCGATTATCTGCTCGCGACCGGCGTCGTCAGCTGTATGATCTTTGCAGGGATGTTCGGCACTCTCATTGCCGGTCCTCTTTCAGACAAGATCGGACGAAAGGAAGTTATGTTCATTGCATACATCGGAGCAACGACCGCCTATTTCGGAATATTTCTCCTTTCCGGCATTGGATCGGTCATTTCACTCGTGATTGCCGGATTTTTTATGATGGCAACTGCCTCCGTGGAGATCGCGACTGTGCAGGAACTTATGCCGGGAAGTGTAGGACTCGCATCCGGGATCATGATCGGCATTCCCCAGGGCCTGGCTGCCATGGCAATTATGGTTATCGGGATCATGGCGGATGCAATCAGCATGCCGACGGCACTCTTCTCCCAGGTATGGCTGATGATTGCTGCCATCGTTCTCTGTGCTGCTCTTCCCTATCCGCTGAAACTGCTGAAACATACCCGCAGAAAAGCAGAATAAATTTGGTGAGATCTTCTCACACTCTTTTTTCGTGCCGCCAAAACCGGCGTCTTGCTCCATTAATCTTGCCGCCTTCTGTATCAACCCGCAAACGCTATTTACCACCATGCCCAATTCATATAATATGGAATTCAACGGTGTAATTCTTGAAGACACATATGCAGAAGGCTTCCCGGTGTGGGCCGCCCGTGTTATCATCACTGCAGTAACGAAAGAGTGGGCATACAAAGCAGCAACCGAAGCAACCGGTTTTGCAACCTCGACCATCGGCTGTCCCTGTGAAGCTGGAATCGAACGATTCGTCCCGGCATCAGAGACCCCCGACAACCGCCCAGGATATGCAATCATGCTCTGCTGTGGTAAGAAAGCACTCAAAGAACAGGTTCTCGAACGTATTGCCGAGTGTGTCTTAACTGCACCCACAACCGCAGTTTTCAATGGAAAAGCAGGCTTGGAAGAGATCATCCCCGTCAAACTCCACTTCTTCGGTGACGGATATGAGTCCAAGGTCGTCGTCGGCGGCATCAACTGCTGGTCAATCCCGATCATGGGCGGAGACTTTATTATCGAAGAGGAAGTCGGCGCAATCAAAGGAGTTGCCGGCGGTAACTTCCTGATCATGGGAGACTCCCAGATGTCCGCACTTATTGCAGCAGAAGCAGCAGTTGATGCAATCAGCTGTATTCCAGGAACCATCACCCCGTTCCCGGGAGGAGTTGTTTCATCAGGATCCAAAGTTGGTTCCCTGAAATACAAGTTCATGGGAGCATCCACCAACGAAAAGTTCTGCCCCACGATCCGCGAGAAGATCCCCGAGACCGAGATTCCAGTAGGCGTCAAGGCAGTCTATGAGATCGTCATCGACGGTGTGTCCGAAGCAGCAATAAATGAGGCAATGAAAGCCGGTGTCCAGGCAGCATGCAGAGTACCTGGTGTCGTCAAGATCACCGCAGGAAACTACGGCGGAAACCTCGGTCCCTTTAAGTTCCACTTAAAGGACTGCATCTAACTTTTTTTTAGTATTTTATTGTCGTTTACGCCAACTCTTTAGCCGTGGCAGTCTTTCATCGAAGAAAGATGATGGAATCGTACATCAAATCGTTTGCAAAAAGGAACGGCTTACAAAAAAAGAGTTGTTACAAGAACCGGGAGAATTACCGGCGTCTTGCAGCGAACAGTATTCCGCAGGCACCAAGCCCGGCGAGAATACCAATGATTGGGATCGGTGTGGAGGTCGGTGTTGGAACGACTGTCGGAGACAGCACAACGGTTCTCTCAACGGTCTGACCGGCTGAGAAGGAGATGGACTGAGACCAGTCATCATATCCAATGTTCTGGAGAAGTACTGTGTGAGTGCCGGCTGTGATGTCGTTTAAATTCACCGGGGTAACTCCTCTGAACACATTGTCTACATAAACACTAGCACCAGACGGATCTGATGAGATCTGAAGAGTTGCGGTAGTAATTACCGGCGTAACCGGTACCATCGTCACTGAAATCGTTCTGGTCTCACCAGAACTCAATATGAATGATGTTGAGTAGGGATTGAATCCATCAAGGGTGAAAAGGAGTGTGTGGGACGTTCCAGGTGTAAACGGACCCGCATCCAGGTAGTTCGGGTTGGATGCTGTTGAATACTGGGTGTTTCCAACATAGCTCCCGTCAATATAGACTGCGGCGCCAGACGGATAGGAAGCGATCTGGACATAGGCATTCGCACTCGGCTGGAGATTTGCCGAAACAGAAGTTGTCGTCCCCGTGTTCACGGTCGCTGTAGTCGAATAGGAGGTGTAACCTGATTTCTTTACCATGACCTGATAGGTTCCCGGATTCAAACCGATCGTGAATGAAGTATCTCCTTTGTAAACACCATTGATGTAAACATCCGCATTCGACGGGCTGGAAGAAACGGAGAGATACCCATATGTCACGGTTGGATCCAGAGAGGCGGAAACAGATGTGGTCTGACCTGCATTCACGGTTGTTGAGCCTGACCATGCGTTATACCCTGACATCACCATGCGAATGCTGTGTGGACCGGCTGGAAGAGTAACTGTCAGCGGACTGACGCCTTTGTATATACCATCGATGTAGACAATGGCACCCGAGGGACTTGAGGAGATTGAAAGGTAACCATTGGTCTGGATCGGGATCAATATAGCATTGACCGTGACATAATCTCCCACAGTGAAGATGGAACCGGCATCATAATGATAATCATAATACCCGCTTTTCGACACGGTGATGTAATGATCCGTTGGAGTGCCGGTCGTGTAGACGATAAAAGTGCCCGGCGTAGTAACGGTGTTCCCGGTAGCAGAATCAGTAGCGGTAGCCCCAGAAGGAGAAGACGTTACATAAATGGCTGCCGTATCCGAACCTACCTCGATTGCCAATGCCGGCAGACAAAGTAAGGAAAGGGCAGCCACTAACACGAGTAAAGTGAGAATAGACTGTTTCATAGATAATACAACGAAGTGATTGCTAAAAAAACTTTGGTTAGAGATAAGGTTTATCAGGGGCAAAACCGCAAAAGTGCATCGTACCCGGTCATTCCTATTCTGATCCCTGATTTTTCTGCAGACTCGGTGACCTCTGAGATCTTCCCTGCAAGAAGCTCTTCGAGCGTTGATACGCCGGTGATCCTGACGGCATGTATCCCGAGTTTTGCAAACGTACGCATATCAAAAAATCCGCATCCAACAAAACCTCCGGGAGTTGTAATGAATATCATATTCGAAGAAGGAACAGGCAGGCAGAAACCTTCGATCAAAACCCCGTTCACAGTTCCGGATGCATGTCCCGGACGATCATACTGTAACTCCATACATATGTATGTGTAATCACAACACTAAAACGATTTCAGTGAGAAAAGAATCATATGATCTGTGAGATACGAAAATACGGAGATCCGGCGCTCTTTTTGCATGCAGAAACGGTTGAAAAAATCGGCACAGCAGAGCTTGATACTTTGACCAATATGTGGGACACCATGATCCACAACAGATGTGTTGGACTTTCAGCTCCCCAGATAGGCGTATCGAAACGCCTGTTCATCGTAAACATCGGCGGAGTCACCATTCGGGGGGCGAACCCTGAAGTTCTCAAAGAAGGCACGCTCGTTGAAGAGATGGAAGGAAGTCCGTGCATTCCGGGGATCCAGCGGCCGGTCCGCCGACCGGGAAAAATCACCTGCAGATATCTCGACATATCCGGCGAACTCATCGAGACCGAACTCAAAGGGGTAGCTGCCCGGGCTTTTCTCCATGAAAAAGACCATCATGAAGGGATACTATTCCTTGACCACCTGAAACCGATACAGAAACGCATGATCCTTAAATCCCTGGAAAAATAATGGACATATCTTATCCACAAACCAAACCCTGATAACTTCTGAGGAGGAATATTTGATAATGAATCTCATTCCCACACGCGAGGAAATTCTGGAAGTCGCCGAGAATATCCGCCCATCAATTGAGAAAGTTGCGGTGAAAAAGGGCTGGGTCCTGAACGAAAACAAAGATGTGACTGATTCTACGATCGAAGGACTTGCCAGAAACAAACTGGTGTACGGAAAACGATTCTGTCCATGCCGGATCCCGTCCGGGGACGCCGAGGCCGATAAAATATACCTCTGTCCATGCAGGGACTCCGCGGCAGACATTGAAGCTTTTGGTCACTGCCATTGTTATCTCTATTTCAAAAAATAATATATTTGAGTATTATTTCACACACTATTTTATAAAGATCATACTGCCGTTATAGATAGGAAGTAAGTGATTTATAGGAGAAATGGAAATGATTAACAGATGGATAGAAAAGTGTTTTTTGGGGTAATCATAGCCCTTATTGTGGTGGCTGCTGTTCTAACGGCAGGCTGTATCGGCAACGATACAGAGAAAAAAACGTATGTTGTAGGTATCGACGGGGACTACCCGCCGTATTCATACGTTGATGAGAGCGGAAAATTCGTTGGATTCGATGTTGAGTCGGTCCAGTGGATCGCAGAACAGGAAGGTTTCAATGTCGATATTAAGGCAGTCGCATGGGATGGAATCATTCCGGCACTTCTTGCAGGAAAGATCGACATGGTCTACTCAGGAATGACCATCACGCCGGCACGTGCAGCCCAGGTCACCTTCTCAATTCCCTACTGGAGTGTGGATCAGGGTGTCGCCGTAAAGAACGGATCTACCGTAACTCTTGACCAGTTCAAGGCAGGAGATCTCACTATCGGTGTTCAGAGAAGCTGTTCAGCTGATCAGTACATCCAGAGTGATGACTTCTTTGGTCAGGCAAAATACGACCAGATGGTAACAGACGGAAAGATCAAACTCTACGACACCTTCCCGCAGTCGATGGTCGCTCTGGAGAACGGACTCGTGCAGACAGTCATCTTCGATGATGTAAACATCAACGATTACATCAAAGGAAAAGACGTCTATGCCATGCTCGGCATCATCCCAACCGGTGAGGAATATGGTGTAGCTATGAGAAATGGTGACACCGAACTTCAGGCAAAGATGAACGACGGAATCACTAAACTGATGGCTTCCGAGAAATGGAACGAACTTCTCGCCAAGTATCTCATTGAAGCATAAGTGTAAAATCCAGCTGCCAAATCGGCAGTATCTTTTTTTAGACGATTGCTGTGTCAATCTCAAAATACATACGTCATAATTTAAAGCCGAATTAGGGCTTTATTTCAAAAAACAGAGCCCCCTGTCACTTTTGTCACTTATGTTGATTATTTTTGGATCCCCGGACCCTATACGTAGATTATGTATATAGTGAGAGACTCAAAAACATTGACAAAAGTGACATGAGTGACATAACGAGTTAAATTCAAAAAATAAGGATAATATGAGCTTTATTTCCTGTCACTTCAAAATAGGAAGTGACAGGATCGACACAAAGATCAGTTTTTCCCAAGGATCCTGGCGGCGAAATGTCCGGCGTTTTCTCCGCCGTCGACCGCCATACAGGCGACTGGAACCCCTTTCGGCATCTGTGCGATCGAAAGAAGAGCGTCCAGTCCGCCAGCGATCTTGCCGGAGACCGGGACACCGATCACAGGTTTCTTTGTTCTCGCCGCAACAACACCTGGAAGAGCTGCTGACATTCCCGCAATACAGATGAACACCAAGGCATCCGATGATTTCACGTATGCATCCAGTTTATCGGCATCACGGTGAGCGGAAATGATCTGGACATCGAAGGAAATATTGTATGATTGAAGAACGGTCGTTGCCTTATCAACGATCGCCTGGTCCGAAACGGAACCGGCTATTACTGCGACTTCTGGCATCTGATAAAACCTCTATGGAATTAGTATATGTATGTCTATTCTCATATATGTAACAGACTTTCCCATGTATAATGAAACTCTGCTCATGATGCCGGGTCCCGTTCCAATGCCTGAAACGGTCCGGAACGCAATGACGAAACAGGCGATCAACCACAGAAGTAAAGAATTCGGTGATTGCTACGCAGATATTGTCAAATCCTTAAAACCCATCTTCGGAACGAAAAATGACATGCTCGTTCTCTCCGGTTCCGGAACTGCTGGTCAGGAAGCAGCGATCGGCTCGTTTGCCAAAGGCAAAAAGATCGTGTCCCTCGTGAACGGAAAGTTTGGAGAACGCCTTGGTCTGATCTCCAAAATCTACGGCGAGACCACCATGATCGAATCCGAATGGGGACACGCGCTGGATCTCGAGGCCCTCAAACAGGAACTCGAAAACGGTGCCGAAGTCGTCACTCTCGTCCATAACGAGACGTCCGCCGCGATCCTGAACCCGGCCGAAGAAGTAGGTAAACTCGCACGAAAATACGATGCACTGTTCATCCTTGATGCGATAACCTCGATCGCCGGAGACACTGTTAAGGCTGATGCGTGGGGTGCGGATCTGACCATCGTCGGAAGCCAGAAATGTCTTGCAGCTCCTGCAGGACTTGCTGCGGTTTCCGTTTCACAAAGAGCCTGGGACAGACTCTCCGAGAACAGACCATTCTATCTCGACTTAAAGAAGGCAAAGAAATCCGCTGACGGCAACCCGATGGAAACCCCGGCCACACCAGCCGTCCCGCTGTTCCTTGCAATGCGTGAAGCATGCAGACTCATCGACGAGGAAGGACTCGAGAACAGGATCGCCCGTCACCACAGAATGTCCGGCGCAGTCCGCGCTGCCGGCGAGGCATGGGGGCTTTCACTCGTCCCCCAGGTCGACGCTCTGCACAAAGCATCGAACACCGTAACCGGATTCTTCTATCCCGAAGGCGTCGAAGATGCAAAAATCCGCGGAGCATGCAAAAAGATGGGTATTGAGTTTTCCGGCGGTCAGGACAGATTCAAAGGAAAGATCTTCAGGATCGGCAATATGGGTATCATCGATACACCCGAGATCATCGCGACTGTTGCCGCCGTCCAGATGTGCTTCAAAAAAGCCGGCTACAAACTCGAAGGCGACGGACTTTCCGCAGCCATCGATTTCTTATCCTAATCTCTTTTTTTCAGGCCAACGTCTTTCCTTAAATATCTTGCACAACAGACATAGAAGGTATGTTGCCTCTTTCAGAAAACATCGCTGCAGTACCTCCGTCTGCGACGATGGCGATGAACAACCGTTCAAAAGAGATGATCGCGAACGGTATAGATGTCATCAGCCTCGCGGTCGGCGAGCCTGACTTCGCCACTCCTGCCCACATCACTCAGGCCGCAATAGACGCCTTACATCGGGGCGAGACTCATTATGCACCGTCCCGGGGAATCCCCGCTCTGACCAAAGCGATCGCTGAAAAACTCAATACAGAAAACCATATACCTACCGCGCAGAACCGGATCCTCTGTACAAGTGGTGCAAAAGATGCCATTCGGATCACTATGACGGCATGCCTGAATCCCGGCGACGAAGTCATCATCCTCGACCCGGCTTGGGTCTCCTATGATCCCTGTGTCACCATCGCCCGGGGAAAACCGGTCCACCACTCACTCAACGAAAACTTTCAGGTCGATGAATCCCTCTACGAAAAAATCACCGATAAGACCAAGATGATCGTCGTCAACACGCCGTCGAACCCCACCGGTTCGATCCTCGGCCGTTCATCGCTCAGGATCCTTGCGGATGCCTGTATCGACCACGACCTCTACTGTCTCTCGGACGAGATCTACGAAAAACTCATTTACGGACAGGAGCATGTGTCGATGGGGTCCCTGCCGGATATGGACGAACGCACGATCACCATCAACGGCTTTTCGAAAGCCTACGCGATGACCGGATGGAGACTTGGCTATATTTCTGCCCCGGAAAACGTTATCCCGTACATGGATAAAGTCATGCAGCACTCGGTTGGAAACGTCAATACCTTTGCCATGTGGGGGGGCGTCGCTGCTCTCACGGGTGACCAGACCTGTGTCGAGTCGATGCGAAAAGAGTTCGAGCAGAGGAAAAAATATGTCATCGGCAGACTTGCCGGCATGGGACTGAAAACTGCACCGGCAAACGGAGCATTCTACGCATTCATCAACTGCGGAGGAGACGACGGGGCGACAGCAAATCTTTGGCTGGACAAGGCTCATGTCGCAGCGACCCCGGGATTTGCTTTCGGAGCTCCGGGTTGGATCAGGATTTCCTACGCAGCATCCATGGAACGGCTGGAAGAAGCGCTCGACAGAATAGAAAATCTCTAACTTTTTTTCAGAACTGCGGTTCGCCTGTCATCTCGGGATTTGTCGCTGAAGTACCTGATTCTCGTCTCAGTGCATAGAGAATGCGCGCACCACCCCACGAGTTATGGGGTCACTGAAATTTGATGCAGGGCAGACGTTCTTTCAGTTCCGAAGTGAGGGCATTGAGAAAGACCGGGCTATCTCTCTGAAAATTATGACTGCAGTGCTTTTGAGACGAAAGAATAGAGCGGCATTAGATTCGGACATAACAAGTGTACTTTATATACAACAAATTCTAAATATTAAATTTAACAAATACAAATGCTTTAACATCGATTTATTTGTTAAAGGTGTGTTTGTGGAGTATGTATGAATTCAATTCAGAAAAGAACAGAACAAAGAGACGGCGCAGTTTCGCCGGTTGTCGGTGTTATGCTGATGCTTGTCGTAACGATCATCATTGCGGCCGTGGTCGCGTCATTTGCAGGAGGTTTGGTAACAAACACGGAAGCAGCACCGGTTGCATCACTTGATGTGAATATATATAGTGCTGACTATCTTCAAATGTCAGCTGCATATTCTGGAAATTATGCCCCAGATTTCACCATTGATCATCTTGGGGGGGATTCCCTGAATACAGCTGATTTGAAACTTGTTTTCCATTGGACCAACAAAACTACAAGTGAGTCTTACACTGCTACGTACACTTACGGTAATGCGACAGGTGTTAGACCAATTACATATGAATCTGTAGATTATCTGGGTAATCTAACTAATGGTTCTACCGGATCTGCACTCTACGTAAATGATGAAAACTATGCATCATCCACCACACAATGGGGCAATGTAACTATTTCCACTGGTGATCATGTCCAGACCTTTGCAAACTATCTGACAATGACTGTTGATCACACTGGATCTCCATTTATGGATGCATTATTCGGCAGTGGTGTGATGGATGAGACAGGATACACAGAATCTACTAATTCAGGATTACCTACTTGCACCTATAGTGGAGGAGTCATGGATGGTTGGCTTACAAAAGGCAATGCAGTACAGGTCACTATCCTTCACGTGCCAAGTGGTCAGGCAATTTATGATAAAGAGGTGTATGTACAATGATTCAAAAGAGAATAAATGAAGATGCAGTATCACCTGTTGTTGGCGTTATGCTGATGCTTGTCGTGACAATTATTATCGCTGCAATTGTTGCATCTTTTGCCAGCGGACTTGGAGGCGGGGTGAGTGGTACACCAACAGCTGTATTTACTGTTAGTGATGTTACTACCTCTAGTAATAACCTTAATGATGTTGTATTCACCCACAAAGGTGGCGATACACTTGCATTGGGCAAAATCGCAGTTCAACTTCAGTCTTTTGGTCAGACGGTTGAATTTACGAATGCCAATGGAAAAGTGACGGGTAATAATGCAATAAGTATTGGTGATACACTTACTGTGGATGCTTCTACCACATACTTTGATCAAGGTAGTCAGATATCCTACAAGATAATTGATCTCACCAGCGGTAATGCTATTGCTTCCGGTACATTCGTAGTTCCGTAATACAAACACGAACATGATTGGACGGCAAGACTCCACACCGTCCTTTTTTCCTTTCCTTCTCCCGCTCCAAAATTCAGCGAACCACATGCTTACCATATTCTCATTTTAATTTCAATTTGTTACTCCAAGCGTGATCACATGTGGGAATAAAATAAAAAATTACGAGTGTCAGCTCGAAGTAGATCAGCGAATGAATCATTATTGATGAAAGGCAAGAGCGAAAAACTCCATGCGGTATGGAAACAGGAATTCCTCATCAATATCAACGTCTGTTGAATAATCAATAGTGATCACAACAGACAGACCAAAATCAGAAAAAATACAGAAGATGGGGGCCTAACACCGTTCTCTTCTGCAGATCAGCAATGCCACGAGACCAAGCCCGGCAAAAATCCCGATTAACGGCATCGGACTTTCTACGTTAAGAGCATTATCAGTGTAAATCAATTCGGCATTCTCTGCATTGAATGTCACGCCTTTTGCAACGGTAAGAGTGAGACCTGCGGGGATTTCAAATGTTTTTCCATGCGGCAGTGTCAGGTCCCGGATGAGTTTTTCATACCATAACACTGAGGAACTTACTTGGTGAAATTACGATTTTACATGTAATATTTTAACAGTTCACCTCTGTCTAATACACCATATAACTCAATGAAAAGCGAGTCTCCACTTTTTCAAATAATTGAATGCGCGCTTGATAAACAGATAAAGTGATGTCAATTATCATAATTTGTAAATGTACATTAGTTTATATTTACTAAAAATATAATTTGTACTATTAACATAAATACTCAAACCTCTTATTCATCTTTGTACTTCCTGATTCTGTATTGGGGAGAACATTTTTTGAAGTGATAAAAACATGAATCAAAAAAGAACATACAAAAAACACGAAAATGCAGTGTCACCCGTCGTCGGCGTTATGCTGATGCTCGTTGTCACAATTATTATTGCGGCAGTCGTATCAGGTGTTGCCGGCGGGCTGATCCAGGATGTCTCGCAGGCACCTTCCTTATCTGCGAATGTAGAAGCGACGACAGACGGTGTTACACTGGCAGTAAATGCGATCAGTGAACCGATCGACACAAGTGATTTAGAGCTTATTTTTGCCATCACGAATACAACTGGTGCGGTTTTTACCGACTCGGTGTCTGATGCAACAGGATCTGGGACAGGTATCACCGCTGCAAACAAAGACTTTGGAAATTTTGTCCTTTACGGCGGAACGACAATTAATGTAGATGATCTCTCTGGCATAGCCGGTATCAATACTAGAATCTATAATCTTACAGATGCTGTGACCGAATTTGGGACGGCTGCCATCTGGAGCGACATGGCATATCCCTGCGATGAGAATGGAACCCAGGTAGATTACTCGACTTGGGAACCCGGAGATTCAACACCCAGCTACTGGAGTAATGGAACCGTAACTGCACAAAACGATGGTACATGGAGTGCCTATTCGAAACTTGGTAATCCTTATGGTGTTCCTGAGGTTTATGCATATTATATGGTTGAATTCACAGATGACTGGTCATCAGGTTCTAAAAATCCATGGACGGTGAAGTATGCAGCAGATTCCTTATCTGCTCTCGAAAGAGGAGATAAGATGACCATTTCTATCGTTCATACTCCAAGCGGCCAGACGATATTCTCGAAAGATGTGGTGGTGAGCTAAAATGATAAAAAAAGAACAACGCGAAAATGCAGTCTCGCCTGTTGTAGGTGTTATGCTGATGCTCGTGGTCACGATCATTCTTGCTGCAGTTGTTGCCAGTTTTGCCGGAGGACTTAGCACTTCGACGGAAGCTACACCCATGGTAACATTTGGTGCAGATTACAGCCGAACCGACGGTCTGCTAATGACGATCAACAGTATTTCTTCAGGTTCCGTCGACACTGAAGATTTGATCATTCAGGTTTCACAAGTTGGAAGTACCACGCAGTTCATCGATGTTCCAAGTACTTACTTCACATCATCTACGGATAACCTGAAAGCAGGAACGGTTTTAACTTCTTCAATAGTAAATCTGAAAGCTGCAATTCTCGCATATGATGGCGGGGATGTGTTAAAAGCTGGATATATCACCGCAGCGGATACGTATGACATCACCGGTGAAGAATTTACCGTCAGGCTTGTTTATGATGGTGCAATTATTGGTACCAAGAGAGTGACCATCAGCGCCTGATCACCGAAAAACAAAGGGAGTTATCCCTCCAAATTTTTCTTTTTTTATTGGACTTACGCGGTGTTCGTGTCAACCCAATTTGGAAAGAGTATGGCTGGGTATGGACACATGAGATAAAACCAACCGCGAATCGGCGCGAATCCGCCCTTCGGGCGAAAAGAATCGGATTTGCTTATCCTCACTTTCGCAATCCAGCTTCGCTGTCTTGCTCATCCCTTCATCGGGACCGTTCGGGCAAATCCTGTCGGCGTCCCGACGCCTCCTGTGAGGGAGAGATTCATTGAGCAGTTCTTAATCTGAAAAATATCCATTTTACTGATAATTACTACATAAGATCAAGAGGCAAATCAATAATGGGAGCCGCTGGGGCGGCGACAGGATTTGCCCGAACGGTCCCGATGAAGGGACGAGCAAGTCGAGGAACGAGACTTGTGAGAGTGAGGGTCAGCAAATCCGATTTTGGGAGCAAGCCATCGGCTTGCGGGATTCGCGCCGATTCGCGGTTGGTTTTTCTCTTGCGTCTACACTAATGCCGTACACGAAATCGAAGTACATCTCATAAGAACGTCAGTTTTTTCATTAGAAATTACACCACGTAACTCCTATTTTATATATGATAATGTGATATATATTAAATAAAACATATGCGGTTTTGGTGTGAGCCCAATGCAGAGAGGAGGGTGTTTGGGTGTGAAAACATGAGATGTATTCGAATAGTACGTGTCTCATGGGTGTATCTTACAAAACGTTCGAATAATGTTTCAGAGTACTCATAATACGTAATATCTACTTTTGATCAAATTCAGGATCGATATCAGAATCATCTATAACCGCGCTGTTTGTAATTTCCATTGATAGATATCACTGCATTTTCCGAAAGTAATAATATATACTACAGATGAATCGTCTCAAGACACCAGGTCCAGAGTGAAAATATCCTCAAAAGCACGATTTATATGAGATACTGCCGATTAGAACATGATCACAATGCCGCATATTGTAACGATCATCGTATCTATAGGAATCATGATGCTTGCATTCATTTGGTTATTATATTATTCCAAAATGTAAGCTGAACATATCAGGCAATGGTCAACGGTACGTTTTAGATCATCATACAAATGACGTATGTCATATATGCAGATCATCTATGATCTCGGTGAGACGATACTTTCATATCCCTCTGAAAAAAAAAAGAAACGGGAGTATACCCGTCGTGGATGTTCTTATGCCAGTTCTGCGGTTATGCGGAAATCGCGGTTGTTGTTGTAGCTACGACTTTCCCGTTCTTATAGATATCCACCTCAATGAACTTACCAACTGATTTTGTTGCATTGTTAAATCCATAACCCGAATTTTTCCCATCGTTCTCTCCGCTATTTACTCCGGAATTCGGTGCACCATCTGTTGCCGGCTGGATATTGACCGCTGCAACTTCAGTGACTGAACCTGGACTGAGAGTAACACTAGACAAGGTTTTCCAAGCCAGTTTACTATATGAAGAACTAAAGCCGTCTCCCGGACGTACATAAACATCGACACCGCTCAGAACGTCGCCGCTGATTTCAGTAAGGAGAAGACCTGAACTCTGACTGTAAGTTGCTTTAATCACAGCAAAAGGAGCTTTGTCCGTAGTGGTTACGACTCCTCCGGCAAACGCGGCGACAACTGCTGCGATGATGATGGTGACAACCAGCATCAGCATAACGCCGACAACCGGTGAGACCGCATTATCTTTTTTAGTGGTATGTTTTATGATCATTTTCCTTACCTCACTGAACCACCACAGTTCCGGAATAAATTACTCCACCTGTCGGTACGTAAATCAGATTGACGGAAACCTCATCTCCGGGTTTGAGATTCACCCAGTTACTGCCGAGAATGGCACCAAGAGCATTGACTTTGTTCTCGTGTTCGATAAATTCGGCAACTGTTGTGGGATAAGATGAATCCCATGAAGATGCTCCTGTGTTTTGCATATAGGTCCCGGCAGTGAGCGTGTAATTTCCAAACCACTGAGTGGTGGCGTATTGTCCATAGGTCTTTGCGGTTCCTGAGATTCCCGGGCCATATCCGAGTGGACTGTTGTACACATAGGTAGTAGCATTGGATTTGTAATATCCTGTGTAATTTGTGTTGTTACCAGTTCCCGTGACAGTGGTAATATTACCAACCATAACCGTCGGGTCATCTCTGCTGCTCACATTATAAGATGTGACCAGTTTCAGATCTTTTGTATAGATCGGACTCGTTGTTGAGATTACTTCCATTGAAAATAACCCCCATCCACCAGAGCTTACCCCGGTCGATGAGTCTATGGATTTAATCTGCGTGTTTATTACAGCAGTGGGTGTTACTTCCGCCGATCCCATGAGACCTCCTGCAAAGGTCGCAACGACCGCTGCAATAATGATCGTAACAACCAGCATCAGCATAACGCCGACAACCGGCGATACGCCGTCAGTTCTTTTTTTCAGATTAGTTCTGCGTTCCATGAATAATCACCATAACCTCGCATGAATAGTACAAAAATAAAATTTGTATGATTTTGGTGTGAAGTTATAATCTACTTATATCATCAGATATGATATAAATTATTTTTGTTTTATTTTATACATACGAATTTATAATTAATAATACTAAATATGAATAATATGATGTGTCAAAGCAAATATGCGGAGACAGAGTCATCCAGAATTAAGGATTGATGCCACACGAAATTTAAACCAATTTCATTATTTTAATGTAAATGCGGATTAAAAATCTACACACCAGGGGTTTTTGAAAAACAGATGTGCTGCATAATAATTGATCATATCGAGGAGAGATGGGGGAGGCATATTCCCCCAATCTGCAGCAAAATTCCCTGCGCGTCTGTGTAACGATACGAAAGATACGTCTCAAAGTTCCGGATATACCAGGGCCCCCCGGCTCACATTCAGCCCGAACTTCTCATTATACTCTTCCACGATATCGGAAATGTTCACATCCGCAAATGTATCCGGATACAGCATCTTTGCAACGGCGACCGCGCCGGCAAATGTCCTGGGGCCGTAGGCAAGACCAGCATCGAGAAGCCAGACCTTCTCATTCTGGACGGCGGTCATCGATGAATATCCCGTGCGCGACACAAGATTCACATAACGGTTTTCTGCATCCTGCATATTATTGCTCGTCGTTGCTTTAATGATCACATCCGGATTTTGTGTAACGATCCACTCGGCAGAGACCGTCGTCGTCGAAACCGTCACATCAGAGTTCACGATATTCTCCGCACCGCAGATATCCAGCAGAAGATCAAGACCCGACCCTTTTCCTTGTGCCGCATAATCAGAGTATCCTTCACAGAATACTCTTTGAGGAACAACATCATCCGGGACACGTTCGGTGATCATATCCATCTGATCCTGATAAAACGTTACAAACTCCCGAGCTTTTTTTGAGCTCCCGGTAAGAGTGCCAAGTGCCGTGACATCAGAGATCATCGTGGTAGGTTTATAACAGTCGATATAGACAATCGGAATACCGGCCGCTTCGATCATATCTGCATTCTGCGGTTTGGAACTTGCAAAAGCAATCACCACATCCGGTGATAAAGAAGCTAGCGTTTCCACATCAGGAACATTCCACTTACCAACACTCACCGCATTTGGAAACATCGATCCAAGTTCTTTATTATCTAGAATAGACTGGGACACGCCAACCACCTTATCGGAAACCCCTAAAAGATACAACATCTCGCCCGCATTCGAGTTAAGAAGAATGATCCTTTGTGCTTCATGCGGAAGTGTAAATGGCGTCCCGTCCGTCTGCGTGATCACAATCTCGTCAGAAGTCTGCGTATCCACGCAGCCTGCCGTACAAACGATACAAATCAGTGCTAAAAGCACTCCAAGAACAAGTAATTTTGTTTTCATGATTCACCTAACAGTGACTTTCCTGAAAATCACCATGCATACTGCCAGCATCACACCCGTTCCGATCAGAAGGACCAGAACGGACATGAAGGGAAACTCGCCAGATGCAGCCGCCCGCAGAGCATCAATCGCATAGCTCACCGGATTCAAATGGGCACAAAATGCCAGCCAGTCCGGCATAGCAGAATACGGCATCAGAGCACTCGACGTAAAAAAAAGCGGCATCGAAATAAATGCCTGGACCGCTGCATACGAATCATGCTCGCCAAGATACAGGGCAACCGTCGTACCGAACGCAGAAATCAACACGCCGAACAAGAATAAGATCCCGTAAAAAGCCGGATATACATACCACGGCTGGATCGTCGCACCGATCAGCAGTGCAATAATCAAAATCACCGTCGCCTGGATCAGACCCCTGATCGTGATAAAAACGATCTTCCCAAATAAAATACTCTCACGAGGGGCAGGCATCGACAAAAACTTGTTCAGATATCCCAAGACCTTATCAAACATCAGACTCGTTCCTCCCGAAAGCCCTGCAGAAAGCATCGTCAGCACCAGAATACTCGGCGTGATAAAATCCAGATAATTGTCGGTAAAAGCCGTGGGCATCGCCAGCCCGACAAAAATCAGCCAGGCTGCAGGCATCGCAAGTGTGGAAACAACATTCATCGGTGCCCGCATCCAGCGTTTCAAATCCCGTTCCACGTATGAAAACATCCTATACATCTTAACGCCTCACCATCAGATTCCGGAACTGGCGATCATCGAAAGCTCCCGTATCCTCAGTCCCGACGCCGCAGGACTGCATATACACATCTTCAAGCGTCGGTTCCCGAATAGAAGAAGAAAACACCTTAACACCGGCAGTTTCAAAAGTCCGAAGGAGAGCAGGCAGCACCTCTGATCCGTGATTTGCCGCAAAAATATATTCGCCGTCCAAGTCTCCATCTCCGATAAATGTCAGACCATCCGGCAAAATTGAAGGGACACCTCCGTCTGCTCTGATGAGGATAACATCTTTCATCAGGTCACTCTTCAGCTGTGTTGGGGTTCCCTCCCGAACGACCACCCCCTTTTTGAGAATACCTACCCGGTCACAATATCGCTCAGCTTCATCCATCTGATGCGTTGTTACCAGCACCGTCATACCGGATTTGCGAAGTGAAAAGATATGTTCCCATATCGATCTGCGCGCTGCAACATCCAGCCCGATTGTCGGCTCATCGAGAAACAACACCTCCGGTTCGTGGACGAGTGCCTGAGCAAGTTCCAGCCTCCGGCGCATGCCGCCGGAGTAGGTTTTCGTTAGATCATCGGCACGATCCGAAAGATCCATCACGGACAGAGCATCATCGACACGGCGTTTTCGTTCGCTGCGGTTGCCGATTCCATAGAGTTTGGCAAAAAAGTCAACATTTTCTCTGCCGGTCAGACGAATATCCACAGCCATATCCTGGGGAACATAACTGATACAATTGCGAACCTTTGCCGCATCATTCATCACATCATATCCGCAGACAGAAGCTGCCCCTGAAGTTGGATGCAGAAGAGTTGTCAGCATTCTGATCGTGGTTGTCTTTCCGGAACCGTTCGGTCCAAGAAGACCGTAAATCTCATTATCACAGTTCAGATTCAGTATATTTACTGCACAAAGATCCCCGTAGTTTTTCGTCAGCCCAAATGTTTCAATGGCATTCATTGCATTTTTCTCCTGTGGATCTTCTCCATGACTTCAGCAATAGAATCTCCCCATCCCGCGACTTCATCAGCGGTTACAACATCTACAGACCCACCCTGATACTCTCCGTCACCTGCCTTCTCTTCAAGCCACGATTCAATCTCGACATAAGACTCCCGAAGTTTATCCAGAACGTCCGGCTTCGGACTCCACAATCCTCTGCTCTCTGCTTCCAGAAGCCGGCGGGATATCTCTTCCAGGGCATATGGATTGTTCTCTTCAAAGAACTGTTTCATATCCGGATCGTTAACGAACGTCTCGGTGATGTCATCAAATATCCAGTCATCCACTTCCTGTGTTGATGCCTCCCATCCGTAAACCCGGACAACACGCTGCATGATATCGGCTGCTCCCTTGTAACCGTGTTCCTTCATTCCGTCAATCCATTTTGGATTCAGCAGTTTCGTCCTCACAACACGGCGCAGTTCATCGGCAAGAGTTCCAACTGTGACTACTTCCGCATCCCGCGTATCTCCATAATAAGCCTTCACCTCTTTTCCTGAAAGATATCGGGATGCAACAGTCATCCCCCCCTGATTCCCGTAATAACAGCAGCACCCCAATAGATCATGTTCATCGGACACAGTGTTGTTGAAGGTCACATTAACCGTTTCCAGATTCGCTGCGAACTGTTCGTGTGCCTTTTCCCCATTTCTTCCGTTGCCGTAAGCATAACCATTCCCAGAAATGTAAATTTCAGCAAGATCCTTTTCCGTACGCCACGCACCTGCGAGAACAGCTAAACTCACTCCCGAAATATAAGCACCCGGCTTTGCCGAAAAGATACGCGCCGTTGCAGCAGAAAACTCCGATCCCCGATCCATTTCAAGGATAACATGTTTTCGGACGAAATTGATCTCAAAAGGCTCATCGAGTCCGGCAACTGCAGAGACGGCTTTATCGACCAAATCTATAGCATTCGTAAAATTATCCCGCAATATCCCGGACGTCCTGACCGTCACATCGATCCTCGGATGCGTGAGTTGTTCTTTTGAAAGTATTGAAAATGATCTCACCTGCCCATTTTTCTCCCAGACCGGAACCACGCCTAGAAGAGAAAATAATTCCGCCATCATCTCGCCGTCTGCAGTCATAATATCACTTGACATCCAGTAGAATGCGATCGTTTCGGGGAAACAGCCCTCTTCATTCAGGTATTTATCAATACAGGCATCTGCAAGCCGACTGCCTACACGCCATGCAGAAGTGGTTGGAACACGGTACGGGTCGAGTGAATAAAAGTTTCTACCGCTTGGAAGAATCTCATCATGTCCCCGTGTTGCAAGACCCGACGGACCCGGGAGGATATATCCGCCTGAAAGCCCATTCAAAAGAGAATCCATCTCACTCGACGCGGTTATCCGTGCATCAAGGTCGCAAATCCTCTCCATCAGTATCATCAGATGAGGGGAAGATGCGGTTTTTAGGGTATAAGCGATCTCCTCTGCGGTATTTCCATGAATAGTCATTTGGACGACAGTTTTACCTATCTCATCAAGCCACTCTATAAGTGCACCGTTAGACATGCCGAATTTTGTGTTGAAAGACCCTGGATCTTGCAGGAGACTGGATACCGAGAGCCCATACATTTCTGCCACTGTCGGGCGAAGTGCTGCAGTCTTTTCCCCGCTGTCGTAGCGGAGAATGGAAGATATCATCTGTATACGTTTTTCTCCTTTCGGGAATGTCCCGAAAATATGCATTCCCACATCTATCCTGCTGTTTCTGATTCCGCTGAGAGCTTCATGACATTTTCTGACGACCTCATCCATCGGCATATCCATAGAGATGCCAAGATGTGTCAAGTTCGATGCAAAAGCCGCATCAAGTATCATGTGATGCAGAGCGTGACATCTTGCTGTGTCGAGCCGTGCAGTTTCGTACTGAGAAAGCAGTTGATCAAGCGTTTCCAGTTCATCGTAGAGGGAAGAAGAATCCATCACACTCTGCATATGCCCGACAAGAGTGGCACAGGCCCGGCGTTTGGCGATAGTTCCTTCCGGCGGATTGTCAGTATTATAAATATAGAGGAGAGGTGCCTTGCCGATGGCAATATCAGGAAAGCAGTTTCCTGAAAGAGCGGTCCCCTTTCCCGGAAGAAACTCCAGATTTCCGTGCGTGCCGACATGAACAATGGCATCTGCCTTGAATATCTCACTAAAATAATAATATGTTGCCAGATACTGGTGTGTTGGAGGACACTCCGGATCGTGTAGTATTTTGCAGACCGATCCATCACATTGAGCCCCAAAACATCCGCGTTTCGGCTGGACTGCAACTATGACATTTCCAAAAGAAAGACCGGTTATGAGCAGTTCGTCATCTAAGACCATGCCCTCTCCCGGTGGCTCTCCCCACGTTGCAATCATTTTTTCTTTAACCGCCGGACTCAGGGTATCGAAGTATTTCTGATACATGGATTTCGGCATACGAAAGACAGTACCTCCCGATTTAACGATTTCAGATTTTGTTGTCCAGCGAAACTCAGATATGGCTTTTTTTACAAGGAACATCTCTGTGAGTTTTTTTCCGGAGATTGGGGGATCTATGATATATCCCTCATCTTTCATCCGCTGCAGAATCAAAACAACGCTTTCCACTGCATCAAGATGAACTGCACTCCCGATGTTTGCTTCGACCCCGGCACATGGATTATTATTCAAAAGAAAGACCACTTTGCGTTTGGCAGCTGGTGTTCTGCGAAGATCCACCCTCCGACGAACGCGTGCTGCGACTTTTCTGCATCGCTCTAAGAGGGCGACCCGCTCATATTCTGAACTTTTGTCTGAACGTGTGGAACCGATAATAATTGGCTCTATCATCCCTTCAAATTCAGGCATTGCGATAGTCCAGGTAATATCTGCGGAAAGGCCGTTCGAATTCCTCCACTCCTCAAGAGTCGCATAAAATGCAGTAACCGGCTGAAATACCGGAATGTTAAGTGAGGTAAGTAATTCCGTGCCGGATTTTGCCCAATCGGCAGGGCTGCTGCCGGTGGTTTTTCCAACCATGAAGGAAACGGATTTGATAACCGCATCTACGATAGGGATACCATTTTGAATAAAATATCTGCTTATACATCCTGCAATATTCAGTGAGCCGGTTGTATCATCCTCTATAGAGTTGGTAAACACGGGAATGACATTCAGGTTTTCCTCATTTTCCAGACACGCAATGAGAGTTCTTTCAATGGAATGGTTTGAAGATACCCAGACCACACGCGACATCAGAAGCCCTACGTACGGCTCTCCCTCATTTTTTGGGTACCAGGCCAGATACTCTTCTATGGAAGGAAAGATGTGGTCTCCGGCATCCGGGTGGACGATGCCCTGCCAGGGAATCTCGACCGGCGGCAGGAAAGGAGTGTTTTTCTCCCCAAAATGTACCTGCAGATACAACATCAGTCTATGAAAATTTTCTCTGCCGTTATTAGTCAGATAGCGATAGGTTTCTGTTACAACATCCGGTTCGACGGTTGAGAACGACCAATATGAAATATCATGACCGACACAGATAATCTGTTTGCACCCCCTGAGTTTTTCCATTGCTTCGAGAAGTATATCCCAGAATCGGTGCGTCGTTCGATAAATCAATATTACATCGGCATTTTCTGCAGATGCGATGACGTCAGAGCAGAGTTCCGGCGATTCTTCAAGATTTTTATTAGCATAAATCTTCAGGGAAGCCCCGCAGTCTTCTGCCGCCTCCCTCATTAATGGGACATAGGCATCCCACATAACTGCAGTAATATTCATAACAACTCCGTCTCCCGATACCATATATTTGGTTTAACAATATAATAGTAACACCAATATAAAATTAGTATTACTAAAAATATATAAAATTAAAAATACAGAGTATGAAATATGATTAATATCAAATAGGTAATACGACAATACATAATCCTATGTCCGAGATACATCTCCGTTCACTCTACCCGTTTACTGCCATCGTCGGGCAGAGTGCAATGAAAAAGGCCCTCATACTCAACGCAATCAATCCGGGAATTGGCGGTGTCCTCATCAAAGGAGAGCGCGGTACTGCAAAATCAACCGCGGTCCGTTCTCTTGCAGCTCTTCTTCCGGAACACGCTGTGGTCCTTGGATGTATGTTTGGCTGCGATCCGGAACGTCCTGATGAAATGTGTGAAGAATGTCGGAAAAAAGAGGACCTCCAAATCGCAAAAAGAAAGATGCAGGTTATCGAACTTCCGATATCTGCGACAGAGGATAAGGTCGTCGGGAGTCTTGATATCAGTGCTGCGATTAAGACCGGGGATAAACAGTTTGAGCCGGGAATACTTGCATTTGCCCATAGAAATATCCTCTACGTTGATGAAGTGAACCTCCTCAACGATCATATTGTTGATGTTTTACTTGATGCAGCTGCAATGGGAATCAACATTGTTGAACGGGAAGGTGTGTCCTTTATTCACCCTTCAGCTTTTCTTTTGGTTGGTACCATGAATCCGGAAGAGGGAGATCTGCGTCCCCAGCTATTAGACAGATTCGGTCTTTGTGTGGAGATAGAAGGTATCCGAAATCCGGATACACGCCTGGAAATCATCCGCAGGCGGATGGACTTCGAGAGTGATCCGCAGGCATTTTCGGCAAAATGGGCAATATCTGAAAAAGATTTGGCAGATACAATAACCACAGCCCAGGAAATGCTGCCGAAGATAACAATCCCGTCTACGCTCCTGAGAATGATTGTGCAGATATGTATCGATGCAGGAGTTGACGGACACCGGGGCGATATTACGATGATGAAAGTCGTAAAAACGTTAGCGGCATATTATGGGAAAAACGAGCCTGATGAAGATGATGTCAGGGAGGCCGCACAACTCGTACTGACTCATCGAATGAAAAAGACTCCCTTTTCAAATGAGAGTCTCAATGAGGATTCTATAAATGATTCTATAGAAAAATCAAAAATGCAGCCGAAAGATGGATCAGCTTACGAGTCAGAGGACCCATCCCTAAAATCAGAGATGCCGGAATCTGATAAAACGACACAATTTGCTCCTGACTCGTCTTTTCAGAAAAAACCATCGGAATTAACCCCGCAACTGAGAATCGACGATATTGTACGGGAAAGCACGGGGCGCAGAACGGCTACGGAAAGTGAAAACGGTAAGTATACAAACAGCAGGATCCCGCCTGAAAAACCAAAGACGATAGCTCTTGACGCAACACTGCGTGCGGCTGCCCCCCATCAGAAATCGCGAGATGGCAATCTTGCTGTGACGATATGCAGTTCTGACATCCGGGAACGTGTCATGGAAGAAAAGACGGGGAACACCATCATATTTGTAGTGGACGCAAGTGGCAGTATGGGTGTGAAAAAACGAATGTCTGCAGTAAAAGGTGCAGTCCTTTCCCTTTTGATCGATGCATATCAGAAACGCGATAAGGTTGGGATCGTCACATTTCGCGGCGACTGCGCCGATCTTCTCCTGTCTCCCACATCGAGTGTCGACCTCGCGGAAACAAAACTCAAAGTAATTCCGACCGGCGGCAGAACCCCCCTCGGAAAAGGTTTGCAGATGGGTTTTGATGTGCTATCTCAGGAGATACGTCGCGATCCGAAAACAAAACCCCTATTGATTCTTATCTCGGATGGAAAAGCAAATGTCAGTTCTGCTGCGGAAAAACCTCTGGATGAACTAAAGAAAATAGCAGACCGTATCCAGAAAGCAAAAATACCATCTCTTATGCTCGACAGTGAAGCAGGACTCGTCAGACTTGGATATGCGGAAAAACTCGCAAAAATGATGGGGGCAAAATATATGAAACTCGATGAAATTGCTTCAGGGATTTGTGTTTAATATGCCCGAGTAAAACCCATGAGCATACATCAATTAATATAGATGACAACACAAATAAATATGAATCTAAAAATAATGAGAAAGAGTAAATTATTTCAATAAGTAAATAATAAATATTCAACACAAATAATTAACATTTACAAATTAAATGGATATTGAAAAAGGAAACTTGCATGAAACCCCAAGAGGCCCGGAAGGAAAAACAGAAACATCTCAGGACCAGGATCCGCTCCCGTTTCTTCAAAAAACCAGTCGAAACAGAGGAGAAAGAGAAAAAATCAGACGTAAAGTTCCCACGTTTCTTCCGAAAAAAGAGTTCCGCCATCATATTTGAAACCCCCCCGGTTGTTTTAGAGATCCCCCCCTGTGAAACAAACGATATAATTCTCGACCAGTACTGGCTCACTCCCCCCCACGCATACGTAACGATTCTCAAAGACCGAAAAAATCATATACGCTACCTCATCACTGAACCAAAACTCTGCGAAAAAGAGTATGCGATCCTTGAAGAAAGCTTTGAGTACCTGCGATCCACCCTCATCTACGACTCTCCCCGCAAACGTGATGAAGCACGCATGGATCGGGACCTTCTCATCAAAACGATCACCTCCTTCGACAAAGAGATCTCTTCGGAAAGGGTCGAAATACTCATCTACTATCTCTACCGAAACTTCCTTGGCTATGGAAAACTTGATCCGCTCCTCCACGATGAAAAGATCGAAGACATCACCTGCAATGGGGCGGACATCCCCGTCTTCCTCTATCACAGTAGATTCGGTAATATCGAAACGAACTGTATATTTGAAAAAATCGAACTCAACAAATTCGTACTGAAACTTGCCCAGAAAGCTGGAAAACAGTTATCTCTCACAACCCCGCTGGTAGATGCCGCTCTTCCCGACGGCTCGCGTGCGCAAATTACCTATTCGGACATTATCTCATCCAAGGGAAGTTCGTTCACGATCCGGAAATTCAAAGCTGATCCTATGACCCCCGCAGATCTGGTCGCCGGAGGGACATACAGCAGTGAACTCATGGCATACATCTGGCTCGCCGTCGAAAACAGAAAAAGTATGATTATCGCAGGAGGCACGGCAAGCGGCAAGACCTCGACAATGAACGCAGCCTCGTTCTTTATCCCCGATGTCGCAAAAATTGTTTCTATCGAAGACACACGTGAAATCCAGCTCCCCCACATCAACTGGCTTCCCATGCGGACCCGTGAAAGCACTGCGTCGGTCTCTGCCGGAAACATCGACATGTTCTCACTCCTCAGGGCCGCACTTCGTCAGCGGCCGGAATACATCATCGTTGGAGAAGTCAGAGGACCCGAAGCACAGACACTATTTCAGGCAATGAACACCGGTCACACAACGTTTTCAACACTTCACGCCGGGAATGTCAACGAAACAGTCAACCGATTGACCAACGATCCCATCAATGTGCCTATTGCCATGTTTGGAGCTCTCGACCTCATCGTCATTCAGGGTCTGCTTTACGGTGAAGGAAAAGGATTCCGGCGCTGTTTATCACTCCACGAAATCTCAACCAACGACGAAAAAATCATCTGTAAACCGCTTTTTATCTGGGATCATAAAACCGACTCATTCGTCAAAATCTTTGAAGAGTCAAAGGTCTTTGACAGTATTGCTTATCAGAATGGTTGGTCCAAAGATGAACTCGAAAAGCGGCTCATGAATAGGAAAAATACCCTTGATCAACTTAGGTTAAACGAAATAACAACTCCTCTTGAGGTGGAGACCGCGATTCAGGACCTCGTTCTATCTGAACGGAGATGAGACAAATGAACCTGAATAATCTCACCAGAAATCTGCAGGCGGCCCATATCGCAAAACCGGCAAAAAAGTATCTGCTGACGTCAGTACTTGCGGCAGTTTTTTCTCTTGTTTCCATCGCAGTTCTCGGGCTCCTTCTTTATCTATTCAAAATAGAGCAACCCATTTTATCATTCATTCCAAACTGGTTCCTCTTCATTCTCATTCTTTTCCTTGTACCTACAGGGATTTTTTTTGCTCTCATCTACTACCCGAACCTTGAAGCTGGCGGGAGAAAAAGCAAAATCGATCTCGATCTGCCGTATGCCATCACCTATATGCAGGCATTGTCTTCAACGATCCCTCTCTACGATATCTTCAAAAGCGTTTTCGAAGCAGACGATCTTTATGGTGAAGTCTCCAAAGAATGCGGTCTGATTGTTCGCGATGTGGAATTATTCGGCATGGACCTCGTTTCTGCAATCGAAGCGACAAAAAAGATCACCCCTTCCGATAATTTTCGGGAGCTTTTAAATGATCTCCTTCTCGTTCACCGGAGCGGAGGCAATCTCACGGCTTTTTTCAATGCAAAGTCGGAAGGGTACCGGGAAATCGCACGAAATGAGATGGACTCACTCCTGCAGTTTTTGGAAATGATCGCCGAGGTTTATGTAACCGCATTCCTTGCGGGACCCATTGCTATTATTATTATGCTTGTTGCCCAGAATCTCACTGGTCAAAACACTCTCGGAAACATCATGCCTCTTATGTATATCGGTCTCCCTCTTGGGGCAATAGTTCTGATCGTGATTCTCTACATCATTCTCCCGCCGGATAACCTCAAGATCACAAGAAAAGAAATCACCGAAACCGAATACAGCAAAGAGATTCTCGCCGCCGGTCATCACCCGGATGACGAAAAATATCTCAGGCAGATCAAAAAAAGGAAACATCTATTGAAGATACAGGAAATCTTCCGGCATCCGCTCAAATTTTTCATTGCAGACTATTCTATAGCTGCTGTAATGGGGGGGATTCTTACGTTTATCGTTTTTCTTCTCTGGTATGTCGGCATATTTGCGGACATCTTTCCGGTCTTTACCCTTCAGGTTCTGCTAAGTTCCCTCATTATCGCGGCTATCTTTCCCCTGATGGCAGCCTACGAACTTCGAAATCGCTATGTCACCCGTATCGAAAAACAGCTTCCGGAATTTCTCCGGGAGATAGCTGATATGCGGGATATCGGTATGACGCTCCCGGGTGCTATTGGCATGATAGCAGGACATAAGAGCGGCGTTCTCTCAACAGAGATTTCGATTGTGGCAGAAGAACTGAAATATGGATCATCCCTGTCGGGGGCACTTGTTCGGATGGAGGAACGCATCGGCCTTACTACGGTAAAGCGGGCGATCTCGCTTCTCGTCAAGGCAAGTGAGGTCACGGATTATATCCGGGAGATCCTCGGCATCGCAGTGGCCGATCTTGAGCATTATCTAAAAATGAAGAACAAGCGGATGAACGTCTCGTTTGTGTACCTCGCGGTGATCTACCTCTCATTCGGGATCTATCTATTCGCTGCATATGAAATGAATGTCGCGTTCATTTCGAGTTTTTCCTCATTCAATATCTCGTTTGATCTTACGGCAAACAAACTCGACATGTTCCACATTGGAATTATCCTCGCCTTTTTCTCCGGAATCATGGCGGGTCAGTTGTCTTCGAATACGATTCTTGCCGGTTTGAAACATTCGATTGTGATGTTGATCATGACGATCATAACCTTTGTGTATCTGATCTAGGAGGAAGGAAAAATGAAAAAAGATGATGGAGTTACGAGTGTTGTGGGTGAGATGTTGCTTCTGGTAATAGCTCTGGTTCTGGTATCGGTCTTTGCGGTCTCGATTCTCGGTCTCATTCCCGGCGATCGTGAAGAGGTCGTAAATGTAGGAATGAACCCTTCCGTACCTACGGAAACGATTTACCTCTGGCATAAAGGAGGGGACTGGATCGACAAAGATGACCTCACGATCGCTGTGTATAACGGAATCGAGAAACGTAACGTTACCTTTGTGTCCCTCACAAATCAAACTGGGTATCCAACGGAAATTTTCCAACTCGGCGGATGCCTTACGTACACAGTTGAATCGCTTTCACCGGGAGATGAAGTCCGTCTTTCGACACAACGGTCGACCATCTTTTCGGGGGTCGTACCATGAAAAATGATGCAGGGGTATCAACGGTGGTTTCCGTGATGCTGATCTTAGCGATCCTTGCGATCTGCATGGCATCATTTTCTGCAACCTACCTTCCGGGGCTGAAGCAAAACGCTGAGATCCTCCATTCAGAAGATGTTGAAGAAGCATTCATGCGGTTTTCAGGAGATGTCGATTCGGTGTATGCCCTTGACCGCAGCGCCGTGTTCTCCGAAACATTCAAACTTGGCGGCGGAGATATCCTGCTCTCGCCGTCCACATCAAGCGGGACCGTGGAGATCCAAAACGTATCTCTTGGAACGCTCCATGTAGGCAGTAACGAGATCGCCCTGACGACGGTGAACGTGAGTTACACGCCGTACTTAACCGTCTGGAAACCGCAAGGGTATCTCTACGAAAAAGGACTTGTCTGGGTGACGCTTGGATCAATACAGACCCCGGCGTATCTTACCGTTTTCGACGGCGATTCATACGCTGATACTCATACCGAATCCTGGATCGATGCGATGAAGGCGTCACTGGAAATCGGAAACAATACTGCAACGATTACGCTAACCAATCTTAATGCAGAGCCTAAAGCGGATTACGTGACCGGATCAGGATCGGTCAAGCTGGACATCGCCGCTGCGAAAAATCAGACGGCACTCACTCTTGCACCGGGAGAAACGATTCGATTCAATGAAGACATCTGGTATACAGCAGCGAATACGACGGCTGTTACGCTTACCAATATTTCGGGAACGGTGAGTGTCCGATGACCGATGACGCCGTTTCCGAGGTGGTTGGTGTGATGATCATGCTTGTCGTAACCATCCTTCTCGTAAGTATTGTCGGAGCAAGCGCCTCGGGACTTATCAGTGATAACAAGACACCCGTCTCTGCTGAGCTCGTGTTTGCCGGATACTCCGGAAACGATCTTATCTTCGAGCACCGTGCAGGAGATCCCATCGCTCTTTCCAACCTGAAACTCATTCTCGGGATTCGCGACAACCTGACACGAAGCATTCCGTTGAATGCATCCTCGTTTACAAGCACCGGCGGAAATTCCATACAGGTAGCGGACCGGATACTGATCTCATTTGATACGAGTACACTGGCCTCGCCTGGAGAATACATCACATACCAGTTCTACGACATAGAATCACAATCGCTTGTTTCATCAGGTGAAATTCTGGTATAATACTGCATATCCGTTACTGGATGATCAACAATTTCGAGGCAGTCCAAACGAGAGAAAGAAAACCAGATTCATTACTGCCTGCAAAGACAGGATCCCCAATGATTAAAAGAACGAAAGACATCCGTCCGGAGATCGGTATCACAAACCTCCAAAGCTCTTTTTTCTTCGGCGCGTATCGGATATCCTTCATTACGTCTTGGGGATACTCCGCGGAAACCTCGCCGATAGTCACTAAAAATAATCATGTTTATATAGAACTACTAAACAACATATTCCATACATTACTCTGTCAAAACAGGGTATAGGTGATTATACTATGTCAGCACAACTTGGCGGACAGCCAATTTATATCCTCAAAGAAGGAGGAAACCGTACTCGCGGACGGGATGCACAGAGCATGAACATCGCAGCAGCAAAAGCTGTGGCAGGAGCCGTAAGATCCACCCTTGGTCCGAAAGGAATGGACAAGATGCTCGTTGATACCATCGGAGATGTCGTCATCACCAATGACGGTGTCACCATCCTCAAAGAGATGGACATCGAACACCCGGCAGCAAAGATGATGGTTGAGATCGCAAAGACCCAGGATGACGAAGTCGGAGATGGAACCACCACCGCAGTCATCATTGCAGGCGAACTCTTAAAGAAAGCTGAAGAGCTTCTCGAGATGGACATCCACCCGACCGTTATCACTCTTGGATACAGACAGGCAGCAGAGAAAGCACAGGAACTTCTCAAAACCATTTCAATCGACGTCAAGGCAAAAGACACCGCGATCCTTGCAAAGATCGCCGCAACCGCAATGACCGGTAAGAATGCAGAATCCTCCAAGGATAAACTCTGTGACCTTATCGTCCGTGCAATCACACTCGTTGCAGACGCAGACGGAACTGTTGACACTGAAAACGTCAAAGTCGAGAAACGTGTCGGCGGATCGATCGACGAGTCCGAGATCATCGAAGGCATGATCATCGACAAAGAACGTGTCCACCCGGGCATGCCGAAGACCGTCAAGAACGCAAAGATCCTGCTTCTGAACGCTGCAGTCGAATACAAGAAGACCGAAGTCGACGCAGAGATCTCCATCACCTCCCCAGATCAGCTCCAGATGTTCCTCGATGAGGAAGAGCGTATGATCAAGAGCATCGTCGAGAAGATCAAAGCATCCGGCGCAAATGTCCTGTTCTGTCAGAAAGGTATCGACGACATTGCACAGCACTACCTCTCCAAAGCAGGTATCTTTGCAGCCCGCCGTGTAAAGAAATCCGACATGGAAAAACTTGCACGTGCAACCGGCGCAGCACTTATCTCCTCGATCGACGCAATCTCCGGTGATGAACTTGGTATTGCAGGTATCGTCGAAGAGCGTAAAGTCGGCGGCGAAGAGATGATCTTCGTTGAGAAATGCAAGAACCCCAAAGCAGTCTCGATCATCATCAAAGGCGGAACCGACCACGTTGTTGACGAGCTCGGTCGTGCTCTCGAAGATGCACTCCGTGTCGTTGCCTGTGTCGTTGAAGACAAGAAAGTTGTCGCCGGAGGAGGCGCACCGGAAGTTGAGCTCTCCCTCAGGCTCCGCGAATACGCAGCAACCCAGGGTGGACGTATCCAGCTCGCAATCGAAGCATTCGCAGGCGCACTGGAAATTATCCCGAGAACCCTTGCAGAGAACGCAGGTCTCGACCCGATCGACAAACTCGTAGAGCTCCGTGCAGCCCACGAGAAAGGCAAGAAGACCTATGGTCTTGATGTCTATGAAGGAAAGGCAGTCGACATGTGGGAAGCAGGCGTTGTTGAGCCGCTCCGTGTGAAGACCCAGGCAATTTCCTCAGCAGCAGAAGCCGCAGTCATGATTCTCAGAATCGATGATGTCATCGCATCCGCAAAGTCAGCCGGACCATCCCCCGAAGAGATGGCCGCGATGGGCGGAGGCATGGGCGGAATGGGCGGCATGCCCCCAGGAATGATGTAAAGGCAGATATGCCCCGGGAGAATACTCCCCCATCATTTTTTCATCATTCACGAACTTTAACTATTTTCAGACACTAATGGTATAGTAGTATTCGAGGAATTTTTCCGTGCGTCACGAAGTATTATATCAATATGACCTCCCTATCGAGATCCTGGATGACATTCCCCGGACCGAAGAGGTCCTGAATGTGATATACGCACGGAGTAAGGATAAATTTCTGATCCCGATCCTTCTTACGCGTCTTCGCATGATCTGGGGATATCCCGAACGGGAGACGGTGTACCGGATCTATGAGATGAACTATATCGATCTGCTGGAGGCGTCAGTCAGGTTTCCGACGGCGGTTGCCCCGACGCTGACAATAAAAACAGTGAATAAGGACAAATATATTTTCCACAGCGTGAAAAATTCGGTGGAGGAGGTGAGGGCTGCGCTTCTTTCACTTCGCGAGATGATGAATATGCGAGCCGGCGGGAACTGGGAGATCGCCGTAAAACGCAATTTTCTCACCGAGGAGTATATTCTGAGAGAGACAGAACCAGGACCGGCAGTTCTTTCTGACACCGGAGAGGACGATGTGTTTGAAGATACACCGATGCCGGGGTCAGGCAATGAGCCGACAGAGAGCCTGTTTTCCCATTTCCCTGAGGGGAAGGAGACGGGAGAGGATGTGTTCGAAGGGAAGAACACGATTTCGGAGAAAGATCAGGAGGAGGCAAAAGCCACCCGAGTATCCCGGATGATCGAATCAACGGAACCCCCGGTGGAGGTTAAGGAGAAGACCGAGGTCCCCCTGAATGATGTGATCGTGTTCGATACCGATTCCGGGAAGATGGACGATCAGTGGCATGATGAGGGGAAAGGAGATGCGATGATCCTGCCGGGAGGAAGGACCCGGGTCGGCGGCGGGCGGTATAAACATCTTAATGATGATCCAAAGAGTCTGCCGGCGGATGATGACTCGGAGGTGTATGTCTCGAAGAGACAGGATATCCCCAGACCTCCAGAGCCAAGGACCGTTTCCCCGATGACGCTGGAGCCGCGGGAGGGGCTGGACGATGAGGCGATCGATAAATCCCTCGAGGCGCTGAAGTATCTGCGGGAGAACGGGATCATCACGGAGGATGAGTATAAGAAACGGTGTCTCGGACTTTTTAAGAGGACAGGGTTGTAATTACCAGAAACGGAGATACTCCGACATCCGGAAAATTAGGCAGGGATGAAAAAAAGTATGTCCAGGTCCCAATTATCCCTGTGGTTTTCCTAGTGATATTGTTGGCATACCCACGGGATGTTTACAATAATCATGTTCCTGCACGTATTTATTGTTCATCATATCTTCAAACGTGAGGACAACATGCAGATCTGTATCCACCATATCGGTTGGAACATAACAATATCCTGAAAGGATCTGTCCCTTTTCCAAGACTTGACTGGAAAATATTTCAGCATTATTTACTTTGAGCGAGATACTGTGTGCAGTCCCATTTCCGATATTTTTGAGAGAGATTGCCCACCCTAAATGATCTTTAAGACGGCGAGTCTCTTGCACGTAAGGCAATTGCCCGCGAGTAATTTCTGGGAGGAGGTTAGAGGCACTATTATCACTTTCAAGAGTGACCCGAAACTCCCCGTCTGAATGAAAAATATCTTTACTCGAATCCTTATTCCCAAAATCCATGAGGATAAAAGGCATATACGAAGTTTTTTGTGCATTTTCACTATTAACTGAAGTTACTATAAGAGTAAATAGTGCGATAATTCCAATCACAACACTACCAGAACACGCAACGATTGCGGCATCATTTAACTCAAAAGGTTTCAATAAAATAATCACAATACCGAACAACAGCAAAACGACAATTATTGCAAAAACACCATATATTGCTCCAAAGATAATATTCCATCCCTTTGGTGAGATAGAGCTGAACTTTAATTCCAGACTGGTTTTAATCCGACACACAGTAATACATCCTTTCATACTATCGACACTATGCTTTTGATAGAACTTACACGGTGTTAATCTTAATCCAATTTGGAAGAGTATGGCTGGGTGTGGATGTATGAAAATTCCACCGCGAATCTACGCGAATCTACGCGAATCGCATTTTCCTCACGCTGTCGTCTTGTCCTCGTCGTTTCACTCCTCGGCCGCGTTCCTACGCTCCGCCTGATCGGCTACGCGTGGCCGGAACGCCAGCGTGGAAAATGCTGGAAAACCCGCGTCGCGGGTTTTCTCCGGAAAAAATACATATCTGGTTTGTTATTGTAAGTGTTAGAGATTCTTTAAAGAAAACCCGCGACGCGGGTTTTCCAGCATTTTTCGTTCCGCCGTCCCGACCACGCGGAGCCGATCAGGCGGAGCGTAGGGACGCGACCGAAGGTCAAGAGGGCGGAACAGGAAAAATGCGATTCGTGGAGATTCGCGATTATTCGCGGTGGAATTTTCATACATCCACACCCGATCAACTCCTTCCAGAATTGAATCAACACCGCGTAAGTCCTACTTAAAAAAAAAGAGGGATGCATAGATGTTTGCAAATTCTCAGCTGCAGCCGCTCCATCCGCAGTGTTTGCAGATGCCCATATTACAGCCCTCGCCGAAATCCAGAGGCTCGCCGCACTCGGGGCACGGCGGGTTCTTCTTTTCTCCGGGCGTCACCGGGGTCAGCGACCAGTTGTCCAGTGTGGTGATCGCCTGATTGGTTGCCGCAAGTTCGATGCATTTTCCCACAACATCGGCACAGGACATACCCTCAGAGTTTTTATTCTTGATCGCCGAGACACAGTTCACTTTCGCAAACTGTTTCACAAACTTCTCATACGGGACACCGTTCTGTAAACCTGTGCTGATACTGCGGCCAAGTGCATTGCTGCTTGCCTCGCATCCGGCTCCGACGGTTCGGATGAAGACTTCCATTGGTTTTCCATCCATGGTGTTGACCGTGATATACAGACGGCAGCAGCCGGACTGCGCAAGGAAGGTTCTTCCAACGAGTTCCCGCGGGCGGGTGAAGAGTAACTGCGGGACGACACCCGGGACCGGCATCGCCGGGACGTCGGCGGGCATCGCCGTATCCTGCTTCTCGAGAGCGAGAACAACATCCTCCCGGGACCCGGTACGGTACAAAGTCATGCCTTTGATACCTTCCTTCCATGCAAGAATGACTGCCTTTTCGACATCCTCTTTCGATGCGGAGATTGGCATGTTGATCGTTTTCGAGATCGAGGCGTGAACATGTTTCTGGAATGCCGCCTGCATTAAGACATGATCCTTCCATCCGATGTCCAGAGCGGTCTTGAAGACGGCTTTGAATGAGTCGAGCAGCCAATCAACATCCTGGACCGATCCGGTTTCATGCACATGGTTGATGACCTCGTCGCGTTTTGCTTCTGCTTCGGCGCCCGTAAGACCCATCGACGTGATGACACGCCTGAGTTCCGATTCGAAGTACGGATGGACCATCACGAATGTTTTGCCGACCGTGTTCCGGCGGGTGTAGGCAAACGAGAATACCGGTTCGATACCGGACGAGCAGCCTGCAAGAAGGGAGATCGTTCCGGTCGGCGCGATCGTGGTGAGAGCAGCGTTTCGCATGATGATCCCCTTCTTATCCCAGACACTTCCTTCATATGCAGGGAATGTTCCCTTCTCTTTGCCGAGAATGATTGACTCTTCGACGGCAACGTTATTGACCCTCTCCATCACTTCGATGCAGAAGTTTCTGCCGGCTTCAGAGTCGTAAGGGATCCTGAGCATGAGCATTGCATCGTGAACACCCATCAGACCGAGACCGACCTTTCGTGTACGATTGGTCGCTTCACGGATCTCAGGGATCGGGAAGACGTTTTTCGTGATGACGGCATCAAGGAATCTGACACCCATTCTGGTCATTTTATCGAGAGCTTCGTAGTTCAGACCGTCGGCACGGATGAATTTTGCCAGGTTGATACTGCCCAGAACACAGGATTCGAACGGCAGGAGAGGCTGTTCCCCGCAGGGATTGGTGGTGTCGATCTCGCCAAGGTTGGGGGTGGGATTTTTCTGATTGATGGTATCGTAGAAAAGAATTCCGGGCTCGCCGTTCTTCCAGACGCCGTCAACGATCCCATTCCAAATCTCTCCGACCGTGATATCGGCCGATTCGGTGTTGGTTACCCAGACTTTGTCCATCTCACCTTTCGCGACATGATCCATGAATGCATCCGAGACCATCACGGAGATGTTGAAGTTACTGAAGTCGCCTTCCTTGGCTTTGCTTTTGATGAACTTCAGGATGTCCGGGTGCCAGACATTCAGGATACCCATATTTGCCCCGCGTCTTCTGCCGCCCTGTTTTATGACATCTGTCGCGGCATTGAACACCCGCATAAAGGAGACGGGACCGGAGGCCACACCGTCCGTTGAACGGACGGGTGACCCCTCGGGACGCAGGTGGGAGAAGTTGTATCCTGTTCCTCCTCCCGACTGGTGGATGATCGCTCCCCAGCGGATCGCATCAAAAATCTCCGGCAGGGAATCATTCACCGGCAGGGTGAAGCAGGCTGATAGCTGCCCTAGCGGTGTTCCTGCGTTCATCAGTGTAGGAGAGTTGGGAAGGAATGACAATGACATCATGGCGTCAAAGTATTCCTTCGTCTCTTCCGGTGTTTCACCCAATGCATCTGCAACTCGTCTACAGACATCTTCGAAAGATGCCTCACCGGTGCGGTAATATCTTGCCGCTAAAATACTGTCAACTACTGAATCCGCCATCAATTAATCCCTCGATTACTGGTGCATTGTTCAAAAAGCCAGATTGGGATACATAATACCCCAACTGAATTTTTGTACGTAAGAATTAATTGGACATACCCGTATTTAATTCACTTCATTGAACGCTGAGTTAATGTTGGCTTTCTGAACCAAACGCTTAAGAGCTAGTTAATGAGACCAATTAACTACGATGGTAGTTCCCGCAAAAGTATTTTTTACCCGAGGCCGGGGTGTTCATAAAGATCAGCTCGTATCGTTCGAGATGGCCCTCAGAAACGCAGGAATCGCCCCGTTCAATCTGGTGTATGTATCGTCCATCATGCCGCCGGATGCTGATATCGTCTCGCGCGATGAGGGGCTCGCCGCCCTGAAATCGGGAGAGATCGTCTACTGTGTTATGGCGAAAAACGCATCAAACGAGCCGAATCTAAAAATATCCGCAGCTATCGGACTTGCAGTACCGCAGATTCATGACAAACAGCATGGATATCTTTCGGAGCATCACTGCATCGGGATGTCCGAAAAGGAGTGCGGAGCATATGCCGAGGAACTCGCAAGAACGATGCTGGATACCATTATGCAAAAACAGGGCGGGAATATCCTGAAAACCAGCAATATCAGTATTTCTGCAGAGACGGACCAGAGCGGCAACTGGACGACCGTTGTCGCAACTGCGGTCTTCATCTGTTAAACCTATATCTGAATACAGCCAATATTTATACAACATGTGCGGCATCGCAGGAATTACCGATACGACAGAAGTATCGGGATCATTATACTTGGCATTATATGCACTCCAGCACCGAGGTCAGGAGAGTGCCGGTATCTTCACGTATGATGGTGAAACCGTACACAAATACAAAGGATACGGACTCGTGTCCGAGGTGTTTAGCGGACCTGTTCTCGAAAGTTTGATCGGAACGACCGGTATTGGTCACGTAAGATATCCAACGACCGGCGGGTCGAAGCCGGAAAACATCCAGCCTTTCCATTTTATGTTCCGGGGACATTCGCTATCTCTCGTACACAACGGGAATCTGATAAATACCGACGAACTCAGATACGAGTACGAAGGACATGGGCACGTTTTTTCCACGACGTCGGATACTGAGGTCATCGCCGCGATCCTCGCAAATGAGATCATTCATGATCACACGCCCGACGAAGCGATCAGTTACTGCATGCGGATGATCAGCGGGTCGTATGTCGTGATCTTTATGCTGGACGGAACATTGTATGCGTTCCGCGATCCGCTTGGGATAAAACCGCTTTGTCTCGGAAAGACGGAGACGGGCGGTCATATCCTTGTTTCCGAGAGTGTGGCGCTGGATGCGATCGGTGCAGAGTTCGTGCGGGATATTGCCCCCGGAGAAAGCGTCAGACTTCAGGAAGGGGAAGTATTTTCCCGAAAGATGATGAAGGCAAGATCCTGTGCTCACTGTATGTTCGAGTACGTCTACTTCGCACGGGCAGATGCAGTAATCGACGGTGTATCGGTCTATGACGTGCGCAGAAAGACCGGAGCACTGCTCGCAAAAGAAGCCCCGGCAAAAGCAGACCTTATCTCACCGGTCCCGGATTCCGGTACCGCGGCCGCGACCGGATTTTCCAGCGAATCGGGTATCCCGTTCCGTGAAGCCCTGATCAAAAACCGGTACACAGGACGAACATTCATCATGCCGACACAGGAGAGACGCGAGATCGCCGTTCGGATGAAACTGAATCCGGTCCGCGGACATATCAAAGACAAATCCGTGGTTCTCGTTGATGACAGTATCGTGAGAGGGACGACCTCGAAGAAGATCCTGTCGCTTGTGCGTGAATTCGGTGCAAGGGAGATCCATCTGAGGATCGCATCCCCGCCGATCATCGCTCCATGTTATCTCGGAACTGATTTTCCCACACGGGATGAGCTGATCGCGTCAACGAAATCCGTTTCAGAGGTGGAGAAGGAGATCCAGGCAACCAGTCTTGCTTACATCTCCCTCGATGGACTTATAGAGGCGATCGGCATCCCGCGGGAAGATCTCTGTCTTGGCTGTCTTACCGGAAGATACCCGGTCGCGATACCGGGAGAAGAAGAGGACAACCGCTGTATAGAAATGGTAGACTCCTACTCCTGCCCCTGAAAGCGGAAGGAGCACCCTAACACTTTTTTTGAAATTGAAGACCCTTTGTGCAGGCCGACCTAGATTAAGCAGGCATACAAAAAAACATTGAAAACAGTTCAGCTGTTTGAATGTTTTTCCGCTTCCGGCAAAGAAGGGAAAAACACATTAAAAATTTTGGAGAGGTTTTAAGAGAGTGGTACGTGTCATTAACATGAGTATTTTTTTATTGAACAGACCCGAAAACAGTAGTGGTGTGGTGTGTGTTTGTGAGGTGTATATTCTGTGGAAAAGGCCGGTGTGTGTGGTGTCCTTGTTTCCCATTTTACAGAACTGATTTTGTTCACGGGTCTGTTTGCCGCTTGTGCTCTTCTCACAAGCTGCTACATTACTATTTGTTATTCTTGTATTTAAATATAACTCCCAATGCACAGCATTGATGTTGTGCATTGATGCCTCGCACAGTGCAAAGCATTATAATTTCAGGAGTCGAATAAAGAGTAATGGTCGAGCAGACAGGCGATTTCTCCGAAATTCTCACACTTTTACGAGAGAATCCCCGTGGGATGTCAGTCACAGAAATTGCCGACGCCACGCACCTGAACCGAAACACCATAGCACGATACATGGATAACCTGCTCGTGTCCGGGCGGGTCGAGATGCGCACGTTTGGAAAAGCCAAGGTGTTTTTCTTATCAAAACGGGTCCCCGTATCAGCAATGCTCAATCTCTCATCCGAGATGGTCCTCCTGATCGACGCCGATCTGAAGGCTATTCAGGCAAATGAATCGTTATTATCGTTCCTTTCCGCAGAAACCGACGATATCGTCGGGAAATATGTATATGACAGTGCCTGTAAGACGTTCTGCAACGACGTCCTGACTGATCAGATCAGAGCTGCTCTCAGGGGCGAGATGGTCAGAAGTGAACTGCGCCTTTTGAAAAACGGGACAAATTGTTTCCTGGACCAGCGGATCTATCCCATGGTCCTTTCCGACGGCAGACCTGGAGTTACCGTCGTCTGGGACGATATCACGGAAAACGTAAACTCCGAGGCCGCGCTCGAACAAAGCGAGGCAATGTTCCGGCGTCTCGTTGAAACGATCCATGACGTCATCTGGTCCATGGATGAAACGTTCGGCATCCAGTACATCAGCCCCCAGCTTACCGAAGTGACCGGATACCTTCCGGAGGATCTTATCGGCCGGAAACTTTCTGAGTTCATGCCGACCGGGGCAGCATCCCGCTTCGAGTGGGAACTCGCCTCGGCAGTCTCCCGGGAAAACGGATTCACACTCCCCGAATTTCCCTTCATCTGCAAAGACGGAAGAAAAATCTACTGCGAATTTTCCGGATCCCCTGTCCTTCTTGAAGAAGAGGAATCCATCTTCCTTGGATACAACGGCGCTCTTCGCGATGTTACCGACCGGAGAGATGCTGAACTTGGGGCAAAACGGTGGAAACGTTTTCTGGACTCCGTGATGAACAACATTCCTGCGATCATCACCGTGATCGGCATGGAATCCCGGGAATACTATTATGTCAACAAATCTGCTGAAAGGTTTCTGCAGAAGTCCAGAGCTGAACTCTCCCTGATGACCTCAAAAGAGATCCTGGCAAAAATAGGGTCGGTCCGGCTGACCGAAGCACACGATACGGTGGCTTCTACCGGGAAAGAGGTCCGGGTCCCCGAAGACCGGATCGTGGTGAACGGAGAAACCAGATACATCTCTGCCCGGGTCATCCCGATGAAACTCTCGGTCGATCGTCAGTATCTGCTGACAATCGTCAACGACATCACCGAAGAGGATGCAGACCGGCAGCGGCAGATGATGAGCCGGGAGCTTGCTTTCATTCTTGAAGGTGTATCCACGACACAGGAGATGTGGGACCCGCTCCTAGATATGCTCCCGAAAATTTCCGGATTCGAATCGGTTGCAGTATATCAGCGGAGTATCTTTGATGATTACACGCTGTTCCGGGCAAAGAACGGCAGGTTCATCCCGGCGATCCATACCGATTCGATCATTCACCGGATCATTCGAAAAGGAGAGCCAGTCATCTTTGACAAACACCGGATGAAGCTTCTGCCGGAAAACACCATTTCCCCGATGGATCAGGCAAAATCGCTGATATTAATGCCAGTCATCTTCGAGAGCAGAGCAGTTGCCTGTGTGATCCTCGGATCAAAAACGGCACTCCCACTAGACACTGTGCGCAGAACCCTGCTTTTATCGACAGCATTCCAGATCAGTACGGTTGCATCCCGGTGTCTTGTTCAGGAAGAACTCCGGCGGGAACGCGACCGGACAAGAAGTTATCTTGATGTGGCAGGCGTCCTGCTTGTCGTTGTGAACCGGGACGGAAATGTAGAGATGCTGAACCGATACGGCACGAAGATCCTCGGCTACACCGAGGCGGATCTGATGGGAAAAAACTGGTTCACGACCGTGATCCCGGAGCACTGCTCGCAAAAGAGGTTTGAATCTTTCCAGAAGATCATTGCCGGAAATATCCATGATGACGATCATGTCTATGAAGGAGCGGTCCGTTGTAAAGACGGAACTGAGAAGCTTCTCAGGTGGAGAAACACCCTGCTCCGTGAAGACTGCGGAAGTATCTCCGGCATCGTCTCATCCGGAGAAGTAATTTAGATCTTTTTTTGCAGAGCTTGTTCGACTATCTTTATCGCACAAAGGTCCCCGCACATCGAACAGGTCTCGCACTCCCCATCCCGATCGTGGATCTCTTTTGCATGTTCGCCAAACAGTGAGAGGTCATACTGCGCCTGCCAGTCGAGATTTTTGCGGGCTTCAGCCATCTTTGTCTGACGGGGAAGTTCAGCATTCCTCCTGCGGGAAAGATCGCCGACGTGAGCTGCGACTTTACAGACCCGGGTACCCTCGATGATGTCATCTACATTTGGGAGAGCGAGATGCTCTGAAGGGGAAACCATGCACAGGAAATCCGCTCCGGCACACGCTGCAGCTGCCCCGCCGATCGCACCCGTGATATGATCATACCCTGGAGCGATATCCGTGACCAGCGGACCTAAAAGATACAGCGGCGCGAAGTCCGTGATCTCCTTGATCATTTTGACATTGTAGGAGATCTCGTTATAGTCCATGTGCCCCGGACCTTCGATCATTCGCTGGACCCCTTTGTCCCGAGAACGTCTGGCAAGTTTTCCAAGCGTCAGATACTCCTGGGACTTGGCAAGTTTCGTTGAGTCGACATAGGCTCCCGGACGCATACCGTCGCCAAGCGACAGAGAGATATCGTATTCATCAAGGATCTCAAGAAGATAATCATATTCTTTATAGAGCGGATTCTCCTCGCCGCTTGAAAGCATCATTGCCGTATGGAACGATCCTCCGCGTGAGACGACCCCCATCACCCGGGGATCGAGAGTCAGAGCATCCAGAACCTCGAGATTGACACCGCAGTGAAGCGTCATGAAATCAACTCCCTGTTTTGCCTGATCGATGATCACGGAGAACAGGATATCGGCCGTCAGGTCGACCACGTTTCCGGCACGGCGGACTGCTTCATAGATCGGAACGGTCCCAACCGGGATACCGAGTTTGAGGATCTCTTTTCTCATTGCAGGAAGGTCCCCGCCTGTCGAAAGATCCATTATTGCGTCAGCGCCGTTGTCAATTGCAGCCTGAGCTTTTACCAATTCTTTTGCCGGATCGCAGGTGACGCCGGACGTCCCGATATTTACATTGATCTTGACGGTCGCTCCTTCGCCGATCGCACAAGGATTATATTCACGCGCCTCATTTTTCAGAAGAATGGTCCGACCTGCGATGATATTTCTGGAAAGAGCCTCCGGCGTCATTCCCTCGGATTTTGCAGCCTCGACAACTCCGGATAAATCTCCGTGAAGGCAGCTCTGGATGATGGAGTGCATATGTACCTACCTAGTTGGTTTCCTTTCGCATTATAGGTTATACAAAGAAAGTTAAACCTGAGTAACGAAGATATCTGAGTATGAGCGAGTCAATAATCTGGCTTTCAGGCACAGGCTGGAGAGCAAATTCCTATATTGCCGGAAATATCCTTTTTGATGCTGCAGCATCGGCGGATGCAGTATATCCATACAAAGATCAGATCGACACGATCATTCTGACACACGGACATTATGATCACACAGTAAATCTTGTGAAGCTTGCAGAGCTCTGCAGTGCAAAGGTCATGATCGGCGAGTATGATCTGCCGTTTTTATCGGATGCAAAACTCAGCCTCGCAAATCAGTTCGGGGAACAGCCGCCGAAGTATCCGGTAGAGATCCTGAAGGACGGAGACAAAGTGGGCGAGTTCACCGTGTACCACACACCGGGACACACACACGGAAGTATCTGCCTTTTTAGAGAATCGGACGGAGCATTAATCGCTGGAGACACGATCTTTCCAAACGGTTCATTCGGACGCTTTGATCTGTCAACGGGAAATCACGCAGAACTGATCAGCTCAATCAACCGCATCGCAGAACTGCCGGTGGAATCGCTTTGGTGTGGACATGAAATGCCGGTCGTAAAAGACGCAAAACGCCATGTTCTCTTATCGCAGTACGATGTTGTAAGATATGGATAAAGGCATTTACTGTCTGATCCTCAGTTGTGCAGAACCGTGTACGGTCCGAATCGGCGCACTCGGACCCACAGAATTCAAAAAAGGCTGGTATCTGTATGCAGGATCTGCTCTTGGTTCAGGCGGACTCTCAAGGGTCACCCGGCACATCAAATTCTTTCATGAACATTACCGAAAACCAAAATGGCACATTGATTATCTGATGGCGGCGGGTGGGGTGACCCTCACGAGCGTTTTCTGTGCAGAAACCGAAGAGAGACTGGAGTGTATTCTCGCAAAAAACATTGGCGGAGACAGAGTGGAAAAGTTCGGCTGTTCCGACTGTTCCTGTGACTCACACCTTTTCTATCGAAAAGACTCCCCGGAGACGGAAATCACCCGTGCTTTTGAGAAAACAGGACTCAAGCCCGTGCATCATCTGATCCGATAAGGCGAAAGGAGACTGATCTTGAGAATGATCCGGGCGATTTCGTCCGGAGATTCCCGTTCCGGCCCCTCTTTCTGGATCCAGGTCAGAAACACATTGAAATGCGATGCGTTGATGTATGCCAGAAGATACTCGAGCGGGACGGAAAAACTATCCTGCAAAGCCACTGTGACGAGTTTTTCCGCAAAAACATCATGCCAGAGACGGTCTTTCAGTCGGCTCTGGAACGAACATGATCCGTTTTCTCCGAAAAGTGCCCGCATTATCTGAATGTTCTCTTCAAAATACGTGAACAGAGCAACAACGGTTTTTGTCAGAGTCCGACCCTCGGTCAGCGGAAACACCTCTCCACGTATGATTTCCCGGAGATCATTGCCGATCTGGATCTCAAACGTCTCCAGAAGGGCATATTTATCCTTATAATGCAGATAAAAAGTCCCGCGGCCGATGTCGGCGGCATCGACTATGTCTTTGACTGACAACTCGTCAAAGCCTTTTTTTGCGACAAGGTCGATGAAGGCGGAACGAATTGCCCGTTCCGTTTTGATAAACCTCCGGTCTCTTGGGTGTAAATCTGTCATGCAGTAATTTTTCGTTGAAACGCTGTTTTTTTCTTTTTACTTGAAATAAATACCGATGTCCTTCAACCCGTTTCTCATGGCAAGGTGATGACAAGCGGACCTGCATCCAGAGGGACACGTTTTGATACGCTCGCGACAAGATCCATCCATTTACCGGGTTATATTGTGTACCATTTCAGTCATGATTATCTCCACAAAATATTATGCCAGGGATTCAGACATGATGTTCATTAGTCTCACATCGATATATTAGCTTTCCGGCATGACATCCATAAGACATTTTGACGAAGAACGTATATGAACGACGTCACGGTATTTCTTGATTTTTCAGGAGATTATTCTGAAAAATTCATGATCACTGAAAGATGATGCAAACACGTAGAAAGTATTTATCCCCCCACCCACAATTTATTAAGAACAAAAATATCTAAAGGTCTTACATGAACAGAAATAATCTTCGACGTATAATTCTCGCAGCATGTCTCGTCTGCGCTTTGATTCTCTCCGGCACGGGAGCAGTATCGGCTGCAACCCAGTCCACCTTTGTTATCACGGATTTTTCCATGTATCCAGAATCCCTGATGTCGGGTGACTCGGGTATCATTACTGTAACGATTAAAAATACCGGCACAGAATTCATACCGGTCAATCAGATCTTCATCAAAGACTCTGACGGAATCAAATCATCAGTGACCCCGTATCAGAACCCGATCGGCGGCGTTGGAGCGGGAGATACCTTCACCTTATCCCTTCCTATCACCTCGACAGGCGAAACCGGCACCTTTTATCCGGTCCTTTATGTGGACTTCGGCGGCAATAACGGGAATTATCTGAAATATCCGTTTGCCGTCATCGTTGACGATCAAAGTGTTGCCATCTCGATCACCAACCGTCCCGATGTATTCGAGCCGGACACCACACAGACCGTCGCCCTCACGATCGGAAACCTCCGAACGAATGCGATCGAGGCAGTCGAGATCAGTGCCTCCGGAACCGGAGTCACCTCCAAACAGACCTCGCTCTTCCTTGGAACGATCGATGCCAACAAAGCAGCAAGCGGGAATTTAAGCGTTTCCACAACTGCCGAGACGAAAGAGGTCACCTTCGATGTAACCTACCGGAACGGAGCCGACTGGCACACCGAAAGTCTCACGATCCCTCTCGAGTCAGGAATCTCCAAAACCAGCGCTGAACTGATCGTCAACAACCTCGAAGTGAAGAACTCGGGATCCTCCTACACGATCGTCGGTGATGTAAACAATGCAGGACTTACAACGGCAAAGGCACTCGTTGTCTCGACCGAAGGAGCGACCAAATCAGGACTCTATCCGTCATACGTTGTAGGATCCATGGATGAGGACGGTCTTTCAGAGTTTGAAGTGACCTTCAGTAACCCAATCGACAACAACGTGACCCTGGTCTTTACTTATAAGGATGTGAACGGAAACGTCTATACACAAAAACAAGTAGTTCCGATCACTACAGCCGTCACCGAAACCCAGACGACCGGCGAGTCAAGCCCGGTCGCCACCGTTCTGATTGTCATTGTAATACTCGTCATTCTTGCCGGCGGTTTTGTTGCCTGGAAGAAAGGAAAAATATTTGCACGGAAGTAAGCCATGAACTCGATCCCTGTGGTCGAACTGCATGACGTCTCGAAAATTTATCCAATGCCTGCGGGCGACGTCCATGCATTAAACCACATAGATTTCTCCATTCAGAAAGGAGAATTTGTGGCCATCATGGGACCGTCAGGTTCGGGCAAATCGACACTGATGAATATGATCGGGTGCCTGGACGTGCCGACTTCCGGCGATATTAAAATCAACGGCAAGTCAACGCTGGAGATGACGGATGATGAGATGACCCTGCACAGGAGAGAGACGATCGGATTCATCTTCCAGAAATATAACCTGATCAGTCTCTTGACGGCATATGAAAACGTCGAGTATCCGCTGATCTTAAAGCACGGACATAAGGACACGACGACACGCACAGCAGATCTTCTCAGAATGGTCGGACTGACCGACGGTCAAATGCAGCACACACCCTACGAACTCTCCGGGGGTCAGCAGCAGAGAGTTTCGATCGCACGTGCGCTCGCAAACGATCCGACGTTTCTGTTGTGCGATGAGCCAACAGGAAATCTTGATTCAAAAATGAGTATTCAGATCATGGAGATCCTGACAGAGCTGCACTCCCAAGGGAGAACGGTCGTTATGGTCACCCATGACCCAAAGACGGCCGAATACGCCGAACGTATAGTGATCATCAAGGACGGTGAGATCGTCGATGAGTGAAGAAAACACATCATTATGGCAGAAGATCTACTCGCCAATGGTCCTCTCGCTTGCGGTCAGAAACCTGAAACTGAATAAGTTTCGGACCATCCTTTCGATGATCGGTATCATCATCGGTGTTTTTGCCATCTGCGGAATGGGAATGATCAGCGCAGGATTTACCGAGGAGATGAACTCGATGATCTCCGACACGGCAGACACGCTGACGATCACACCGGTAGGTGAAAAAGTCATCGACGGAACGACAACAACGGGCTTTTCGACAAAAGATCTCCGGGATATCGAGTCTGCAGTAAAATCCGTGACCAAAGATTACGAATTCATCCCGTTGTACTCGTCAAGTAAGTACATATATATCGGAAAAGAGACCACGATGGCCACGATATCCGGAATGGATTCGAGTGACATCACGAAACTTGCCACGCTGATCCAGGGCACTCTTCCGCGGGGATCGACCAATGTTATCGTCGGCGAGACCTTTGCCGATGATAACGATCTCAGGATCGGAAGCCGGATGATCATGCTCGATACGACCGGTCAGGAGGTGACGTGCAGAGTCGTCGGTATCATGGAAGACAGCGGCGCTATGACGTTTGGATTCTCCACAAACAATGCGGTCGTCGGATCTATCGAGTGGTACACCGGACTTGTCGGAGACAACCACGGTCTCTATGACAAAGTAATCGTCAAGGCATATGATCCAACGGAACTGAATGCGATCGACGCAGCGATCGAGAAGAAGATGAACGGTAAGGAGGACAAAGACTCCGATGATACGGTCTATATCCTGAACTCATATGAGATCATGGCGGTCTTCGATGATATCATGTCAATGTCAAGCATCTTCACGACCATCATCAGCGGAATCTCCCTTCTGGTCGCAGCAGTGGCCATTGTAAATGTGATGCTGATGAGCGTGAAGGAGCGAACGAGAGAGGTCGGTATCCTTCGAAGTATCGGAACCTACAGAAGCCAGATTCTGCTGATGTTCCTCTACGAAGCAGGGCTGATCGGTTTAATTGGGGCAATCATCGGAACTCTGCTTGCATTGATCGCAGCACCTTTGATGCTGATGGCAATGATCGGATCCATCGATGCGATGTTTTCGGTATCGGTTCTTTCCTATGTGCCGATCGGTATTCTTATCGGGCTGATCGTCTGTCTGATATCCGGTCTCTATCCGGCATGGAAAGCAGCGAACCTCAACCCGGTCGAAGCAATGGCAACCGACTGAGGACTCCTCTTCTTTTTTTTAATTAGGACTTACACGGTGCACTATCATTCAAAAAAGCTGATGTACGTTATACCATGTACGTCGATTTCGTGTACGTCGATTTCGTGTACGGCATTCGTGTAGACACAAGAGAATAAAACCAACCGCGAACCGCATTTATCATACGCTGTCTTCTTATCCTCGTCGTTTCAATCCTCGGCCGCGTTCCTACGCTTCGGCTGATCGGCTCCGCGTGATAGGAACGCCAGAGTGGAAAATCCACGGGCTATAAGCTCGTGAGACATCTCAAGAGCCTTCGGCTCTTGGACAAATGCTGGAATATCCGCGTCGCCGGTTTTCTTTGGCTGAATTATTCCTGTGTTTCTAGTATGAATAAGCAGTTCGATTTCTTATTTCCGTACCCCTCTCTATTGAAAGAAAACAGAATTTTTGCTCTTCTCCGGGGCATTATTGCACCAGGCGGTTAGGGGTTTATATGGTTTTGAGCCCAATATTCAGATAATTGAATGAGATTACTATGACAATTAGTATAATACGACATATTTCAAATGTGACAATCATTTCTAGTTATCTGTCATTTTTCCGAGGAATATGGCATAAGCAGTGATTATTATGAGTGATGAATCAAATAATCAACTAAAATTTTTTCAAGATTTATTTATCGCTCAAAAAATGAAATATCGTCGTAAATGTCTTCTTAACACAGGTATTTTACTGTTCTGTTGCTTATTGATAGCAATACATATAGAATATTTCTCCATTCCATTTATAGCATCCAATTCTATCTGGATCATCGGTATTTCATGGGTATTTATCTTTTTAACCTGTGTCATGTTTATTCAGTTTATTTATGATTTGAAACCAACACGATTCCTTGTACATCTAACGATTATTGTTTGTATTTTTATTGTTGCTCTAATAATATTCCCTAAATTTGAGATGATCGAACTCTCCGTTTTTCTTCCGTGGGTTATTATTTGTGCATCTCTATTGCATATCTCCACGGATAAAAAATCATATAAAAATATCGAGAAATACTGTTCAAATCGTTCAAATCGTTCAAATGAAAACCACACTGCAATCATTCTTGCACGAAATTCAGAGATTTTTACTGACTCATTTGATGATACGGCGATTGACTTGGCTAAGGGTCTTACTCTTCTTGACCAAGCATATCAATTTTATTTGTGTACGAGTAATGAGATGTTAACAGATATTCTGTTGAATAATAATACAACACGAATATGGATATTTGGTCACGGAACTATCGAAGGAGTTGGTATCACAGAAGGAGATTATCTACTATATTCACGCTTTATGTTGGAAAAGAAACAGGATGAAATGATACTCCGTTCGTTCCCAAAAAAGGAGGCTGTTTATCAGTGTCATTGTAATGGTGGTAGTGGTTGGTCACTTGCAGATTTTTTATTGCCGCGAAAAGGTGTTTTAGATGAAGGAACAGATGATTTTCCAAATTTTAGAGAGACGGGAATGAATGGTAGTGTGGTAAATTTCAAAATTTTCGGCTGGAAACCATTCGGATTTTTGCAGAATTTAAATACGAATAAAAGCAATCGTGAATTTATCAATGAATATCTAACACATATTGAGAGAGTAACAAAAAATCAATCATAATCATTATTTTACATGTGTGATTCCAAGTCCAACTTCCTTCTATATTTTATATTGATGTGGCTGAATCTTTGCATATTCCTCGTGAGAAAACCCGCGACGCGGGTTTTCCAGCATTTTTCGTTCCGCCGTCCCGACCACGCGGAGCCGATCAGGCGTAGCGTAGGGACGCGACCGAAGGTCAAGAGGGCGGAACAGAAAAAATGCGATTCGCGTTTATTCGCGTTTATTCGCGGGGGGATTTTTTCATGTTTCCACATCAGGCAATACCCTTCCCGAACTGGATCAAACCCAAAACCGAGTTCCTCCTTTTCCAAAAAAAAAAAGAACCGGGTCAGAGTGAGTCGCCGACTTTGAGATAATGCCCGTTCACGATCTCGAAACCCGGCATCTCGCGTTTCCCTTCAGGTTTTGCTGAAAGGATACAGACAGCGCCACCCCCCGTCATCACGACAGGTCCTTTCTTTTTGATCACATCGACAACCGTTCCCGGCTCTCCGGTATAATCCCCGAAGACCTTCTCACTTTTGTAGATCTTCATGAGTTTTCCGTCGGGAAGACGGGTATTTGCTCCAGGAATCGGTGAAAGCCCTCTGATCCTGTTATGAACCGTTCCGGCAGGAAGAGACCAGTCGATCACACACTCCTCTTTGGAGATGGAAGGGGCAAACGTCACCTTCAAATCATCCTGCGGAGTTCTGGTGACCTGACCTGACTCCACCAGTTCAAGAGCCTTGATCAGTGCTTCGGCCCCGAGATCTGCAAGAAGGTCGTGGACTTCCCCATAAGATGCATTTTCATCCAGAGGGATAGACTTAGAGAGGATCACATCGCCGGCATCAAGTCGAGCCGTCACGTACATGATCGAGACTCCGGTCTCACTATCCCCGTTCAGCACGGAATACTGCATCGGAGCTGCTCCCCGATACTTCGGCAGAAGCGAGCCGTGCAGATTTATCGTGTTGTGTTTCGGGAGATCGATGATCGAATCGGGTATCATCATCCCAAATGCCACCACAACGGAAATATCAGGAGAAAGAGCCTTCAGCTGCTCGAAGAGAGCAGGGTCCTTCATATCTTCCGGCTGAAAAACCGGGATCCCATGCTCAAGTGCGAAAACCTTCACCGGAGAAAACTCGATCCTGTTTCCTCTGCGATTCGGTTTATCGACCCTAGTCAGAATACCGACGATCTCATGCTCTGCAAACACCGCACGAAGAGAAGAAAGGGCATACTCAGGCGTCCCCATAAATAGGACACGCACGTTACGCCTCCTTTTTACTTAGATCCTCAAGCTGCTTTGCGATCATTTTTTTCGCGATCGGCGAGATCTTATCAACAAATAAGATCCCGTCAAGATGATCATATTCATGCAGAAAGACCCGAGCCGGATAATCCTTCAGCTCCTCTTCGATCAGTTCGCCGGCTTCATTGGTATATCTGACCGTGATCCTCCGGGATCGGCGGACTTTTTTATGGATGCCGGGAACAGAGAGACAGCCCTCTTCCATCTCGACAAAGGCATTGCCGGTTTTCAGGATCTCCGGGTTGATGACTCTGCGGACTTTGTCTCCGGGATTCATCACAAAGAACCGTTTTCCGATCCCGACCTGCGGGGCAGCAAGACCGACTCCGCGGTGTTCTTTGAGCATCGGGACCATCTCGTCAAGAGCGGCTAAAAGTTCAGGGGTTATTGTATCGACGGGCTCGGCAACTTTGCAAAGTACCGCTTTTCCGTATAACTGAATCTCCATTATTATTAGTGTTGGATTTTTTGCCTGATGAATCTGACTGATATAGTTGGGTAGTCAGAAGAGAAAACACATGTATTGCGAAAACCGCACAAAACAGAATACTGAATAGATTTTAGAAAAATGATGTGTTTGGACAGTTAAGTCCGAACAGTATTAGAACCGGTTCCGTGGGGTCCGGTGTTTTGGAAGGCATTCCTGACAATAGACTGGTCTACCTTCTGTTGGCTTAAACGGTACCTCGCATTCTTTTCCACAGTCTGAGCAGACTGTTTTGGTCATTTCGCGTGGGCCGTCATTAAACTGGCGTGGTGCGCCAAAATTATTTCTTCTTTCCATGATAGGATTTCCTTGGAGCATAAATGCTCACGAAAAAAAACAATGAGACAAAAGAGTCTTACTGATATTTCCCACAGATAACTGCGTTACCTTATACACACCCCGTAGATAAATACTTGTGTATCATGGATGAAGAAAGCAGGACGGATATGCCCGCAAAAAATCCATAGCTATTTTTATTTCCGGTTTCACGTGTTTCGTGCGAGGGGAGCCCTTATCCCCCGGCAGCCGGCGGGAACAGGGCAATCATGTCCCCATCATCAAGAGGAGTGTCGAGACCGGCAAGAAAATGGATGTTTCTCCCGTTTTTCAGGATGTTGACAAAGTCCCGGAGAGTATCCGGATCGGCAAACATCATCTCACCTAGTCCCTTGTATCGTCCGGTGAGCTCAGAAAGAAGCGTGCGAACGGTCGTGCCTTCCGGAAACTCAAGCTCGATCTGCATATCCATGACCTCACGGAATGTGGCAAACGCTTTCACTGTGATCTTCATACGGAAAACCTCCGGCCATCTGGTTCACCCTCTGAAAAACCGCAGTCGGTGCAGTCAGGAGAGTTCATGATTTGAATCGATTCGCATTCGCCGCGAAGCCCGTCCCAGAGCAGAAGCCGATTTTCGAGTAATTTTCCAGTTCCGGTGAGATACTTGATCGCTTCGGAAGCCTCGACACTGCCGATCGCTCCGCAAGTCACCCCGATGATCGCATTCTTTTCCCAGGTCGGCGTTGTTGGAACAATGCAGCGAAGACACGGGGTAACACCGGGAATGAGGGTAGTTACCTGTCCGTAGAATCCGTTCACGGCGCCGTGAATAAACGGGATCTTTTCATTGAGACCGGCACGGTTCAAAACATAGCGGGCGGCGAAATTATCCATGCCGTCAAGAATCAGATCCATCCCCTGGACAAGATCCCCCACAGATGTCTCATCGATATGCCGACATACTGCATCCACTTCGACATCGCTGTTGAGTGCATGAATCGTTTTTTCCGCTGCTTCAACCTTGCATACACCGATATCCTGCTCATGAAATAGGATCTGCCGATTGAGGTTGGAACGCTCGACGACATCCTCATCGACGATCCGGATATAGCCAACACCGGCGGCCGCGAGATATGTCGCGATCGCCGAACCTAGACCACCAGCCCCGGCAAGAAGGATACGGGCGTCCTTAAGTTTCTTCTGACCCTCTCTTCCAAAAAGAGAGATCTGCCTCAGAAACCGGGTATCCGAAGACTCTTTTGACATATATGAATCCTTCAGCATGGCCTGATGTTTTACATCAGCCCCAGTTCCTGGAGTTTTTCCTTTGTCGGTGTGCCTTCTGCGTCCCAGCCTCTAAGCGTATAATACTCATCGAGCATTTCATGTACCCGGGATACCTGGCCTGTCGGGGCACCTTCTGTCAGGGGTTCGTTCAGGAGCCTGTCCGGCAAGGTGTCGTCTTTGCGGCCGAACCCGCGTTGAATATTATAGAGCTTCTGAAGATTCCATATCCGCTCGCCGACTTTCAGCAGTTCTTCTGCATCGGTCTTCACTCCCGTGGTCGCGGTAAGAAGATCAGCGTAATCCTCTGCCCCGAGAGCAAAGGACGTAAAGAGGCACATGCCCAGTGCATCGATCGCAGCGGTCAGATCCTGGAAAGTCTTGACCCACTGGGGTTTTCCCTTGATCAGGTACGGGTCGATCTTCTCAGGCGCCCCGAGGATCTCCGGAGAGATCATGTATGCATATACATGATCTGCACCTCGAACCGAGGTGGCAGCTGCAAGTCCGTATCCCTGAATGCCCCGGGGATCATAGGCAGGCAGTTCCTGCTTCTTGGAGCTCATCGACAGTTCAGGATGACCGTATCTCGTCGCAAACCGGAAAGATCCCTCGGCAAGTTCATCGCCGATATCCTCACGCTTCGCGATCTGCTCCACGAGTTTCAGCATCCCTTTTGCATCGCCGAATCGGATCGGATGTTTGACATACCCTTTCTCCGCCATCTCCATCAGACATGCGATCGTTGTCGGCATCGAAATTGAGTCGAGCCCATACTCATTGCAGAGATTGTTGGCCCGGGCGATCATTTTTAGATCGTCGATACCGCAGTCGGCACCAAATCCCCAGTCAGGTTCATACTCCGGCCCCTCTCCGGTCTCGCCGTCGAATTCATGCACTCGTCCGCACTGCACAATACAGGCAAAACATCCTTTGGGTTTCTTGAGGATCGTTTTCGCCATCGTCTCGCCGGAGATCTTATCAGCCTCCGGGAAATGGGCGGTCTGGAAGTTGCGGGTCGGCAGGAGATAATTCTCGTTGAGAATGTTGACGAGCACAGCCGTTCCGTACGTGTGCAGCGACTTGGCGATCCCGTTCTCCTCGATCTTGTTTTTCACGCGCTCTTTAACAACCTTGAGCTGTTCTTCGTCCGCCGGCTTGATAGGCTGGTCTCCTCTGGCTGCTATCGCTTTCAGGTTCTTTGACCCCATTACGGCCCCGGCCCCTCCCCGTCCGACTGCACGGGTCTTTTCATTGATAATGCAGGCAAACAGCACGAGTTTTTCTCCCGAAGGGCCGATACAGGATACCCGAACACTCGGATCCTTGAGCTCATCCATGATGGCGTCGGTAGTCTGCCCGGTGGTTTTACCCCAGAGATAAGCAGCATCCCTGAGTTCGGCCTTTCCGTTGTCGAGGAACAGATAGACCGGTTGTTTGGATTTGCCGGTGATAACGACCGCATCGAACCCGGCCTTTTTCATCTTCCAGCCAAAGACTCCCCCACTGTTACCGCTCATCGCGGTCCCAGTGAGAGGTGAGACGGCCGAGACCTCATATCTGCTCCCAAGAGGAATGCCGGTGCCGGTCAGCGGTCCGGCTGCAAAGACGAGAATGTTCTTGTCGCTCAACGGATCGATCTTCGGGTCAACCATATCAGTCAGGAGCCGGATACCAAATCCCCGTCCGCCGATATATGACTTTTTGAGTTCCGGCGGCGTGGGTTTGATTGTTATCGCCCCGGTAGAGAGATCGACATAGACCATGTTTCCTGCATATCCGTCCATGATGATTACCAAACAGTTACTTCGCAGTCATTATTCATAAAGGTTAGAATCGAGGATTATTTTCACATAAAATTTGGGCATCAATGAAACTGACTCTGAGAAGAGCACGCCGGGACACAAAACCCCTTATGTATAACGACGACCAATATTTACCCACATATTGAGTGAGGGAAGAAACTCGTGAAAGAAATATCAGAAAGTTATGTACCAGCCGTTGTCGAAAACGACGTCCGGGAGTACTGGAAAACAAACAATACCTATCGTGAAACACGCAAACTTCACGAGTCTGGCCAGCCGTGGTTCTTTGTCGACGGACCGCCGTACACAACAGGCTACATCCATCTCGGGACTGCCTGGAACAAGATCCTCAAAGACTCCATCATCAGATATCACTCGATGACCGGTCAGCATATCATCGAACGTGCCGGTTACGATATGCATGGACTTCCAATCGAGGTCAAAGTCGAAGAGAAGCTCGGGTTCAAAAACAAAGCAGACATCGAAAAGTATGGTGTTGCAAAGTTCATCGAAGAGTGCCGTGAGTTCGCTCTCACCCACAAAGATCTGATGAGCGATCAGTTCCGGGGACTTGGGACGTGGATGGACTTCGACGACCCCTATCAGACGGTCGATAAAGGATACATCGAAGCTGCATGGTACACCCTCAAACGCTGCGAAGAAGAGAAGATGCTCGAACGCGGATCCAGGGTCGTCAACTGGTGTCCCCGCTGCGGAACGGCGATCGCCGATGCTGAAGTCGAGTACTGGGACGAGACCGATCCGTCTATCTTCGTTAAATTCCCCATTCAGGGAGCCGAGAACGAATCCCTCGTTATCTGGACCACAACCCCCTGGACCCTTCCCGCAAACGTGGCAGTGGCCGTTGGAAAAGACTTTGTCTACGCAAAATGCCGGGCAGTAAAAGACGGAAAGACCGAAGACCTCTGGATCGCAAAAGACCTCGTTGAACAGATCCTCAAATACGGAAAATATCAGGACTACTCGGTCATTGAAACAAAGACCGGAGCCGAACTCGCCGGAACAAAATACAATTCTCCCCTCGCTTCCGCGGTTCCCATTCAGGAAAAGATCGAGCACCGTATCGTCATCGCCGATTACGTGGCGATGGAAAACACCGGAATGGTCCATATCGCTCCGGGTCACGGCTGGGACGATTACCTCGTCGGTCTGAAAGAAGATCTCGCGATCGTCTGCCCGGTCGACGGAAACGGAAACTTCACCGAAGAAGCGGGTGTCTTTGCAGGAAAATACGTCAAAGCACCCGAAACCAATCAGGGGGTCATCGACGTTTTAGGAGACGCCATGCTTGCTGTCCGGAAGATCACTCACCGATACGGACACTGCTGGAGATGCAAGACTCCGATCATCTACCGTGCAACCTCACAGTGGTTCCTGAAAGCAAAGGATGTCAGGGAAAAGATGCTCAAAGAGATCTCGGAAGAAGTCACCTGGTTCCCTGAATGGGCAGGTTCCGCCAGATTCCATGACTGGATCCAAGAGGCTCGCGACTGGTGTATTTCCCGGCAGAGATACTGGGGTATCCCGATCCCGGTCTGGGTCTGTCCGATCTGTAATAAATATCATGTCGTCGGCAGATACGCAGAGCTCGAACAGCTCTCCGGTCAGAAGATGACCGATCCCCACCGGCCGTACGTCGATGACATCACGATGCCTTGCGAATGCGGCGGAACGATGAAGCGTATCCCGGACATCTTCGATGTCTGGTACGACTCGGGAATCGCATCCTGGGCAACACTCCGGTTCCCGGAGAAGACCGAAGACTTCGCCAAATATTGGCCGGCGGATTTCATCCTCGAAGGACAGGACCAGACACGCGGATGGTTCTATTCCCAGCTTGCCCTCTCCACGATCGCCTTTGGCAGATCCCCGTACAAATCTGTACTCATGCACGGATTCGCGCTTGACGCAAACGGCAAAAAGATGAGTAAAAGTCTTGGAAACGTCATTGCACCCGAAGACGTCATCGAACAGTTCGGTGTGGATGTTATGCGTCAGTACATCCTTTCGGCGAATGCTCCCTGGGATGATATGCGCTTCTCCCTTGAAGGCGTTAAGACGAACCACCGAATGTTCAATGTTCTCTGGAACGTCTACAAATTCCCGCTCCCGTATATGGCACTCGACAGCTACAAACCGGCGACGAAAGACGGCGGCTGGGATCCTTCAGTTGTGGAAGACCACATCAAAGAGTTCGGCAGAGAAGACCGCTGGCTCATCTCCCGCGTGAACTCTCTTGCCGAGCAGGTCACTAAAGAGATGGAGGTCTGCAGCCTTCACCGGGCGACCCGCCCGATCAGCACCTTCGTCCTCGATGAACTCTCCCGCTGGTATGTCCAGCTGGTCAGACCGAGAATGTGGCTCGAAGAAGAATCGGTCTCGAAGATGCAGGCGTACGACACCATGTATTACGTTCTGCGCAGACTCGTTACCATCTTCGCACCCTTCGCCCCCCACATCACCGAAAGAATGTACCAGAACCTGAGATGTGAAGGCGACCCGAAATCGGTCCATATGGTCGACTGGTTCAGCGGAAACGATTCACTGCGCGACCCGGTCCTCGAAGAGGAGATGGAGATCGTTCAGGAGTTCGACGAAGCAGTCTCGAACGCCCGCCAGAACGGAAAACGCAAAGGGCGCTGGCCGGTTGGACAGATCGTTGTCGCGACCGAATCGGATAAGGTCGCCGGCGCCATCTCGGCAATGAACGATATGTGCTGTGACCGGGCAAATGCCCGCTCCGTTACGGTCGTGAAAGGCATCTGGGACAAACTCGACTGGACCGCGGTCCCGGTCATGAAAGTGATCGGCAAACAGTTCGGACGCGACGGGCCCAAAGTCAAGGCATTCATCGAAGAAACAAACGGCAGTCAGCTGAAAGCTTCCCTGACGGCAGACGGAAAAGTTGTAATGGAAAAGGACGGGTTTACCGCTGAACTTACCGATGAGCACATAACCTTTGAAGAGAAGATGCCGGCAAACATCTTCTCCTCGCCGATCGAAAACGGCATGATCTATGTTGACGTGACCCTCACGCCGGAACTCGAAGCCGAAGGATACTCCCGTGAAGTCATCCGCCGGATCCAGGAGATGAGAAAACAGGCAGGTCTCGCCGTCGATGCAAAGATCAAAGCAGATGTCGTCATCGATGATGCACGGGTCATGCCTCTCGTGAATTCCCAGCATGATGTCATCGAAAACGAGGTCAGGGCAAACTGCCTCAAGATCAGAGTAGCGGACGGGGAACCCTGCGAATGCGGTGCTGCTGACGAAGCAACTCTTGCAATGGACTGGGAGATCGATGATCTCAAAGTTCACATCAGCATTTCCCAAGCAGAATAATACCAACTCCTTTTTTTCGGCGGACCGCCGCGGCGATACTAAAGCACTTATCTCATCACGACCAATTCTGAATAAAGAAGGGATAAACGTGAGTACAGTTGTCATTTATAAATCGAAATACGGATCCACGAAACAGTATGCCGAATGGATCGCTGAAGAATTAGGGGCTGATCTGAAAAATGCCGATGATGTCAAGCCTGATGATCTCATGCCGTACGACACGATCATTTACGGAGCCGGCGTTTACGTCGGGTGTATCGCCGGCATCGCGCTGATCTCGGACAATTATGAACAGATCAAGGACAAGAAGATCATTGTCTTTACCGTCGGATTGACTGACCCGGCAGACAAGAAGAAATACGAAGATCTCCGTACCAAAAATTTTTCCTGGAAAATGCAGGATACTATCCAGACCTTTCATCTTCGCGGAGCACTCGATTACAAAAAAATCGGGATCGGCAACAAACTGATGATGAAAAGACTGAAGATAAATGAGGCGGATTTCGTGAGCAAAGCGCAGATCCGTCCATTACTTGAAGCACTCGGATCAGCCAAACCGGAGACCGGCACAATAATCTACGACACGCCCAGACTCACCATCGAAACCCGGCACGTTCACCTGCCGAATGGAAAGGACAGGAACTATCTCTTCGTCCAGCCGGTCCCGGCGGTGTGCATTCTCCCGACCGATGAGACCCACGTATATCTGATAAGACAGTATCGCGCCGTGATCGATGAATACATCCTTGAAGTCCCGGCAGGCGGCATGGATAACGGGAATGAAACGCCCCTGGAATGTGCAAAAAGGGAGCTTGCAGAAGAAGCCCGGTTCTCGGCAAATGAGTATATTCCGCGAGGATATGTGTACTCGACGCCCGGATTCTGCACGGAAAAACTCTGGCTCTTTGAAGCACGGGGACTTGTACCATGCGAGGACTGCGCAAGAGACGAAGACGAGATCATCGAAGTCGTGAAAGTGCCGAAAGCTGATATTTTTGCGATGATCGCCCACGGAGAGATCGTCGATGCAAAAACGATCGCTCTCCTGACAAGGTCACTGGGGAAAGTTAATAGTGACTGAATAGAAATATTATCCGACATCTATGAATATGAAAAATGCAGTCAAATACCTGCTTTTCGATCAAAAGCAGTTCTTCGAAGAGAGTCCGAAAGGTCTCCTGATCCCGGCGCTGATCACGCTTATCTATTCCCTGCTTGCAGTTGTCTTCATTCTCCCGGGAGATATTTTCACAGCAGTCATCACCGTGGTCGCGGGGATCATCGGTATATTCATCTCATGGGCAGTCGTCGCCGGACTGTTCTTAGCCGGTGTTAAAATCTTGGGCTATGCGAAATGCACCTTTAAGCAGATGCTCGCCGTGACCGGTTATGCTTCCGCGATCCTCGCGATAGGGGCTCTTCTGAGCGGACTCGTTGGACTCGTCGGCACAATAGACCCGATTGTGAGCCTCGCACTGCAGGGAGCGGTCATGTTCTGGTGTATTCCGGTCTGGATCTTCGGTATTGCATCCATCACCGAACTCCCCCCGAAAAAGGTCTTCACCTGCATCCTCATCCCGATCATTCTGATGATCGTCATGAGTATCGTCTCCTATGTGATAACGGCATCTCTTACCGAGAGTGCTGCACTCTACGCCGGATCGGGATCGGGTTCGGAGTTCAAAATGAGTGGATCTTCCTTCTAATCTTTTTTTACAGCATATATTTGAGATGTTTATCCTCGCCGGTCTTCACCAGGATCTCCTGAGCGACCGGATCGAGAGCCAGAAGTAAATTGGGCATAAGGACATATGCCGGGAACCGGTAGAAAAACTCCTGGACCAGAAGCTTGTTCATGATAAAAAGCAGGAACTCGCGTTTCAGATCGGTAAGATCCTCCGGGTGAGCCTGGCTGACCCGCGGTAAAAGATCGTCCTTTAAGACCGAGAGGTGATGTTCGTTAAGAGAGTTCATCAGTTTTCTGCTCTCGACACCCTGGAAATATCTCAGGATCAGACCCTGGGTTATGAGGATCAGAACGAGAAGGAACGGATACTCTCCGGGAACGAGCGTGATGTCGCTGAGAAATTGTCCAAGCGTCATGCCCGGGAAAAACATCGCACCCACAATGATGAGGCAGGTAAACAGACAAAAGATACCGACATACAGCCAGGCTTTCACACCCGCAATTCCGGTATTTTCCTTTTCGGAAAGAGGCTTCCCAACAAAAAATCCAGGAGTTCCGGGTTTTGCGGCAGTGATCCTTGAATAAAATATCAGGATCACTCCGATCTGGACAACAAGCAGAAGGAACATCATCCAGTCGATCATGTCGAAAAATTTCATGACGACCGCACAGAGAAGATCGATCAGATACAGAATGGTGAAACCTTTCACGAGCGGTTTTGTATTGATGAGAAAAGAGTTCCAGAAAAATTCGACCAGGGTCAGCCGGTTTTTTCGGACGGTACGCAGAATATTTGCGAGCCTGAGAAACTCCTGCACATATACCAGAAATTTTTTATCGAAGATGTTTATTTTTGCGTCCGACCCCACTGACGGGATCATCATCAAAAAGAAGTAGAACATGTAGAGATAGAAGCTTCCTTCGATCCAGATCATGAGGATCTGGCCGGGATTCTGGTATTTCATATTGGAAATCACTGCCACTATCACAAACAAAGTGAGCGGAATCAGGATCAGATATTTTGAGCGGGACAAACGATGCTTTCCATCCTCGAGCATCTTTGTATACTCCTCTTCGACCTGAATCTGGTTTTCGATCCTGGTGATAAACTCCTGCTTCTCATTCATAGGATTTCTATTTTATATGTCTGAAAAATTGATAATCCTATTCCTACGATAAGCTTTAACATAAAAGTACAACCAACACATGTTCATAATGGCTGAGGGGGATGAACCGATCTACAATGTCAATGACAGGGTGCCTTTGGGAACGACGGTTCTCACGATCCTGCAGCATTTCTTCGTCCTTGCCGTGTACATGACGTATCCGGTTATCATCAGCAATGCGATCGGCGGATCAACGGATCTGACGATGTTTCTGATCAGTGCGACCCTGATCGGCTCGGGGATCGCCACGATCCTTCAGTCTTTTGCGAAAACGGGGGCAGGATACCTTCTGCCGATGGTGCCGAACTCTTCGTATCTGCCGGCATCGCTTCTTGCTGCGACGGCAGGCGGCCTTCCTCTTCTGTATGGAATGCTGATCATCTCGGGACTCTTTGAGATGGTAATCAGCCGGTTCACGAAGTTTTTCCGGATCGTGTTCCCGAACGAGGTCACGGGTGTCGTTTTGTTTCTTCTTGGGATCGCTATCGTTCCGTTTGCATTTCCGCTGTTTTTCGGGAGCGTGGACGCAGGCCCCTTGGACCCGGCATCGACCGTGGTCGGTATTATCACGCTTTCTGCCACGATCCTGTTGAGCGTAATCCCGAAGCGGTTTTTTAAATTCTATGCAATTCTGATCGGTATCGTGATCGGAATGGCAGCTTCGGTGTTTCTGGGCGTTTTCCGCCTCGAGACGCTGTTCGAGATCACGAGCCTTTCGGTGTTCTGGATCCCGAATCCGATCGGAATCGTCTCCTACTCGTTTGATTTCGCTCTGCTGATTCCGTTTACGATCGCGATGATCTGCGTGATGTTGAAGTCGGTGGGAAACATTTCGCTTCTGAACGCCTACACGAAAGAGGGCGAGAAGAATACGCTGAAAAACGGTCTGATGTCGGAGGGAGCAGGGGTCGCGATCGCGGGAGCGTTGGGCGGGGTCGGGATCGGTTCATCTTCTGGAGCGACGGGACTTGTTGTCGGGACCGGGATCGCAGCAAAACGGATCGGGCTCGGGCTCGGGTTCTTTCTGATTCTGTGCGGATTTTTGCCGGCAATCGGCTGGGTGTTCCATATTCTGCCAAAGCCGATCCTTGGAGCGACCCTTTTGTATGCGGTGACGTTTGTGATGGTCACCGGTATCCAGAGTATTTCGTCACGGATGCTGGATCCCCGGCGGAAGTTTGTGGTGATCCTGCCGATTCTGATCGGGGTCTCGTCGGCGGTGTGTCCGTATCTGTATGAAGGTCTCCCGAAAACGCTGGCACTGTTCTTCGCGTCGCCGCTGACGTCCGGGTCGATGGCGGTTTTGGTCCTCGGTCTTGTGCTGAAAATCGGTATCCGAAAGCACCGGTCGTTCGATTTTTCGAAGGACGCGAATCTGCAGAAGTTTCTGTTCGAGTGCGGGAGACAGTGGACGCTTGACCGGATGCAGGTGTTGTCGATCGCAAATCATCTGCAGAGCGTGGCGAATGCCGGAGAGCCGGAGAGGCTTGAGATGAGGTTTGAGTCGATCGGCATGCTCAGAGCGGAGATGGTGTTCAAGGGGCCGGTGGGCGATGTGCCGAAGATCAGCGGGGGACGGGGGAATTTGGAGGTGCAGGGGCGTGTCGTTAGAGCGAGCTATCCGCTGATGTAGATGTCCATCAATTTCGTAAAGGTAATATTTTCAGCCCACAGGATTTGTGTGAGTAAAGTTCTATTACGATTTTACGTCTGGCAAAGATGTTAATACGATTTCTTTTGCTTTGTTCAGAGTTGGAATTATTTCTTTTCCACTAAGTTGGATATTATATTCCTTAATATAGCTTCTATGATTTTTCTTTACAAGAATGTCATCCAAATTTTTCCAAAAATAATTAATAATAACAATGCTCCGATTAAAAGCAGTCCGATTAAACCCACCACGGTTAAATCCGCCAGTAATAACAGATGATGAATATTGAAATTCCACAAAGGTATGATTATGTTTCAATAAATTATTAGGTTGTCTTAATGCATCCATAAAGGATTGTTCATCCGGAGAGCTACCATCTTTCTTATCTCTTCTTTCCCAACAAACCATAATCCACTGTAATAAAGTACCAATTACTAAAAATATCTGGTCCTGTTGTTCCGAAGTGAGTTCCGGTGAAGGTTTCATTGATTTAAGAGTGGTAATCATGGAATCATAACTTGAATTAACTGCAAATCTTAAGTGACTAAAATTAGTTGGTACTATTGTACTATTCTGAGGATTGTTGATGATCATGATTATTGGATAATTGGAAGAAGAGAACGAAATAGATGCCGATGATTTTTTTTATCTCATTCATCTCATTTTCGTGTGGAAAAAACCTTCAGCAACAGCAGTTTGCCTAGTAGACCTCCCAAAAATCCTCAGCACCCAACGTGCCCACACAGAATATATAAAGCAGAAGAACAGCTAAAAAACATATCAACGTTCCCTTATGAAAAAGATCATACTCCCCATACTCCTCGTAATCTTCCTGATACTGATCTCCTGCACGGGATACTATCTTTTTTATCTGAACTCAAATCCCCACATATACCCGGACGACTCCTATACCGGGACCCTCGCCGCAGAATACACCTTCCCCTTCAAAGACAGCTCGGTGACCCTGTTCGTCTCCGTTCCGGCATCCACCTATCAAGGAGCGGGAAATGCCGGATCAAAAACCATTCCCTACACCAAAATACTAACACTCGAATATTATAATAATATCATAAACGATCCCCTGCAGGAGGAAATGTATGCACAGATCCTCGACCAGACAGACCACGTCAGAACCTCATGGAGTCTGACGGACGACGAATATGTCGAGTTGCTCGCGACCTTTGTCCAGAGCATACCGTATACGACAAAAGAAGACTACCGCTATCCTGTTGAAACCGTCATCGACAAATTCGGAGACTGCGACGACAAAAGCATGCTCCTTGCCGGGCTCCTCACACGTGCCGGGTATGATGCAGTATTACTTGTCTTTGAAGAAGAGAGCCATGCAACGGTCGGGATCAAAACCACCGACACGACCGCCTATCCGGATACCGGCGGATATGCGATCCTTGAAACAACCAGCTATAGTTATGTAACAGACAAATCATTCACCTTCGAAGACGGGACCTCACTCAAAAGCACGCCCGTCGTGATCACAGCCGGAGAAGGAACAAAAATCTACACCGCCGGCTATCAGATCGAGGCGATCCTCGCCTACCGGGACAAAGCCGCTGAACTGATCAACCAACTCTCCGCGAAAACAGAATCAAATACGAATACACTCGAGACCATGGAAGAGACCATAACCCAATACGAGAACGATCTCAACTCCCTAGCGGCATTGATGGACGCAAAACTCTCTGCATATAATGCGTATATCGACCAGGCAAATGCAGTTACAACTCAGCAGAAAAAATTAAACAGCGATTATTCGTCAAATAAAATAACATATGCCGAGTATGTGCAGCAGTGGGATATCCTGAAAGCGGAACAGACCGAACTCCTCACAGCTGCCGATGAAGCTTGGGATGGATATACTGCATATCAAACAGAGTATGAGACACTGTATGCAGAATATCAGGCATACTTCTCAACATATACCAGTACCTACGCCACGTACAGCAGCACGGTCGGCGAACAGAACCGGTTTGTAGACATCTATAATCTCATCATTTCTGAGCCGTATAATCGGGAATATGTATATCAGACCGTGGTGAATTCGCCGAATCTCTGAGAAGCAGCTACTCCTCGTCAGCCGAGAAGGTTTTGTCAGCTTTCAGTTTCCTTCCCTGCCTTATCACAAGAGCATAGATCACCGCCGTCAGGACACCTGATACAACATACGACATCTCAAGAGGCATGCCGATCCCAAACGGCACTCCTGCGAGGTGTTCCGGGCTTGCCCATAAAATAAACGAGATCACGATAAACAAAATACCAACGCCCGGTATCATCGAGATCCAGAACGGTTTTCCTTTGCTGATCAGATACACCGTCGCCGTCATCAAAGCAAACGAGGCGATGACCTGATTGAACCAGGAAAAGTAATTCCAGAGGATCGCATACCCGGTCGGGATCAGATTTGACCAGAACAGAAGCATGGTAATCACGGCAACCAACGGAAGAGCCAGAAGGATGCGTTTTCTCATCGTCGACTGATCGAATCCGAAGTGGCCCGCGACCGAGGTCCGGATGACTCGAAGGGCCGTGTCCCCGCTCGTGATCGCGAGGATGATCAGCACGATTATCGCGAGCACGATCAGAAACGTCGGAAACACCATATCCAGGATCTCGAAGATGATCGCGTTCCCGTTCGTTGACGCAAGCATCTCCGGTTTGAGCGTGAAAATTATCGAAGCCCCTGCCGCCCAGATCATCGCGATGATCCCTTCCGCAATCATCATACCGTAGAATACTCGTCGTCCTTCACGCTCCGAGGTGATCGTCCTCGACGTGATCGGCGACTGGGTCGCGTGGAACCCGGAAAGGATCCCGCAGGCGATCGTGATGAAGAGCATCGGAATGATCGGCTGACCGTCAGGATGAGCGGTGAATGCCGCCGCAATTCCCGCCGGTGTCAGAACAATATCCGGAATATCCGAAGCAAATGGAATATATGCAATACACAAAAGGGCTGTGACCACGATCAAAGCCACGCCGAATATTGGATAGATCCTGCCGACCACTTTGTCGATCGGAAAGATCGTCGAGATGATATAATAGACAAATATCCCGATCACCGCACAGATCAGAACGGACACGCCGAACGGAAGCAGCAGCTGAATGAAGTTTGCCGGAATGTTTGTGAACGTCGTAACGAGAAGCAGGAGCGAAAGAATGACCAGGACAATAAAGAGCCCGCCGACATTTCTGCCGAAAAACTTGTTGACCAGGCTTGTCATGTCGGAACCGTTGTTCCTCGCGGAGATCATCCCCACATAATAATCGTGAACGGCCCCCCCGATCACGTTTCCGATCGGGAGAAGAAGAAAAACGATCGCACCGAACTTCATACCGAGGACCACGCCCACGACCGGACCCATACCCGCGATGTTCAACAACTGGATCAGGAGATTCCGCCTTGTGGAAAGAGGAACACGCTCGACCGCGTCCGGATGATTCAGTGCCGGCGTTTTCCGGTCGTCGGGCCCGAATATTTTTTCCGCAACCTTACTCCAGAAGAAATAGCCGAAGATAAGGATACAAATGCCTACGAGAAACGTGATCATACTGAGTAATCAGTGTAAAACATATGACACGTTAAAAATTGTGAAAAATAGTTGGGAGTATTACTTCTTTTCAGGAGTCTGACAGCTGCATGTGCAGTTGCCCGGACAGCAGGCTTTTGCAGCCTTCTCGGCACGATTCTCTTTCCAGAGTTCGTCGGCTACCGGTCCCCATTTCTCTGCAGCGGGAACGGTTTTCTTCATCAGATCGTGCACGTCTTCGGGGTTCACCATATCCGTGGATTTTGCCCCTGCAGCATCGACCATTGCAGCGAGTCTCTCCGGATTGTCGAGTAACGGACAGGGACGAAGAAGGTTCTGGTTGAACGGCTGGTTTTTCCGGTACTGCATAAAGAGCGGGGATTTGTATGCCTCGAGGAGTGTGTGGGTCCTGATGTTTGCATCAGAGTAATGGATGAATGCACACGGCTCAATGTCGCCGTTTGCATTGATGTGGAGGTAGAATTTCCCGCCGGCGATACAGCCGTTCACATACTCGCCGTCATTCCAGAAGTCCATGGCAAAGATAGGCCGGGTAGCTCTGATGTGTCTGACCTGGTGATACATATGCTCTCTCTGCTCAGGCGTTGCCAGAAGCTCAGGAACGGCGTCAACGCCGACCGGCATGTAGGTAAAGAACCAGGCAAACTTTGCTCCCCGGGCGATCATATCATCGATGTAGACATCGCTGCCGATAATATCGGTGTTTGCACTCGTGTAGCAGCAGGAGATCCCGAACGGGAGTTTCTTCTCTTTCAGGATCGCCATCGCCTTGATGACTTTTTGATAGACCCCAGCTCCGCGTCTTCCGTCGGTCGCTGCCTCGTCACCCTCGATACTGATCGCCGGAACAAAGTTGCCGACTCTGAGCATCTCGTCGGCGAATGCCTCGTCGATTAACGTGCCGTTCGTAAAGGAAAGGAAAATACAGTCACTGTGCTTTTCGCACATCTTGATGATATCCTTTTTCCGGACAAGAGGTTCTCCGCCCGAGTAGAGGAAGAAGTAGGTACCAAGGGCTTTTCCCTGCTCAATGATCGAATCCCATTCTTCGAGGGACAGATTCATCCGGTTGCCGTACTCAGCTGCCCAGCATCCGATACATTTCAGATTGCAGGCACTGGTCGGATCCATCAGAATGGCCCAGGGGATGTTGCATCCTTCCTCATCTCTGAGTTTGATCTTCTTGTCTCTGCCGAGAACAACAGCATTGACGATAAAATTCTCGAAGATCCGTTTTCGGACCCCGGGATCGATATCGGTGTAAAGATCTTTGATGAACTTGTACCAAACTCCGTCTTTGTCGGAGAGCACACGTTTCACGGTGGGAAGAGGACCGTCCAGCGTGTTGTTTCTGTCCAGGAGCTCGACCCACTTAAGGAGCTTTGGAATGTTTTTGTCAGGGTCGGAATCAAGGTAACTAAGAACACGCTTGATACCGAGCATCTGTAATTTTTCTTTTAACGTAGTATGCGTCATTATTGGTTAACTCCCAAAGGGGTAGTGAATAACTATAATTATCATTCCTTCTCTTTGATATACTTGTTGTCACGAATTGACGGTAAAAAAAAGGTTAATCATCGTGTTTTTTGCCTCGACTTCGCATCTTGTAGAAGATCACGATGATAACTAAAACAGCGATGATATAGGCGATGATCGGGACAAATTCGACCGTAAAAGTCTGACTCATCATCACAAGCGACAAACCGATCACGATCGCAGAAAGGATCAGCCCGATAACCAGTTTATCAACGGAACTTTCGATCGTTTTACTCAGCTGCGTGACCTCTTTAGCAGAGATATCCACTTTGAGTTTTCCTTCCGAAGCCATCTCGAGAACCGAGCCGAGCTGCCGAGGGACCCGGGCAAGATCTTCGAGTCTGACTTTGGCATCCAGCATCTTTTTCTGCAGGTTGGCAGGGTCCTTCATCTCATCTGCCACGATCTGCTTTAAGAAAGGTTCCACTTCTTTGGTGAATTCAAGATCCGGATCAAGGGTGAAGGCAACATTGGAGACAAGCATCAGGGCTTTTAAGAGCTGCATGATGTTTGGCGGAACACGGATGTTGTTTTTCTGGAACAAATCCTGGATAGAGCCGAGGAGACCGGAGAAGTTCACCTGGGCACCCATCTCTTTGTAATCCTGGAGAGCCAGATACAGCTCTCCCCGGAATTCGTCGATACCAGTCTGAGGGATCTGAACACCCAGATTTTTGATGTACCGGATGGTCATGTCGGTGTTGGCAGAAAGGAGCGCGAGGATAAGCGAGATGAATTTGTTTCTCATATCCTTCATCACGACTCCGCAGACGCCGAAGTCGAGGAAGACCAGGTCGCCGGACGGCGAGATCCGGAGATTTCCTGCGTGCGGATCGCCGTGATAGAAACCGTTTTGGAAGATCTGGACCATGAAGGCTTTCAGACCACGGCTTGACAGCTCTTTTGGATCCATGCCCATCGCAATGATCGCATCGATGTCGTCGCTTCTGCATCCGGCAACAAATTCCATGGCAAGCAGCTCTTTTCCGGAGAAGTCCCAGTAGATCTTCGGGACCTTTATGCCGGGGATGCCGGAAAGTCTCATGTTCCGGGCGAGGCGCTCGGCATTCATACCATCACGGTTGAAGTCCAGTTCCTTTCTGATCTGTGTGGTGAAGTCGTCGACAAGAGAGACCGGATTATACATACGCAGTTCCGGGCGTTTGTCTTCAAGCAGCTGGGCGATGGATCGAAGGAGAACGACATCCTGTTCGATCCTTTCTGTGATCCGGGGACGCTGGATCTTCAGGGCAAGAATGGTCCCGTCCTGCATTACGGCCCGGTACACCTGCGAGATAGAGGCAGCAGCAAGGGGTTTTGGATCGACTGAGGTGAAAACGTCACGCCAGTCGGGGATGTATTCATCCAGCGTGGGGATGACTTCATCAAACGGGACCACGCCCACCCTGTCCTGCAGTTTGCACAGCTCGTCGATCATTTCGGCAGGGAACAGTTCAGTTCTCGTGCTCATGAGCTGACCGAATTTTACAAACGTGGGACCCAGTTCTTCAAGGGCCATACGGACCCTGACGTACGTCGAGTATCCGCTGTACTCCTCAACAGCTGTTTTTTTCGTATTGATAAAACCGGGAAACAGTTCGTTGATGAAGTACCCAAACCCATATTTGACTAATACATCAGCGATCTGACCATATCTTCGAAGACTTACACTCGCCATAGTGTAGTTGTTAATTGGCGTTTACAGATGTTAATATTACGGCTAAATTATCCTATAGAAAGCACTTATAACCTTGAGGCTCGAATTATTGTAATGCCTTAGAAACTAAGGAAGGATTGATAAAAATGGACAAATACCGTTGCTCGGTCTGTGGATACGTCTACGACCCTGAAAAAGGTGCAGGTATCATGTACCCGCCAGGAACCGCTTTTGAATCGCTTCCGGACACATGGAAGTGTCCTGTCTGCGGCGCCAGCAAATCGCAGTTCAAAAAGGTGTAAACGCTCATGGCAGCCCGCGAGATTGTTGAAAATATCTATGCGGTCGGTACGATCAACTGGGACCTCCGGTACTTTGATGCGATCATGCCGACACCGAGAGGAAGCAGTTATAACGCTTACCTCGTAAAAGGAAGCGAAAAGACCGCCCTTGTTGATACTGGTGAACCCCACGAAGAAGCAGAGTTCATCACCAATCTTATGCGGCTGGACCAGCATTCTCTGGATTACGTCGTCTGTCTGCACGCTGAGCAGGATCATTCAGGCATGCTTCCGCTGCTTCTCGAAGTGTATCCGATGGTGAAGGTCGTCACAAACGAGGTCTGTAAAGGACTTCTGATGGCTATGCATCATCTGGAAGAACTCGAAGAGCGGTTCATCGTTATCGGGGACATAGAGACACTTTCTCTTGGCGACAAGACGCTGAAGTTCTATCTCGCTCCCTGGGTCCACTGGCCCGACACGATGTTTGCAGAAGTGGTCGAAGACAAAGTTCTGTTCACCTCGGATTTCCTTGGTACCCACTACGCATCCCCGACACTTTTCCAGGATAATGATCTTCCCGAATATCTGGAGGCAGCAAAACGCTACTATGCAGCGATCATGATGCCTTTCAGGGCATCGGTCCGCGAGTATCTTGCACTGATCGATGAGATCGCGCCGGTCATTATCGGTCCAAGTCATGGTCCAGTCCTGAAACTTCCCGCAAAGATCATTGATCTGTATCGGGAATGGTCATCTGACACGCCAAAGAACGCGGTCGTTGTCGGGTATGTATCCATGCACGGCAGTACCAAAATGATGGTGGATTTCCTGGTTGACGATCTTGTTCAGCGCGGGATCCCCGTTCAGCAGTACAATCTTCTTGAAACGGACACCGGTGTACTTGGCAGTGCGATCGTTGATGCAGCCACAATTATTCTTGCAACACCGACCGTTCTCTTCGGCCCTCACCCGGTTGCAGTAAATACTGCATATCTGGTCAGAGCACTTCGTCCGAAAGCTAAGTACCTTGGCGTGATCGGTTCATTCGGCTGGGGAACCAATGCCGTGAACTATCTTGCCGAGATGCTGTCTCCTCTCGGAGCCGAAATGCTTGAACCGGTGTACATCAAGGGTCTCCCGGATGAACCGGCGATCGAAGCTCTGCACAAACTTGCAGATTCTATTGAAGAGCGTCATAAAACGCTCTGATTCTCTTTTTTATTCCCCGATACGTACGTTTTTATTTACGTTTGACCTAAGATTCTAGTATGACACAGGCAAAAGAAATCTACAAATGTGCTATCTGCGGAAACACGGTCAGAGTAATTGGAAAAGGCAAAGGGCAGCTTGTCTGCTGCGGCCAGCCGATGAACCTGCTTGCAGAAAACAGTACTGACGCCTCGGTCGAAAAACATGTCCCGGTCATCGAAACGGTCCCGGGAGGCTACAAAGTGGCCGTCGGTTCGGTCGCTCACCCAATGGTTGATGAACACTACATCACCTGGGTCGCTCTCAAAACCGATGATGAGATCGTTCACGAGAAGTTCCTTGTGCCAGGAGAGAAACCCGAGATGATAGTAAAGACCACGGCAAAGGCAAAGAAAGCATGTGAGTACTGTAATCAGCACGGACTCTGGGTCAAGGAAGTATAGACTTTCTCTCCATTTATTTTTTTATTCCTGAAAGCTTTTTCTGGGAACGACTATTATTATCAAACACCTAATTGTACTACAAATGGGGTATCTCAGGGAACTTCCGGCGATTGGTCGTGATATCGGGTCAGTACTTCTGCTCATAGGTGCCGCCACACTTCTTCCGATCATTGTCGGGTGTCTCTATCAGGAATGGTATGCTCTTCCCTGGATGGCAACTTCCACGGTCGCGATGCTGGGGATTGGCGGTTTACTTCACCTTCTGCCGAAAAACACGAAACCCCCGAGAGCAAGTCTCTCGATCTCCGCGACCGCTGTTATCTGGGCTCTGGTCGGATTTCTTGGATGTTTTCCCTTCATTTTTGCAGGCATGCCATTCCTCGATGCTGTGTTCGAATCCATGTCGGCGTGGACCGCGACAGGATTTTCCCTTGCAACGAATCTGGAAGACTGGCCGAACACCATTCTTCTGTGGCGTTCACTGATGCAGTGGATCGGCGGTCTCGGGATCGTCGCATTCACGCTGACGGTTGCAAGCCGCTCAGGACTGGTCACCCAGAATCTCTACCGCTCCGAAGGCGGATCGGAATCATTCATGCCGAGCGTGATCGCGACGGCTTTTCAGATGTGGAAAATCTACCTCACGTTAACGCTGATTGCGATTCTCGCAATTCTTCTGACGGGACTCAGTCTCTGGGACGCAGTCAACATTGCCTTTTGTGCGATCGCCACAGGAGGCATGTCAATATATGCCGATGGTATTACACACTTTAACAATTTTGCGCTCGAAATGGTTTTGGTTCCGATCATGCTCGCCGGAGCGATCCCGTTCCGGCTCTATTATGTGATATATGTCAGCAGATCGTTTCGGGAGATCCTGCACGACCGGATCCTGCACATGTTGATCGGCGTGTTCATTTTGGTTTCAGCGGTTTTGATCGTTGAACTTTTCACCGCAGGAATGCCTCTCATGGACACCCTTCGGGAAAGTCTCTTCATGGCCAGTTCGGTCGTGAGTTCTACCGGATTCCAGAACACGACCTTTGCCGGCTGGGGAATGGCGCCGATCCTGTTCCTTTCGATATTCCTTATGATCGAAGGAGGCCAGGGAAGTACATCGGGAGGTATCAAACTGAATCGTATCCAGATCATGTTCGAAGCATTTAGCTGGTGGTTCAGAAAGACGCTGCAGAGTCCGCGTGCAGTGGTCCCGATACGTCACGACGGAAAACCTCTCTACGGAAAAGCGGGGGAAACACTGATCACAAAATCCCTTCTTGTGATACTGCTGTATGTTTTGCTCATGATCGGAACACTGATCGTGCTCCTGCACGACCCGTACTTTTCGCAGAATCTCGCCGGTACGATCTATGATCTCTGCAGCTGTATTGGAAACAACGGCAGCTCGACCGGAGTTATCGGACCTCTGATGCCGGATTACTCGAAAGTCATTATTATCTTTGTTATGTGGATCACCAGACTGGAAATTATCCCGGTGCTTATTCTGATATGGGGTATCCTTCGGGGATTCGATACGCAAAAAGGCACACGTAAGAGAGATGAATAATAGCATGAAGGTTCGGTCTCCTGACCAGACAACATGGATTTAACTCAAATTATATGTATTCTGCAAATCAATATATACGGGAATGAGACAGATCGCCCTCTATGGAAAGGGAGGTATTGGAAAATCCACTACATCGGCAAATCTTTCGGCGGCATTTTCGGAGATGGACCTGGATGTCATGCAGATTGGCTGTGACCCGAAACATGACAGTACCCGTATGCTCATGCACGGACGCTGGATCCCGACCGTTCTTGAACAGATGTATGATCAGAAGAAGATCAAAAGTGAGGACATAATCTATCAGGGATTTGGGAACATCCGCTGTGTCGAGGCAGGAGGACCTGAGCCGGGGATCGGGTGTGCGGGTCGGGGGATCATTGCAACGTTCCAGCTTCTGGAAAAAATGAATTCGCTCTATGGGGACGTAATAGTATATGATGTTCTTGGCGATGTCGTCTGCGGAGGGTTTGCGATGCCGATGAGAGACGGATATGCACAAGAGGTCTATCTTGTGACAAGCGGGGAATTGATGAGTCTCTATGCGGCGAATAATATCTGTAAAGCGATAGCCCGGATATCGGAGCGAAGCACCGCGAAATGCCGGCTTGCCGGTGTGATCTGCAACGCGAGAAATATGGAGAACGAACAGGAACTCGTCGAGGAATTTGCAAAAAGGATCGGGTCAAAGCTTATCTGTTATATTCCGCGGAGCAACTCGGTCAGGACAGCGGAAGTGAATCAGATGACGGTCATCGAACACGACCCGACATCCGAGCAGGCGGCTGTTTACCGTGACTGTGCAAAAACGATGCTGGATAACACTGATCTCAGGATCCCGACACCGCTCGAATTAGAGGAACTTGAAGAACTTGCAAGAGAATATCTCTGAGTCAAGGATGGCAGGGTGCACCCTCACAGGTGCCCTTTCCGTCGCCTGTTTTATTCCCGGGGCAGTAACGGTAGTTCACGCCCCGAAAGGCTGTGCCCATCAGACATTTTCCATGCTCCATGCATTGATGAACGAAGCGGAGACGAAAATCGTCCCTGAGATCCTGGTCTCGGGTCTTTCTGACAAAGATGTCATCTTCGGCGGAGAGGCCTGTCTTAATCAGGCTCTTGACCGTGCAGCAGAGAAACATCCGGAGCTGATCATCGTAGTTACATCCTGCGTGCCGGAAACGATCGGCGATGACTGTCTGGCCGTCTGCCGGGAACATCCGTATGCTGCGTCGGCCCTCTATATTCCAACATCCGGGTTCCTTGGAGGGAGTGCAAAGGACGGGGAGAACGCTGCACTGATCGGACTTTCAACTCTGGCAGCGCCTGCCGAACCGATTCCTGGGACTGTTGGAATCATCGGGGAAAAAAATCTGGAGTCCGAGGTCGAGGAGAATTTTGCCGAGGTGAGTCGGCTGCTCGATCTGCTGGACCTTACCGTCACGGTCAGATTCTGCAGAAATGCCGGGATAGCGGATCTCCGAAAACTTGGAACAGTCTCTTGTTTTATTTTACGAGACGGACGCTGCGCAGATGCGGGACGTGAACTTGGAAAGAGATTCAACCGACCGGTGATCGGCGAGTTTCCACGGGGACTCTCAGGTTCGATCGCATTTTTGCAGGAGACCGGAAAAGCCTGCGGACTTTCTGCAGACGTTATCGCAGAAGCGATTTCGAAAGAGACTGAACACCAGAAAATGATGCTCGAACGATTTGCAAATCTCTCCGAGAGCGAGGTTTGCCTCGGGGTCGAACCGTTCGAAGGAACACTTGCCGTGGCACGGGAAGCGCTAAAACGCCTTGGGATGACCGAGTCTCCCAAGGGAATCAAAGTGAGACTGCCGTTCTATCTGCCTGTCGGGGTATCCGGGACAATGAAGATGCTCTATCTCTGGAGGAGGGCGATCCTCCATGGATGAAAGGCTGTGTGTGAATCCGGTCTGGCCGTGCGCCATGACAGGGGCCTGTTCAGTCCTTGCCGGCATTTCCGGGATCAACGTGCTTATCCACGGCTCTTCAGGCTGCTATTATTATCCACGGTCACTGCTGAAGGTCCCGCTGTTCAGCACCTATCTCCTGGAGTCGGAGATCGTGTTCGGGACGGTAAACCGCCTGAGAGAAGTCGTGAGCAATCTTTCGACGTCGAACAAACCGATCGCCATTTTGAACACCTGTATCCCGGCACTTACCGGCGATGATCTCTCGGGGGCGTTTTCCGGAGGGGAAGGGATCTTTGTCGACGCTCCCGGATTTATCGGGAATGTTGAGAAGGGAGCGAAGATCGCCTTCGACAGTCTCGGGATCAAGACGGATCCATCGCGCGAAGGCGTGAACATCGACGGGGTTTCTCTTTTGGATCTCTTTTGGCGGGGAAATCTCCACGAAGCCGAGCGGCTTCTCTCACAAATGGGAATCCCGGTGGCCGTCCGATTCGCGAAAGACAGCTATGAAAATCTCCGGCAGGGAGCGGCTCTCCATACCGTATCGGTAAATCCGTCGTACCCGTCGGGAATCGGAACGATGCTTGGTTCATTTCTGTTCTCCAATCTGAAAGAGACCTGTGCAAAACTCGCAGATACATTCCCGAACGCAGATACAGATCCGGTTTTTGAGGAATGGAAACGCGCTGACGAGCAGATTTTTTATTCATGCGACAAGTATCTCCGAAAATATGAACCGCCGGTCGTGGCCGTCTGCGCTCAGGAGAGTTACGCAGTGTTCGCCACAGTGATGATGGAACATTATTTTGGCTCCGAGGTCCCGGTAATCCTTGCACGAAACAGTGATGCAGTATCTATTCCCTGTGAAACCGATCTGACGAAGATCACCAGGCAGATTGCTGACTGCGCTCCTGACCTTATTCTAGGATCAACATTTGAAGCAAATGCCCATCCCAACGCCGCATTCCTCGGGATCACGCCGCCCGACCGAAGCAGGGTCTCGATAGCGGCACGGCCAATTGCCGGGGTCGAGGGTGGGATTCTGTTTATCGAGAGCGTGCTGAATACGTTGATAGACAGAGCTTCTCTGAAGCAAAAAACGAATAAATAAGAGATTATTTTTATTACGACGATAATGTATCAGTCGATTTTTATTGTTGTCAGTTTCACTGACTCAACACCTTTGAGAGACATAAGGCGCTCTGCAAGCGTTTTGAGCTGTTCGCCCTGACCACGGACAAGAATGACCTCAAGACACCGTTCATCACTGACATGTGAATGGATAGTGGACTGGACAATATGTCTGTTTCCATGCTGGATCTCCGTGATCGCTTCCATAAGACCGCGGTGATCGTGATCATAGACCATCGTAATGACACCCTGGCGTTCTCCCGAAACGTCATTCATCCATTCATAATACGTGATATAGGAACGGATCGCATCCCTGATCCCCTCCGATCTTGAAGAATATCCGCGTTTCCCGATGATATCATCAAATTTATTCAGAAGATTCTCAGGCAGCGAAATACCAATACGTGAAAGATCCGACTCTCCAACCATATTGAAGTATTTGTCGTATCCCTATATTAGAGTTCTTACATAATCTGAATTAATGAAGGGGTTGTACGTACTTTGGATGAAAAAAAGAGGAGTTAACTACTCTTCCCTGAGGAGGAGTAGACGATCTTCGCCGCGAGGAGAATTACAACGAGAGCTGCAAAGATTCCTATGATCAAGGCTATTATTCCACCGGCCATACTATCTCCGAGAGCATAATCAGGCATTGGCGCCGACCATCCGATCGGATCTTCAGCTTCAATGATCTCTTCTCCCGTTGCCGGAGCAAATACTTCTTTAACGCCTCCACTCACAAGCAGTGTGCTGTCAAGTCCGTCCGGATCGCCTGATGCGAATAAGACCGCACAGCCCCCGATAATGAGAGCGATGACAAGACCAGCAACAAGGAACTTCTTGATCGGGACAGCCTTTTTCGTCGTATCTCCCGTCAGTTCCGGGCGAACGGTGAAGACAAGCGTTACCACAACCGCAGTTATGATACCTTCAATGATACCGATGATCGCGTGGTAGATAAACATTGTCGGAAGACCGACCGAGATCGGAACAGCGCCGAGAATGGCGATTTCAACAGCGGCACAACAGGCAGCGATAACACACGCAAGCCATGCTGCTATACCTGCTGCTCCCGCGAGAGGAAGCTTTGGAAGAGCTGATCTGAGTCCTTTGAATGAGTAAAATCCGACAAATCCTGCAACAACACCCATATTGATGATGTTTGCACCAAGTGCCAGGACTCCGCCGTCACCGAAGATGAGTGCCTGAATGACAAGAACGATCGTCAAAATAAATACAGCAGCAAAAGGCGAGCCGAGAATGATGGCTGCGAGAGCACCGCCGACTAAATGTCCAGATACACCAAAACCGGTAGGAAGATTGAATGCCTGAAGGGCAAAAATGCCTGCGGCGATGACCGCAAGGATCGGGATTTTAGATTCGTCAAGATTTTTCCTTGCCCAGTTTATTGCAAGAGCAATAAAGACAAGAGCAATTATCCAGAATACGATACCAATTGGGACGCCGAGTCCGCTATAACCAAACAGAAAATCAGGTATGTGCGTAGTGTTTTCACCTGTATATTACAATAACACGTATTATGTAATAAGTGTTACTACGCGTGCGAGTTGATATAAAAGGTATTATTTTAACATCCAGATTGTAAAAAACGTATTATTTCTCATCGATCACCATCTCCAGAAGATCCTCGCCGTCCTCCACATCCTTGAGACGCTCTTCACCTATCACGAGCGTTTTGCCGATCATCTTTTCTTTCCGATAATCAGAGACCACACACAATGAATGGGTGCCGGTGATTTGGGAGATATTGCCCACAAGTTCTGCCCGCTGAACGGTTTTCTGCGGAGATCCGTAACAGGTAAGGATCGTTTTGTTTTCAAACACCGCAAATGCGTGGAAAGGCGACCTTCTAAGTTCCTGCACATTGATACCTATCGACCTGAGATGATCCTCGGGTCTTTTCGGCAGAGCATCGGATTCCGGATTATGACCGGAGGCAAGCGATGCCGGGACACGTTCCTCTTCGGCAGGCGTGTAATGCAGCAGATCGATCGGCATCACGATATCATCGTTGAAAAATTCCTCGAGCCGCATCGCCATCTCAAGGGTCGTACCCATCCCCCCTTCGTACTTGCTGATCGTCCGTCGGGAAACACCTAATGCATGGGCAAGATCGCCAAGAGACATCGACTGTTCTTCACGGAGGTTTCGAAGTCTCTCTGCATCGATGTTCACATACAGACCTCCCGGTGAAGCATACACCAGAGGGAGTTCGCCTTCTGCAAGATAATCATACAGAGTGGAAGACGAAACGGCGTTGATCCCATATCTGAGATAGATCGCCCCCCGTTCCAGAGCGACATCACGCGCGCGCTCCCCGATGATAAGCGGGACCGCGTGGAGATGCCGGGCGATCATATCCAGGTCCCAGGCAATATCTTCGTTTACACTATCGATCTGTGAAACTACTTTGATAACCAGCAGATTCTCTCCCTTTGATGTCATAAGGTCGAAACTTCTCGGACGAATTTCGCATCGTTCCGAGACATTGTATCCAGTCATCAGAAGGATACTGACCACATTTTGGAGGAGTCTGTCGTTGGACATAAGATGTATAATCGTAATAGTAATGCGGTTCTATAAAATAATATCATTTATGTTACTCGGGCTTGATGACACGGATTCACCTGACGGGATGTGTACGACGTACCTTGGGGCGTTGATAGCCGATGAGCTGGAACGCTTGGGGTATGAGGTCACGAACCATCGTCTTGTCAGGCTGAATCCAAACGTCATTTGGAAAACGCGGGGTAACGCGGCAATATGTATCGAGATCTTGGGGGGCGATCCAAAAACCGTTTTTGACATTGCCTGTGGGTTTGTGGACCGGTTCGCACAATTCGACTGCGAAAAAACGAATCCCGGCGTTGTTGTGGTCGATTCTCCTCCGGACCCTGCATTTTATTTTCAGACTCTGCAGAGATTCTGCACAATCGAAGAGACGGTCTCGCGGCTGGAAAGGATCGGGGCGTTGTATAAAGGATACAAAAACGGCAGAGGATTGATTGGGGCACTGGCAGCCGTCTCGTCGGTCCTCCCGGACAAAACCTTTGAATGTCTTGCATACCGAAAGGCAGACGTGCTCGGGACTCCACGTATCTTTGAAAAAGAAGGATTTTTTACTTCAGAGGATAAAACGGCGCCACACACATGGGACACGGTGGATTTTATTCGGAGAGATATCGTCTGTGTTCCTCATGGAAAAGACCCGGTGTTGTACGGGATCCGCGGGGATACTCCCGAGTGGGTCGAAAAAGCGACTGGGTTTCTGGATACCGAAGAGCCGGCATTCTCTCAAATCTGGGAAACAAATCAGGGAACGGATGCTCATCTCCTTTCCCTCCCCTATGGGGGACCTGTTGAAGGGGAATCATACCGGTTTTTTGGTGTGGTAGAATCAGCGCCGAGAACGAACCGCGGAGGTCATGTGCAGTTCACCATCCTCGCAAATGGTGAGAGCATTCAGGTGTTTGCGTTTGAACCAACCAAATATTTCAGGAACGCGGTCCGTGAACTTGCCTGCGGGGACCGGATCACCGTCTGCGGAAGTTTCCAGAAAGGGATCCTTCATCTGGAAAAATTCAGACCTGACCGGCTCACGGAACAGGAACATCGTTCGTCTCCTCGCTGCCCGATCTGCGGCGGACGGATGACGTCTGCAGGAAAAGACAAGGGGTACAAATGCCGGGAATGTTCTGCAAGAGTTCGCGATGTGGAGAGCCGAGAGAGAACTATTCAGACAAGATGGTATGAAGTCCCGCCGGGATCAAGACGGCATCTGGCAAAACCAGCTGTCAGGATGAGAGATTAAGGCGACTTATCAGATCATTAAAAAAAAAGATTGGATTGAGAGAAAGGAAAGAATAAATAGGGGGTTATCCGGTGATGTAATCATCGGTCCTGACCCAAGCTGCTGCCTCAACAGGCAGAACAAAGATCCGGCCATCTCCTTTTTTACCGGTCCGTGCATGTTCACGGATGATTTTTATCAGCATCTCCACATCTTTATCCGGGATAACTATTTCGAGTTTGGCCTTAGGCAGGGTTTTCACCTGCATTTTACCGGCTCTGTACTGAAGGCAGACGCCTCCCTGCTCGCCGCGACCAAGAACTTCGGTGATTGTGACACCCGGAATTTTGTTCTGCTCAAGTGCATTCAATACCTCATCCACCTTTTCCGGGCGGATGATAGCTGTTATCATTTTCATGTTGTGAAACCTCTTTTTGCTTATGCCTGTTCACCGTGCTGGGCAAGGTCCATACCGATGTATTCCTCTTCTTCTGTGGCCCGGAGTCCCATGGTCTTGTCAATGACCCATCCAAGGATGAAGGTCACTCCAAAGGCGAAAACCACTGCGATCACCGCGTCAAGGATCTGGATGCCGAACTGCATGATGTTTCCTTCAAGAAGTCCACCGACCCCGCAGATTGCGGAGACTGCAAAGACACCAGTCAGAATTGCACCAGTGAAACCTCCCATACCGTGGACTGCCCAGGCATCGAGAGACTCATCAAGCCCAACCTTCATTCTCCAGGTAAGGGCACCGTAACAGACAGCAGCGGTAATGATACCGATCAGCAGTCCACCGCCAACATTGACGTATCCTGCTGCCGGAGTGATACCGACTAAACCGGCAATGGCTCCCGAGATGAAACCCAGGGAGTTCGGCTTTCCGCTCTTCCAGGAGAGTGCCATCCAGGTGAGAGCACCAGTGGCAGCTGCAGCTGCGGTTACGAGGAATGCGCTTGCAGCGAGTTGGTTTGCAGCAAGTGCAGAACCTGCGTTGAACCCGAACCAGCCAACAATCAGGAACATTCCGCCGATAAGCGTCATTGGGATGTTGTGGGGACTGAACATCTGTTTGCCGTACCCGACCCTCTTACCTATGACTAAAGCAAGAGCAAGGGCTGCAAATCCAGAACTGATGTGGACGACTGTTCCACCGGCAAAGTCGAGGGCACCGAGGCTATATGCCCAGCCACCGCCCCATGCCCAGTGGGCAAGAGGTGCGTAAACCAGGGTCAGCCACAGAAAACCGAAGACTATGTAGGAGGACATTTTCACCCGTCCAACGATACCTGATGTCAGGATCGCAAGTGCCAGACAGGCAAACATCATCTGGAAACAGACGAACAAAATGTCAGGTATACCGCCTGTCACTCCGTCGATCGGAATTCCCGAAAGACCGACATAATCCAAAGACCAGCCGATAATTCCTCCAACATCAGCGCCGAAGGCAAGCGTGTAACCAATGATAATCCACTGAACTATACCAAGGGCAAGTGCCACAAAGGACAACATCATCGTTGAGATGACGTTCTTCTTCCTTACCATACCACCATAGAACAGCCCGACTGCGGGAACCATCATCAACACTAATGCTGCTGAAATGAGAACCCAGGCTGTTGCACCAGTATCAAGATCCATGAGTAATTCACCTAAATCAGCACAAAACAAATACAAATAACCCGAAAAACAGTCCCGCCGATACCCCGTGGTAATCTTGCACCACGCCGGAGACCGAACTGTATTCCGGATTTTAAGTGGTGTTGATGTGCTGATATAATGTTTGTGCTCCCTGTATAAAATAATATGCTCCGTGTTAACAAGTGTCATAGTAGCACGGAATTAATAACCATATAGAGAGCATACAAATAACCAGATGACACTGGAAGAAAAAATCACCTTTTATTCCCGGGAAGACGCGGCAGCGTTTCAGAAGTATCTCCGGGAAAAGGGATGTCCGTCACGGATATCGGTTGAACACAGCTTTTCGGGAACACCCTACTTTGAGGGAAGCATAGCGTCGATCCTGCAGCTCATAGATAAAATACATGCGCGTGAGACGGATGCCGATCTGGATGAACTGAAGTCCGATCTTCTTGCACGCAAAAAAACCCTTGAGGAGTTTTTCGCATCACACAAAACAGGAGACTGTTTAACGGATGCAACACCTTCACAACTTCTGGCACAGGCGGAATCTATCGATGCAATGGGCGAAGATGTGCAAAAACAGGCATCCGATAAATTCATGAATGCACTGATGATCCTTGGGACCCTGGAAGATAATGATCTTCTGGAAGTATCAGAGGAAAAGGAGTGCTACACGCTTCTTGGAACAAAAAATCCGGAAGATCTCCGCGTTATGTATGCATATACTGACTTCAACGGTGTAACTGAAGATGATCTGAAAGAATCCGGAACGATGAGCCACATCAGAACCTCCTCGACTACCGAGTTTATTATAACAACAGGCGTAGAACTTCTGTTCGTATGCGACATTGAGGATCTTACCGAGTTCTTAGATCATATGGATGTTGAGGACGACGAAGCTGCGCGATTCGTGGATGCGGTCTTTTTCAAACAGGCTTTGATCGGAAAGGTCCATGAACTGGTTTCTGAGGGAAAGCAGAGCGAAGCAGAGCTGCTTGCCGCCTTTGATGCCCCCGCCTTCCCGCTCGAAGGAACAGAAGATGTGATTTCCTTTGATTTATCGCCCGAGTATTTATCAGGAGTCGTCTCTGACCTGAAAAAACAGAGTGTTCTGTCAGGGAAAGACGGTAAGATTAAAACCAGTTAACGTCATATATTACTGTTAGGTGGGGGATGTGGAGTACAAAGCAGTGTGGATACTGCTGCCCTCACCAATTATTCCGAGAGTCTTTTTGTAATTACTAGATCGGCAGTTTTTAATCGATTTTGTATCTCTTATCCCAAGAAAATGCCAGGATAGATATCTTTATTATTTTGTATTACGATTTTAGATTAGTAATAATTCATAGTGCTTTTTCATATCCTAAAAAGCATTTGAGACTATGAGTATCTTTTTGCGATCCCCCATTCACAGTGCAGTTAAGAGAGACTCAGAAAAATATCCAAAAATCAAAAAATCGGTATTGTGCAGAGTTTACGGTAGTATTCCTGGGACCAAGACCGATCACCAGTAGTATGAGAAAAAAACCCGGACCCAGGATCAAAAAAGGTAAGACCATGACCTCGGCAGGAATCATTCTGATAGCTTTGCTCATTTTGATACTCATCGCCGCGACAAGCACCGGGTTGTTCAGCAGCAGTTTGGTTATGCAAAATCCATTCCTGACTAAAGATGTGCAGACGGCAGTCTCTGTTTCCAGGGACGATGTAGTGATTTTCATATCTGGGGGTAATGATGTCGCCGATCTAAGAGAAATCATCATCTGTATAAACGGTGTGCAGCTTACTGAAGATCAGGCACGACAGCACATATACAGCAATACCTGCACGTTTCGGGGAGTTGTCGAAGGGGTCTCCGGAAGCAGAGATATTTCGATAAAAGGAGTGTTTTCTGACGGGGTAACCACGACCCTGAGATGCTGCAAGATAGAGTGCACATGAGGTACGACGTTCTATTTTTTCATTGGCAAGACATACCTATATGGGTTTACCCAACCAACTATATCCAGCATTAAGGTCAAAATCATGCATAAACATTGTAGTACCCCGGTCAAGCAGTTTATCCCCCGCGGCGACATGACCGTGAATGAACTGGTCTGTGAGATGGGAAAAGCAGGAGCGTATAACGGAGGAAGTCTCTTCCATGCCGTAGAAGTGTACGAGAAAATGCTCTCCGACCCCGACATGACAAAGTTCTTCGCTCTTTCCGGAGCGATGGTCCCGGCGGGAATGGGAGGGATCGTAACTACACTCATAGAAAAAGGTCACATCGATGTTCTGACCTCAACAGGTGCAAACCTCACCCATGATGTCATCGAAGCGATCGGCTGTCATCACTATCATGGTAAAGCGGAGTGCGATGATGTCGAACTCCGAAACGATGAAATAAACCGGATCTACGATGTATTCCTGCCAAACGATGCATTCGAGGATCTGGAAGAGTTCATTCAGGACGTATACTGCGGGCTTCCTGAAGAGCCCATCACGATCAGCAATCTTCTGAAAACGATCGGCAATGAACTTGACACAGGGATCCTTGCAGCGGCAGCGAAACATGATGTCCCCATCTACTGCCCGGCATTTCAGGACTCGGTCCTTGGTCTCCAGTACTGGATGTTTTCCCAGTTCCATAAAAAGACGATCCTTGACGCGATCGGCGATATGCATGTTCTCATGAATCAGGTGTTCAATGTCAAAAAGGCCGGAGCGGTTTTAGTTGGCGGAGGGGTCCCGAAGAACTTCACGCTTCAGAGCATGCTGATGACGCCAAACGATTTCACCTATGTGATCCAGCTTACCGGAGACCGCCCCGACCTTGGCGGACTTTCCGGGGCGACGCTTGACGAAGCAAAGTCCTGGGGTAAGATCGGCGAGGGAGGGACCGGCGTTACCGTGTACGGCGATGCCACAATAACACTCCCGATTCTTGCCGCAGCAACGCTGGAGCGTCTGGAGGGAAAATAAATGGCCGAACTTCTTCTCGCACTTGATGTAAAAGGCGCCGGCGAAGCGGTCCGTGTAGCTCGGGCATGCGAAGGGGAACTCGATGCAATAAAAATCGGCTACCCGCTTGTCCTTTCGACCGGTATGGGAATCGTAAAGGAGCTGGCAAAATCCAACATCCCGATCATTGCCGATTTCAAAGTTGCCGACATTCCTAACACTAACACCCTTATCTGCGAAGAGGTCTTTGCAGCAGGATGCTCAGGGATCATCACCCACGCATTCTGCGGATCGGATTCTCTTCAGGCGATCGTGGACGGGGCACATGATCACGGGGGACATGCCTTTGTGGTCTGTGAAATGAGTCACCCCGGAGCTCTTGATTTTCTGAGCGGTGAGAATGCCGAACGAATGGCTAAGATGGCGAAGGAGGCAGGAGCCGACGGGATCATCGCTCCTGCGACAAGACCAGAGCGTACGATGATCTTAAGAAATATCATCGGCAGTTCGATGAAGATCTATTCGCCCGGTGTGGGTGCTCAGGGAGCACAGCCCGAAGATATCAAAAAATATGTTGACGGGATCATTGTCGGCCGTGCCATTTACGAATCAGCTGACCCAGGGAAAGCAGCGCACGAATTCCGCCTGCGTTCCCTCTGATTTTTTTGCGGGCTGACCCGCAAGGTCGGTCTCAGCCGAGGCGGGTGAGCCGACAAGCGAGGGTCGTAGACCCGAGTCGGAGAGCAAACCGAAGGTTTGCGAACAGGCTCGCCCTTAGCTGAGCAAATCTCCGATTTGCGACCGTCGGGTTATTTAACCGCGAATCTCATCTATCCGCACCAACTCCGCACAAGTCTTATTTTTTTATTTTCTCGGGAAGTACGAGAGCAGATCCCACGCAAGGGATTCAGCCTTTTTTTCATTGGTCATTATGGTGTCCAGACGATGAGCTCCGGGCACTTCTATTGCAGAATCCTTGATATCCTGAATGAACATATCCACCACATCTTTGTATATCTGCCAGGTCCCGTAGGACGTGGATTCATAGCCCCATGCCTTCATCAGAGCGGCGGCAGGTCCGCTGATCGGCCGGTTCCCGATAAACGGACTTACGGCCACCGTGAACTTGTTTTGCAGAGCCTCACATACACCGGCACACTCAAGGATAGGACCGATGCTCGTGACCGGATTTGAGGGACCGATGATAACCCCATCACTTTCCTCGATCGCCGAGATGACCTCGGGGGTGGTTTTCAGCGGAGAACCGTCTGCTGTTTTTCTGACGACTCCTTTGATATTCACGTTCCCGCGTCTGCCCACCCAGTACTCCTGAAAATGCATCAGGGAGTCATCCTCACACACCACATACGTCGTAACACCCTGATCCGACATCGGAAGGATCCGCGCAGATACGCCGTAGCCTTTCGCGATCTTCTCGGTGGCCGTAGTAAGGGTCATTCCGTTTCTGAGAAACTCTGCACGGGCAATATTCGTGGCACGGTCCTTGTCCCCAAGGGGCAGGAGTTCAGTGTAGCCGAGTTTTTCCATCGCATGAAATGTCTCAAAGGAATCTCCGCGGATCCCCCACCAGGATTCGGTATTCAAAAGACCGGAGAAGAGATAGAGAATAGAGTCGATATCCGGAGAAACATACAGGCCCGACATCCAGAGATCCTCAGCCGTGTTCACGACAACAGTGATCTCGTGATCACGCAGGATCTGTCTGAGACCGCGGATGAGTTTGGGCGTTCCTGTTCCGCCGGAAAAAACTGTAATCATGGTAAAGGGAATTGGACGGGGAAGGTTATGAAAATTATGAATTAGCGGGGAGTTTTGCTTTCAGCGCAGAAACAAACTCATCTGTCCCTAAAACACCGGCGGGGATGATCGCTCCCTGCAGAGCATCCACGTAAATATACACTGCCCCGTTCTCATTCACGATATCCTGAACCGATGAATAGGGGGAGACTGAGGAGTTTGGACCGATAGAGAAATGCATGCCGTCATCTTTGAGAGACAATTCTGCCGGCATTTCCCAGGGCACGCCAGGGCCTCCCTTACGCAGAAACTTTCTGAGATTTCTGTCGATCATCTTCCAGTAGAACTTCGGATAGATCCAGTAGATCAGGGCAAAAACGATCACGCCTCCGGCGAGCCCTGCCCAGAGATAGGTAAACCCGGTAAATGTGACCGCAAGTAACATCGGGATAAAAAAGAACACTGCCGACATGTAAAAACGGGACCTGGAAAACTGTCTTCTCATACTGGGCGAACGGGAATAATGGGATTTATTGAACGCGATATAATCATTCTCTGTTAATGTATACTGCAGTTGCATCACCATTCGGTGGGTTTCGGAAATACAAGAAACTTCGCTAAAAAATTAGTTTTTGACCGGAGTGATCTTTCTACAGCAGCCCGAACATTCGCCAGGTATTTCAAGCGGGAATCTGCCGCTGGAACATCCCATACAAAGATCCTCGGCAGGGATTCCGATCGAAGCAACGAGATCCTCGGTCGATACATACTGAAGAGTCGTGGCATGGATCTTTTCACGGATCGATTCCACATTAAGACCTGCGGCGATCAGTTCCTCACGGGTAGCAAGATCGATCCCGAAATAACACGGAGCGACGATCGGCGGGGAACCTATCCTCAGGTGGACCTCATCAGCGCCGAAATCCTTGACCATGTCAACGATCCTGAGGGATGTGGTTCCCCGAACGATACTGTCGTCCACCAGGATAACCGATTTTCCGGCCACGTGGCGGCGGACCGGATTCATCTTCATCCGTACGGCATTTTCCCGGAGACTTTGAGCCGGCATAATGAAGGTCCTGCCGACATATCTGTTCTTTAACAGACCTTCGATATACGGGATCCCGGATTCCGAGGCATATCCCGTAGCAAAGGCAATGCCCGAGTCAGGGACCGGGGAAACAAGATCAGCCTTCGGAGGATTTTTTGCAAGACATGCCCCGATCTTTCTTCGGGCATCATATACAAGCACGCCGTCAAGGACCGAATCGGGTCTCGCAATATACACGTATTCAAACACGCAATATGCTTTATGGTCAGATTCGAGGACCTGACGGCGGGAAATCCCGTCATCTGTTATTGTGAGAAGTTCGCCGGGGCGAACATCCCCTTCAAAGGTCCCTGAAAGAATATCCAGAGCCTCGCTTTCGGAAACCACGACAAAACCAAAATCGGTCTTCCCAAAACACAACGGTTTTGTGCCGAGGGGATCACGGAATGCATACAAAACACCATCCAGAACGGCGACTCCCGCATACGCCCCGGAAAGCCGTTTCATCGTATTTACGAACGCATCTTCTGCTGAAACACCGGATATCAGCTCGTGAGCGATCATCGCTGCTATCAGCTCAGCATTGGTTGTCGTCGAAAAAATGTGTCCCTTACCCTCATACTCGCTCCGAAGTGTCTCGCGGTTGATCAAAGCAACAGAAACGGTAATGGAAAGTTTGTGGTTTTTGAACGTAAAGTTGAACGGCTGAATATTTTCCGTTCGTCCCCGATGTGCTTTCTGGGTGTATAAGACCTGACCCACACCCACGTTACCGACCAAACGGTCCAGTACCTTTTCACAAAACACTTCGGAAAGTTGTCCGGGACCTTTATGCATATGAAATACAAGCCCGTCAAAAGTAGATATGCCCGCAGCTTCCTGCCCTCTGTGCTGCAGGGCATGCAGAGCATAATAAAGGGGGTAAGCGACACCTCGAGAGTCGACGATGCCTGCAATACCACTCATATTACAACCTTTTTAATTATTCTGCTGCTTTTTTCGTCCAGTTGTACCCACGGATCTTTGAACTTTTGCCAAAGCCGCATGATGAACATACTCCGTGCCGTGCGTGCATAGACTGTTTACCGCAGCGGCGACAGATGATATGGGAATGCTTATTTTTCAAACCCATTGATGGAGTGCCTTTTGTCATTGTTAATTCACCTCGATGTTTATTCTACAGATGGAGAGATGTAGATGACGTTGTCTCCGCGCACGATCAAAGTGCCGAGTTCAGCAATCCCGTTCTCTCCTTCTTCCTCTGCCTTGTCAAGAACCAGGTTCATGTGAACATCGTATCCCTGAAGAACTCCACGGATCTCCCGTCCACCTTTCAGTGAAATGATAACCGGCTGGCGGTTCAGAACCTGATCTAAAATTTCTAGTGGTCGCTTTGTCATTGGATTACCTCTCGTTTCTCTCAGGGAGAGAGTCCGAAACGAAAACCGCAGGCAGAATATGCCGGGCAAACACAAAAGCCGCGGCTTTCATGCAGGTTTCGGACGTCACATAAGCCTAAGACTCATGGACGAGTGCTTAATGTATACGCCACTGTGACACATAAAGATAGCGGGGAGTTGAGCCCAAAATCTGAAGTTTGAAAACAGGGCAGGCAGGCGAAATCTCCTATGCTTACACATGATATTCGCAAATGACCGGTCACGGAGTCTATATAATTTCACGCGCCAAATAATACAATAACAAATGGTAGAACTTATCATCAAAAAACGCCACGCCATCAAAAAAAGTCAGCTTGCGGCTTTGATGACAAAGCTTACAGAGAATATCGGAGAAGAAGCTGCTCTGTACAATGCTCCGATGATCGAAATCGCAGAGACAGCATCAAAATTCAACATCTACATCATCGACAAAAAGCCGCTCGTTATGGAAAAGGATGACTGGGCATTCCCCACACTCCGCGGGGCGATCTCCCGTCCGTTTACCGGCAGACGTATCGTAGTCGATATGGGGGCAATTCCCTACATGATCAACGGCGCAGATATCATGCGACCGGGAATCGTTTCGGTCACGGACGATGTTAAGGCTGGTCAGCCGGCACTCGCAGTCGATGAGAGCCATAACAAACCCCTCGCCGTGGTCCTTCCACTGTATGATGCAAAGGATATCATCGCGCTCGAGAAGGGGAAGGCGGCGAAAAATCTGCATTACATCGGCGATGAGCTCTGGAATATGGAGATCTAGAGGGCTCACACAGATAGAATTAAATAAGCAACAACTAAACTATTTTTCATATGGGATTTCTTGACGGAGTATTTGGCTCAAAGGATAAATCAACAGAAGAAGATACTTACATGAAGCTTGATCTGCAGGCATACGAAGGCGCGGTCGGAGAGAACGAACCCGCAACGATGTATGTCAAAGTCGCAAGCGTCTGTGATATCAAAGACTGTCCGAAGATAAAAGACGAGATCTACAACGGAAATATTGTCATCATCGACATCACCAAACTGAAACTCGATAAAATCATGTTCGATCGTGTAATGGGCGATCTTCGTGCCGTTTCCCGTGATGTGAACGGTGACATCATCGGACTTGGCGACCAACGTTACGTTATCGTTGTGCCGACCGGTGTCCGTATCTCCCGCGAGAAACTCGGCGGGTACTAACACCCAATGCGTCAGGTAATCCCCGCCCCCTGCCCTGAATGCGGAGAGGATATCGAATACATATATGATACGGAAAATATCCCGTATTTTTCCGACATTCTCCTGATCTGCGGCGTTTGCAACTGTGGGTTTCGCATCGTCGATACCATGGTGTTAAACGACCACGAACCAAGCCGCTGGGAGATGAAAGTAGAGACACAGAACGATCTTGATGCACGGGTCATACGCAGTATGCAGGGTGAGATCGATATCCCCGAGTTCGGCATAAATATCCATCCGGGGCCAGCCTGCTTTGGATTCGTATCAAACATCGAAGGGATCCTTGAACGGGCAGAGGATGCAGTAAAACGCGCCTCGATATCCTGTGAAGGAGACGAGATCGCCCAGGCAAAAAAACTCCTGGAAGAGATCGATAAAGCAAGAAGATCAGAAATACCATTTACCGTCATCATCACTGACCCGAGCGGAAACTCGGGTATCGTCTCCTCAAAAGCTAAGAAGACCAAACTCGAAATTGAGCCAGAAGCTGACGGATACTCCGTCAAAACACTCGTGTAACATAGAATGGATAATCCACGATACATCCCGACCGCTGAGGAAATAACCCGCCTCAACGCTTTTTTAAAGATACGCAGCGTCCCTGAACTTGAAAAACAGACGATCAAATATATCGAGAAGGTGACCGGCAAGTCCTGGAAAGATGAGACTGTTCTCGAAAAGATCCGAAACGCCATCATCACCCAGAAGGAATCATACTGGAAAGAGGGAGTGCAGAAGAGTATCTCCTACAAAGGAGGATACAGCGTTCTCGGCTACATGGCATACCAGATGCCGGGCTATGTTCTCGAGTTCTCTGAATTTTTTGCCGCAATGATCACCTCGGGCCTGATCAGAAAACATGTGAAGATCCTGGACATCGGGGCCGGACCCGGAACCGTTTCGATCGGTGTTGCCCGTGTCCTTTCCTGTCTGGAGGGGATGACCGCCGAGATCACGTCCCTTGAATATTACGAGACCCATATCGAAGCGTATCAGGTGATCGTTCCTGAGTTTCTCAAAAATGCCGGGGGAAAAGTCACCGCGGAAAAACCGCTCGCACAAGATATCACGAAAGACATCCCCGAAGGGGAGTTCGACTTGATCGTCTGTTCAAATGTTATCAACGAACTGAGCGGTCTTGACCCGGAGAAAAAAGCAGAACTTGTCATGGCACTGTCGAAGCATCTTGTCTTTGACGGAAATCTGGTCCTCCTTGAACCAGCCGACCTTACCAATTCAACGATGCTCCGCGATCTCTCACGCGATGTGAAGAAACAAGGCCTTACCTTATACGCCCCCTGTAATGATCTCCGGGGCATGTATTGTACGGTTTCACCCTGCTGGTCGTTCCGTTCCTATGCCGACATCAAACCAACAGACCTTATGTTCGCACTTGGCGGTGCTGAAGAGAAGTTCAGGTTCGTGAACACGGATGTGAAGTTTTCCTATGCGATCCTCAGAACCGACGGGCACAGAAAATGCGGATACAAGATCCCGGCGGATGCAAAGAGAGCAAGACTCTCCCAACTCAAAAAACATCTGGAGAGAAGGATCCATATCACGGTTTCGGTAATGTCGGCAGACATCGGCGATGCGAAAAATTATCTGTTCCTCGTCTGTGACGGGACGGGCACAACGCCGACCTACCTGGCACTGCCGGCATTCCACAGAATACCCGAGCATGAAGCTTTGCTCACCGCATCCTACGGATCTGTGGTGGCCGTCGATTCGGTAATGGTACGGTTCAATAAACAGCAGAATGCCTACAATCTGCTGATGGGACGTGAAAGTTTCACCAGAATGATCGCCGGTGTTTCAACAGGAAATAAAGCTCCTGACAAGATCGCCTTACTGAAGGAAAAATACGGCAAAAAACCCTCCCCGAATTATCGGGGAAAGAAGACGGGTAAACCTTCGAGTAAGAGATAGATTTTTCTTTCACTTTTTTTGCGGATTTTTCTCTGAGAATACTGCACCCTCGGCAAATTCAAGTGTGATGGTTGCATACTATTCAAGGTATGAAAGAAATCGCAATTGTCGGGATCATTATCCTCGCGGTCATCTTTGCAAGCGGATGTACGAGCCCGGGGGCATCACCCGATCCTTTTACCGGCACCTGGAATGTGGTAAATCCGGAACAATTCAACGCTACGAGTTTCACGTATGTTTTCAATGCAGACGGGACCGGGAATGTGACCGAGGTGTTTGAAGATCCTGCAAAGGGTATCAGTATGTTCAATATAACATGGCAAGCAGTCGGCAATTCGACCTATGAGGCGGCATTTGCATATCAGCTCCTTCTTTCAGACGATGAGAAGACCTTTGCCATTTCCGGAGACGGAAGCGGAGACAGATTCTCCGGAGACGGATTTGTCGGCATATGGACAAAGGACATTCCATGGGAAAATGACGGCGTGATCTACGAGGGAGAGTTTGCATTTTATGAGAATAATTCAGGAGCGTTCTCCTGGTATTATCAGAATAATACCACGCTGGAATCCACCTATCCGCTTATCTGGTCAAAGAAGGACGGGATCTACAGCTATTCATATCTGAATGATATCTCAACATTCACCCTCGGAACTGATGGAATACTTACCGAGACCTGGAAGGATGTAACACACACCTATACCAGAGTATAGGGGACCATCTCTTTTTTTGAATTACTCATCAATTACTAATTTTGGTAAATTTAGTAATTGTGAATTTGACTGCAGGATCATTGTATTACGATATCAATAACCGATTTCAGGTCTTGTTAAAATAAGACTTACGCGGTGTGCTCTCAATCAAAAAGTTGAGGTACATGAAAGATGTACTTTGATTTTCGTGTACGGGATGTTTTTTGATACATGAGAAAAACCAACCGCGAATCGGCGCGAATCCCGCCCTTCGGGCTCCCAGAATCGGATTTGCTTATCCTCACTCTCGCTCGTCGTGTCTAGACGACACGACGGCTCGTCCCTCATCGGGAACGTTCGGGCAAATCCTATCGGCGCCCCAGCGCCTCTCGTGAAAGAAATATTCAGATAAACGTTATTTGGAGGAGGAGGGGAGGAAGAAATTGTTATTGGGAGCCGCTGGGGCGGCGACAGGATTTGCCCGAACGTTCCCGATGAGGGGCGAGCAAGACAGCGAAGCTGAATTGCGAGAGTGAGGATAAGCAAATCCGATTCTGGGAGCAAGCCAAAGGCTTGCGGGATTCGCGCCGATTCGCGGTTGGTTTTTTTCTCATGTTTCCACACTCAACTAGACCCTTTCCAAATTGGATCGAGACTAACACTGAGTAAGTTCTATTGAGATTCTTTGTAACCAATTTCAATTCAAATATGACCCTAAAAATATATCATACTATGTCGGATAATTAATATTATTGACAGACTATAACATAACCCCTGAATTGGATATCAACAACACTTATCATCCCTCAACAGATTGTAAAATTTGCGATGATATATTCGAGGCAATAAGGCAGCTGCACCCAGTTCATCACATGCTCTATCTGAAAAACTGCCAAAAAATAGATTATAGAATACCAAGCCCTAGTGCTGAGATATTAAGATACGACAACGGGAAAAGAGTCGGGCTTCCTTATTCCTTTGAAGCAGGTTATTATAAAAATATAATGGGCGAATCATCCTCAAATGTTGAATTTTTACGACAACACATTCGAACACATTTTCCAGGATTATATAGAGGAGAGTATAAATTTCGTGAAACAACTCTTCCAAGTTGTCAGCGGGATATTTCCAGAACAACTGGGATTCCATTTTCGACTCAGCAGTTAATCGATCTCCTGAAAATTGAGGAGTTTACTCAGATTGCCAAAACTTTTCCAAATACGATTCTTGCACAGATGGGAAAAATTAACATAAATTGGGAAGCTCTCGCTCAACATTATGGACTTCGAACCAATCTCATTGATGTTTCAAGTGAACCATTCATCGCAGCATTTTTTGCAACACACCGATATGACTATGATACTGATCAATGCAAAATGGTAACCAAGGGAATAGGATGCATCAAAAAAGCACATCCAATCTCATTCTATCTTTACCCAGTTGATAATGGTGGTGGTGATTCGAGAATAAACTCAATAATCGGGGTACAGCACTTTAAGCGCCCAACCCTTCAGAGAGCTTTCTGCTGGAATGAGTTTTTCAATTATCAAAATAACACTCAGATGAATATTGATGAATCCAAACAAAACACCATAGCAGCCACATTTCAGGAGATGATTACATCACAACCAAGATCCTGGAAACTTAACTGGAGATGTATTAAATTTCAGCAATCTGCCAAAATGACGCGAAAGATTCATGATTTATTCTATAATGGTGATGATTGTAGTCTGTTTCCGGATGAATTAATCTCAAAAGCAGCCAAAGATGTTGAAAGGAGCAAATCTGTAACAATCAACTCAATATACTCAGTTGCGAAACAAATTAATAAATCTCCTGATGAAATTATCAATGAGGTAAAATCTGCAGGTTATTCAATCGTATTTTATCCTGCATTTACATTGTCTGATAAAGATATTCATAATCTTTGTTATGATATTCAAAAATATGGATTATATCCCAATACAGATCTATTTGAGAGAAAGATCTACTTTGGGGATGAAGATGGGAAACTGTTCGAACCAGATGATTCTTATTCAACGTTTAATGCAGGGACAAAGGATACTATGTTGGCGCTTATTAGGCTTGGTAATGAGGTATTTAGAATTGCTTAATCGGTAAATATACTTTTGGATGGGCAACAGGTACGCCCTATAAAAAGATAAAAATTAGGTGATTTCTACGCCCTTGAGCGTGACTTTGTGATCTTCGATCACACGGCCGACGACTTTTGCCCCTTCGACCATGGAAAGAACGGTCTCCACGCTCTCTTTTGGCACGATGAACGCAAAGCCCATACCCATATTGAAGGTACGGTAGAGTTCGTTCATCTCAAGAGCGCCCTTCTCGGTGATCCATGCTAAGATCTCCGGAACCGGAAGTGGGTCTTCGACCGCAAAACCGTAATTGGAGATCCGAAGGAAGTTCAGCAGACCGCCGCCGGTCACGTGACACATGCCGTGTACGACTGCTTTGCTGCAGACATCAAGGACCTCAGAGTAGATCCTTGTTGGAACAAGCAATGCTTCGCCGACGGTTCTGCCGGACGGAAGAACGGTTGCATAGCCTCCGTTTTCTTCAGCGACCTGGCGTGCAAGCGTGTACCCGTTTGAGTGAACGCCGGTGCTTGCGACACCAATAATGATATCGCCGGGTGCAACTTTTTCGCCCGTGACGACCTTATCCTTGTCCTGAACACCGAGACAGGTGCCTGCAAGGTCAAGTCCATTGATCATTCCCTTCAGCGTAGCAGTCTCGCCGCCGACAATATTGATGTTGGAAAGACGTGCTCCTTCGTTGAGACCGACACCGATCTGGATCATCTGCTCGGTTTTGATACCCTCGGTCGCGATGTAATCGACGAACGCGATCGGTTCGATGTTCATGACATACATGTCGTTCACATTCATCGCCATACAGTCGATACCGACCGTTGTCCAATCCTGAAGATCGTCAGCGATCCGCATCTTGGTTCCGACACCGTCAGTACACAAGGAAAGGACCTTGCTGCCGAAATCGATCATCCCGGCAAAGTGACCGACATCGCCGACCATTCCATGCTCACCACTGCGTTTGTAGCTCAGTTGATGGATCAGGGCTTTTACCCCGTCGGCCTCAAGGTTGATATCGACCCCGGCCTCTTTATACGAATACTTCTTTGTCATGCTTCCTCCTTTTCGAGATCATACTCCTCGTGGATCGCTCTTACTGCACGGATCCCGTCCGTTTCCTTTACCACAAACGAAACGTTCACTTCCGAACCCTGGGAGATCATCATCACATTGATCTTTGCGACACCGAGTCCATGGAAGATCCGGTAGAGAGTTCCGGGGGTCCCCGCCATTCCCGCACCAACGACCGAAACGACGTTCACATCCTTGGCAAACGTGTACTCACGGATCAGTCCTTTGTTTTTGATCTGGATAAGAGCCTTATTTGCAGCATTTACCTGTTCTTCGGTGATGATCAGCGAGATGTTCATCTCAGATGAACCCTGACTGATGAGCATCACGTTCACGCCTGCTGCCGCAAGAGAGGTGAATATTTCGCCTGCCACTCCGGGTCTGCCGGCCGCAAATCCGCTGATACTTATCATGCAGCTGTTTTTGATGAGTGAAACGGCTTTGACGATGCGTTTGTCGGCATGGCTTTCTCTGATAACAACGGTTCCGGGGTGTGTCGGGTTAAAGGTGTTCTTGACATAGACCGGGATGTTTTTCTCCATTGCCGGGAGAAGAGCACGCGGATGGATGACTTTTGCACCAAAGTAGGACATCTCCATCATTTCCAGGAACGACAGTGAATCGATGACGCGTGCCTCGGGAATGAGCCGGGGATCCGTGGTCATAACACCGTCCACATCGGTCCAGATAATGATCTCTTCAGCATCGATACCTGCTCCGATGATCGCTCCGGAGTAGTCCGATCCGCTGCGGCCGAGAGTGGTAACTGCGCCCTCACCGGAACAACCGGTGAATCCCTGAATGACCGGGACCTGAGCTCTAAGCTTTGATCCGATACGCTCCATGATCCTTGGGTAGCTTTCCGGAAGCGCAGTAGCTCCGCCGTGAACACCGTCTGTAAGAATTCCTGCATCACAGCCGCTTATCTGAAATGACGGGATACCTGCCTGACGAAGCGCCGCAGAAACGATCGGTGCAGAGAGTTTTTCACCAAAGGAGATGATGTAATCCCGGGAACGCGGCGTGAGTTCTCTAAGATGGTTGACAGCGATGAGGATATTTCTGAGCCGCTCAAGTCTTACGTTGATGTGAGCGGTGACTTCATCGATATAATCCGGAGCCACAACACGAAGTGCCGTAATATGCCGGTTTCTGAGGTCATTGATGAACGTATCCAGATTATTCTTGTCAGTACAGCTGATGATCCCTTCAGCCTCCGTGATTATCTGGTCGGTGACTTTCGTCATTGCTGAAACTACGACAGCGATTTCATTACCTTCCTCACGGGATTTTTTGATGAGATCAACGACTTTCGCGATACACTCTGCATCACCAACCGATGTTCCACCGAATTTCATTACGAGCCGCATATTATTGATAGCACCTTTGAATAGTTGTGTAGATTATGGGTCGTAGCAAGAGATATACTCTGCGGGATTGGGAACAAAGGATATCAATTATTCGGACCAACACTCTTTCATGAAGAAAATATTGATCGCCGGAATGATCCTTTTGCTGCTGATCCTTTCAGCCGGATGCGTGGCACAGCCGGATGAAAATTCACCATATACCGATAAAGATGGAAATATCCTCACAGGAGATGAGACCGAGGGGTCTATCCTTTTCATCGACGGATCAAAAACGGTCTGGTTTACCGATTCCGAAGGAAACATCCGGTATACCGCCACTGAACCCGACGGGACCGTGATAAAATATTATACGACACCGGAAGGAGAGACGATTCTCGAGGTATAACTTTCCTTTTCCCTTGCTTTTATCCCCTCCCTCTTCCTATAAATATACTAAAGGATTCGAAATGGGCATCGAAAACAAAACAGACTGTCATGTACTGGTCATAGGTTCAGGCGGCGCAGGAATACGTGCCGCCGTTGAAGCGGAAACGTTTGGCGAGACCATCATCGTCTCAAAAACGATCACCGGCAAAGGCGGGTGTACCGTCATGGCAGAAGGCGGATTCAATGCAGTGTTGAACGAAGAAGATTCGATACAGACCCATTTCGAAGATACGATGAGAGGCGGGGCATTTTTGAACGATGAGTCGCTTGTAGAGACTCTCGCCGCAGAAGCTCCGAACAGAATACGTGATCTGTTTTCCTGGGGTGCCGTCTTCGATCTGGCAAAAGATAATACGATAGCTCAGCGGCCTTTTGGCGGACAGCGGTGTGCCAGGACCTGTTATGCCGGTGACCACACGGGTCACGAACTGGTGATGACCCTGCTTGAAAAACTCAGGGGTTCATCGGTCCAGATCGAAAATGAAGTGACGGTCCTTGACCTGCTTTATGACGGCGAGCGGGTGAACGGCGCGATAACCTGTGATCGTGAAGGAGAGCTCGGGGTCATCACGGCCGATGCAGTGATCCTCGCGACTGGAGGAGCAGGCCAGGTCTATGACACGACGACCAACTCGACCGCAGGGACCGGGGACGGATACGCACTTGGGTACAAAGCCGGAGCGCAGCTCATCGATATGGAACAAGTCCAGTTCCACCCGACCGGCGCCGTGACCCCTTACGATTCCCGCGGACGGCTGATCACCGAAGCAGTCAGAGGAGAGGGGGGCATCCTGAAAAACGCACTTGGCGAACGGTTCATGACGAAATATGATCCGGCACGCATGGAACTTTCTACACGCGACGTCGTTGCGAGAGGAATCGCCACCGAAGTTCTTGAGGGACGGGGCACTCCTCACGGAGGTGTCTGGCTGGATGTGAGTCATCTCCCGCGTGAACATATCGAGACACGCCTTCCCATCATGCTGAATCAGTTCCTGCAGTTCGGCGTGGATATCAGAAACGAACCAATGGAGGTCGCACCGACAGCCCACCACTTCATGGGAGGGATAATGATCACACCTGACGCAAAAACAACAGTGCCCCATCTCTATGCAGCAGGAGAAGTGACCGGGGGAGTTCACGGAGGAAACCGCCTTGGAGGAAACGCTCTCGCCGACACCCAGGTGTTTGGAAGAAGGGCAGGGATCGCGGCAGGCAAAACCGAACGGACTGCCAAAAATGTCGACAAGAATCAAATAAAGGCAGCAGAAGAAAAACTTGCGTCATATTATAACGGCTCGACAAAAACCGCTGACGTCCGACGGTCCATGAAAACAACGATGTGGAACAATGTCGGGATCTACCGAAACGAGCTGGACCTCAGGGTCGCTGAACGGGATATCCGAAAACTGCAGAACACTCCGCTGAAAATCGACAGCCCGCGTGAACTTCCCGATGCAGTTATCACAGAAAATATGCTGCTTGTCGCACAGCTCGTTATCGAAGGAGCGCTCCTCAGAAGAGAATCCAGAGGAGCCCACACCCGGACCGATGTGAAACAGACCTGGACGAACGAGACCTCGCCGTTTGGGCACACATTCTTTGTCAAAGGCAAATCAGGCATTGAGATCCTGGAGGAAAAACTATGAAAGTAACCATCTCCCGTTTCGATCCGGACACCGGAGAACCTCCCAAATTTGTTGAGTATGAGGTCAGTGTCAAAAAAGCTGCACGCGTACTCAATGTTCTGGATGCCGTCAGAGATACGATCGATCCAGGCTTTGCCTACCGACACTGCTGTCGGGGCGGGCAGTGCGGTTCATGTGCGGTTCGCGTGAACGGCGAACCGGTCCTTGCCTGCATGCAGGAAGCCCGCGAAGGCGATATCATCGAACCCCTCGAGCTGCCGAGGATCAGAGACCTGGTCGTCGACATTGCCCCGATCATGGCACAGATCGCCTGGATGAACAACGGATGCGACTGTTCTCCTGTTACACAGGAGGAGATCGAGGAGATAAAACCTCTCCGGGAATGCATCGAATGCTACTCCTGTATCTCCTCCTGTCCCGCGATCTCCGCCTCGGATTACAAAGGTCCGACGATCATGCGCCAGGAGCAGAGACTTAATCTCGATCCGCGGGACAAAGGGGACCGGATCCTTGAAGCGATCGACAAGGGACTCTTTTCCTGCACGACCTGTCATAAATGTGTCGAGGTCTGTCCAAAAGAGATCGAAACGCCAAGGAAAGCTATTGAAAAACTCCGGGCCGAAGCGGCAAAGAGAGGGCTCTCCCTCCCGGCACACAAAGCCCTTGCTTCTCTGATTGAAAAAACCGGCCGCTCGGTCGAGCGAAAGGAGCCGACATTCCTCGAACGGGTACCGGATGTCATCGAACCTGAAGGCGAGATCCGGGCCACAGTCGGATTTTTCGTCGGATGCATGTTCAACGGACGAGTCATCCAGCCTGCATTGGACACCATGGACCTTCTCCGCAAAAACGGAGTCAGAGTGATCATTCCAAAAGATCAGGTCTGCTGCAGCTCGCCGCTGATCAGAACAGGACTCTCGGGATTCGTTCCCGAACTGCAGAAACGAAACATCGATGCGTTTGTCAACGCAGGCGTTGACACCGTCCTCACCATCTGCGCAGGATGCGGATCGACGCTGAAAAACGATTATGAAACCCCGTTCAGGGTCGTCGACATCACCGAGTTCCTCTGCGAGATCGGATTTGTTGCTCCTGCAAAGGTTGAAGGGACCTACACCTATCACGATCCGTGCCACTTGCTCAGGGGACAGGGTATCTCAGAACAACCCAGGATCCTTTTGAACTCGGTCGCCGAAAAGTTCGTGGAGATGCCTGCGAGATGCTGCGGAGCAGGCGGCGGCGTGAAATCCGGTCAGCCTGAAGAAGCGGCAAAGATCGGAGCAGTTCGCGCAGAGATGGTAAAAAAGACCGGTGCCGATTACATCGTGACGGTCTGTCCGTTCTGCGAATTCCATCTTAATCAGGTGACCGGACTGCCGGTAAAAAATATCGCGACCCTGATGATGGAAGGGTATCGCAAACAAGAAAAATAAAAATAAAAAAATTATTCTTTTTTCTGGCCGTTCTTTGCTGCAAGAGCACTCATATAAGCGCTGACTGCCGCGGTGACCGCGATGGTTTTTTCTTTTCCCTGACGGAGGGAATCTCCGAGCTGATTCATACGGGTCTCGCTTTCACGCATATATCTCGTAAGAGACCGGGTGATTTCCGGATCCTGAAGGAAATGCGTGTGGGTATTTCCTGCGATAAACTCCGGATTGTTCATCACTGCATAATGGAGCGGAAGTGTCGTCTTCACGCCGATGATGACGTATTCAGTGAGTGCACGACGCATTCTCGCGACGGTCTCCTCACGGGTCATTGCTCTCGCACAAAGTTTTGCGATCATCGAGTCATACAGCGGCGGGATCGAGTATCCTGCATGGATGCAGCTGTCGATCCTGATACCCGGACCACCGGGGGACCGGTAACGGCTGATCTTTCCTGCATCCGCCTGGAAGTTGTTCATCGGATCCTCGGCGTTCACACGGCACTCGATCGCATGTCCCCTGCAGGTGACCTGGTCCTGAGCATAGGGAAGAGGTTCGCCGGCTGCGACCTTGATCTGCATTCTGACCAGATCGAGGCCGGTGATCAGCTCGGTCACGGTGTGTTCGACCTGCAGACGGGTGTTCATCTCCATGAAATAATAGTTCCCCGAATCATACAGGAACTCAACGGTCCCGGCATTTTCATAATTACAGGTTTTTGCAACGGTGATCGCAGACTGGGTCATTCTTTCGCGGAGTTCATCGGTCATGATGGGGCATGGCGACTCTTCGATGAGTTTCTGGTGACGTCTCTGAATAGAACACTCACGCTCAAACATGTGGATCACATCCCCTTTTCCATCAGCGAAGATCTGGACCTCGATGTGTCTGGGCTTTGCCAGATACTTTTCGATGAAGACCGTGGAATCGCCGAAAGCGGAAGCCGCTGTCCTGCTGGATTTTGCGATCGCTTCGTCGAGTTCGGTCTCGTTGTTGACGATCGTCATACCGATACCCCCTCCGCCGGCGGACGCTTTCACGATAACCGGGTAACCGATCGATTCGGCAAATGCTTTTGCCTCGTCATGGTCGGTACTCTTGGTCCAGGGAAGGACCGGGACCCCGACGTCATGCATCGCCTGCTTGGAATCGAGCTTCGAACCCATCATTTTGATGGTTGCTTCAGATGGACCGATAAAGGTGAAACCTGCTTTTGTCACCGCACCGGAAAAGGCTGCTTTTTCTGCAAGAAACCCGTATCCCGGGTGGATCGCGTCGGCTCCGGCCATTTCGGCGACCTCGAGGATCCTGTCCATATTGAGGTAGCTTTTCGTCGGGTGAGCAGCTCCGATGAGAAAAGCCTCATCGGCGTACTTCACGTGTAATGCGTTTGCATCGGCTTCTGAGTAAACTGCGACCGTTTCGATGCCCATTTCCCGGCATGCACGCATAACGCGGATGGCGATCTCTCCCCGGTTTGCAACTAATACTTTGTCAAAGTATTCGTTTTTACTCATTGCACCACCACTAACACATCGCCGCTCTGGACGACTGCTCCGTTCTCGACGAAAATTTCGGTGACCGTTCCGTCGATCGGACTGACGATGGGGTTCTCCATTTTCATTGCTTCGAGAACGAGGAGGGTCTCACCTGCAGATACTTTCTGACCTGCCTGAACTTTGATGTCAAGGACCATGCCCTGGATACTGCTCTTCACGCCGCCGGGAACATCGCCGCGGTGACGGGTCTCGGTCGGTTTTCCGGAGCTGACAATAGCTTCTCCTTCAACAGAGAGGATCCGCACAGCAAATATCTCACCGTCGACTTCGACTTCCATGGATCTGGGGATGTCATAATCCGTAGGCGCCATGCCTCCGACAGAGGTCGGGATCACCGGGAATGCTTCGGCTGTCTTTTCGCCTTTCAGGAATGCCGGAGCGATGGCAGGATAGAGGATGTAGGTGAGGACATCCTCTTCTTTTTTGATGAGTCCCTGAGCTTCGGCGTCGGCTTTCATTTTATCGTAGATCGGTTCAAGCGTATCTGCCGGGCGGCAGGAGATACGCGGAACATCGCCGATGATCGAGGTTACGAGAGCATCATCGAGCGGTTTCGGGCTCTTTCCATAGAGTCCTTTGAGATAATCGCGGACTTCGTTCGTGACGGTCTTGTAGCGTCCGCCCATTAAAACGTTTAAAACAGCCTGGGTACCGACGATCTGGGAGGTCGGCGTTACAAGCGGCGGGAATCCAAGATCATCTCTGACCTTGGGGATCTCGAGAAGGACCTCTTCCATTTTGTCGAGAGCATTCTGCTCTTTCAGCTGGGAGACAAGGTTGGAGATCATACCGCCGGGGAGCTGATAGATCAGAACATCGCTGTCGATCCTGACACTGATCGGATCGATCAGGCAGTCATATTTTCCTCTGATGTTTGCCGCTGCGACTTTGATCGAACGGAGAGTCGAGAGGGAGATGTTCGTGTCACGGGGCGTTCCAATGAGGGATGCCACGATACTTTCTGTTGCGGGCTGACTTGTTCCGCCTGCAAAGGGGGACATGGCGGTGTCCAGGATATCGACGCCTGCTTCGATCGCCGCCTGATAACTCATGGGGGCAATGCCGCTTGTCGAGTGGCTGTGAAGACAGACAGGGATGTCGAGCCGTTCTTTGATGCCGGTGATCAGTTCACGGGCAGACTCAGGCATGATGAGTCCTGCCATATCTTTGATACATATCGAGTTGCAGCCAAGGGCGTAGAGTTCCTCAGCCATTGTAACGAAACCTTCGATGCTGTGGACAGGGCTGGTCGTATAGGATATAGTGCCCTGCAGGTGATTTCCGGTGTCGATGACAGCGGTCATGGACCTCTGCATGTTTCTGATATCGTTCAGTGCGTCAAAGACCCGAAAGACACGGACCCCGTTTTCTGATGCGGAGGAGACGAATTTGTCAACGACATCATCGGGGTAGTGACGATATCCAACAAGATTTTGCCCGCGCAGAAGCATCTGGATCGGGGTCTTGACAAATATTTCGCGAAGCGTTCTGAGACGATTCCAGGGATCGTCGTTTAAGTATCTGATACAGGTGTCAAAGGTTGCCCCGCCCCACGCTTCTACGGACCAAAATCCGGCTTTTTCCATCTCGCGGGCAAGACCGAGCATATCTTCGGTTCGCATACGCGTTGCCGCTAGTGACTGATGAGCGTCACGGAGCGTTGTGTCGGTAATATTGAGTTTTTTCATGGTGTTCTCCCTGCTCATACGAGTTATCTAAACCTTTATTATTTTGGAGGGAAGAGTTAAAAAAGTAGTCCCTTGGAAAACCGATTGCACGGAAGGAGAGATTATGGTTCATTGTAGATATTAGGACCTGCTATCACTGCAGTGTTTCCCGAGTATAAAATAGTCCCAGTACCCGGAGTTGCGACAATGCCCCATCGTGCTTTGTAAATTCCGCCGCCGTAATTTGCAGAATTGGAAATAACTCTTAATGTACCACTTATATCCAATTCACCACCATCATCGACAAATATACCTCCGCCAAATCCATCTCCATATAGGTTCATATTATTTTCCACAACAAGAGTCGCATCTTTTTGAACGACCAAACGACCTTGGGGTGAGACTATAATAAGAGGAGAGGTAACACCATCGATATTACTCCCATTAAACGTAAATGGATCGCCTTGCTTTTTTTCAATAGTGACCATTGTTGTCCCGAGATCGCTGACGTTACCTATCTGTAATAATGCATCATAATATCCAGGGGCACGCACAATATTCCCTCCTTCTTCAATAAGGATTTTGACATTGCCATCGCTGAGGGTTTCGATGTTTGACGCGGAAAACTCGATCGGCTGGTTTCCAACAATAATTGGGAGTTCATTAAAGAAGGTAAAGTCTTTGTCGTTGTGTGGATCAACTACGACCACCACCTCATAATTAGGATCACCTGGAGAAGCGTTATTGTAGAATTTGTTGTACCAATCATTGATTGAGTCAACAAACTCAAACGTTGTATTGTATCCGTCATTCCCGACCACATAATACGGACTCACCACCGGTTCGACCACGATCACCCCGCCTTCAATAACGACCTTCCCGCTGAAAACCAGTGCGGTCACCCTATCGGAAAAATTGCCGACGATATTCACATAGTGTACAGTCGAATTAAAATCCGTAACGGTAATACTTCCCGCATTTGGACTATCCCAGTGCCCATGATTGGTGTACACACGATACGACTCCATAAATGGCAGATCATTTCCTGAGACCGGCGTTACAAGAGCAGTATTATTTGTGGCATTCACCGAAACAGTAAACCCGACCACTTTATTCTCAGCCGGTACAAAAGAGCCGATCCCCGCCATTATGGCGATACTGACAAGGGATATAAGAACAACGGAAAGAGCGATAAGGAGTATAGTTGCAATAACCGGACTAACGCCATCGTCCTTAATTTTATCCATGATTCATTGTAGGTTCCCTGGGATAAAATTTGTTTGTGTGGCGGGCTGACCCGGAGGGGCGGCCTTAGCTGAGGCGGGGTGAGCGCGAAGCGGCCGACCTCAGCGGAGCAAATCTTTGATTTGCGACCAAGTCTTTGCCTTGCGAGTAGACAGGTATGCCCCCACATCTCAAACCAGTAGCACGCCATACAGAAAAACCGCACTTCCAAGCATCAGAAAATCAAACACAGCAGGCGAAAACACCGGGACATACGTCCCGCCCGAGATATACCCCCGTCTTGCCAGAAGTGATGACTGGACGCCAGCCCTCCTCAACGAAAGTATAAGCAGACCTGCCGCAAGAGAGGGAATGGCCAAAACGGAAAACTTCTGCCCCTTGATCCTGAGTGCAGACCACATATGCAGAAAATCTTCACGGATCTCGCTGATCGCCTGAACGGAAAACTCGGCAGCCATCCCCAGATCAAAACCGCTTCCCTGACCAAAAACCCAGACAAAGAAACTCATCAGCTCGCCGGAGAGGAGCGAAGCCGAAAACCAGAAGGCAAGCAGAACGAGAACGAAGATCTTTGCTCCGTAAAAAACATCCCCGCCGGTAAAATACAAAACGACCGAGGGAAACAGACCGACAAATATCGATACCGGGATCACCACTTTCCAGGAATTTTTTGCAAACGTCGTCTTCGCACCAAAGACGATCCACCAGCAGAAAACCGCCGCCGCTCCAAACAGACTCACAAAGGAAAGGACCGAAAGAAGCACAAGCGTAAGAAGCCGAAATCTGATATCACTCACAGTGCAGCCCTCCGTTGTGTATCTTCCACTTCCGGGAATTCTTCGGCGCATACTCCGTCTCATGGGAAAAGACGACCGTTATCCCGCGGCGGCTCTCTATCAGACCGGTCAAAACCTCTTTCGCCGACTGATCAAGCGAAGCATACGGCTCATCGAGAACAAGAACATCCGGATCTTTCGCAAAAACACAGGCGAGCATCAGCCGTTTCAGTTCTCCGCGAGAAAGCGTGAACGGATCCCGGTCCCGTATCTCCACATCGAAACGGGAGAAAATCGGATCCTCACGGGAAACGCCCCATGAGGATATCTCACGCAAAATCGTCGCGCCCGTCACCTGATACTCGGGAAACTGCATCAAAAGAACCGGCGAACCGCATCCTTCAAAACTGATTTGTCCGGATTCTACCTTGGATAAGCCCGCAAGAGCCGAGCCAAGCGTGGATTTGCCTGAACCCACCCTACCGGATATCATATGGACCCCCTCCTCGAAAACGGTGTCTGCCGTCAGAGAAAACGTACCTGCATGAAGGTGAACATCATCAAGAACGATCCTCATAACCTCACCTCAAAATCCGCTTTACGTCTGAGCGCCGTGGAATGCGAACTCCACATCACATACGAAATATTCCTCGAAGAAATAAACGAGAGAAGATCTTCAACGGTTTCCGGATCCAGATGGGAATCCGGCTCATCAAGAACAAGAAGGACCGGATCATGAATGATCGCCGCCGTTATCCCAACGAGCATCTTCTCTCCGCCGGAGAGTGTCCTGCATTCTCTCTTGAGAAGATGTGTTATACCCGCCCCCTCTGCTGTTTTCAAAACTTTTTCCTCGATCTCCGCCTGCGGGATTCCGGCAAACCGAAGGGGGGAGGAGATCTCGTCATAGACGATCGGAAACAGCAGATGACGGTCGGGAAACTCGCTCACGTAGTCGACATTCTGCAAACGAGGAGAAAGACCGTCAATACTCACCGAGCCCATTGTCGGCAAAATAAGTCCCGAACAGATCTTCAGGAGCGTGGTCTTCCCGGCCCCGTTTTTTCCGGAGACCACCGTTAGTCCAGGCAGGATCACAAGAGAAGGGATATCCAAAACGCCGTGACGGAGATCATCGATCTGGATCAAGAGCAGATCCCTCACTTTTTCGAAGACGGAGCGTCACCAGTTCCGCCGCTGTGATTTTTATGACATCGCCGGCAATAAACGGGACCACACAGGTGATCAATGCAGCCGGAAGCGTAGCTCCCGACGAGATCATGAACCATCCGGCGCCAAAGATATAACTGAGAAGAGTTGCGAGAACAAGCCCGGTTATATCGGCAGACAGGGTTTTTTTCGAAAAGAACATGCCTGCAATGAACGCCATCAGAATGAAACCGATCAAAAACCCGCCGGTCGGACCAAACAGAATCCCGATCCCGGCAGTGCCGTTGTGAAAAAGCGGGAGACCAAGCGTTCCAAACAACACATACAAAGCTGCCGGGATCACCGCGTATTTTTTCATCACTGATGCCGCAAGCAAAACAAAAAGTGTCTGAAGAGTGAACGGAACGATAAACGGGATAGATATCCAGCCGCCGACCGTGATCAATGCCACAAACACCGCAGAATAAATAATAAGACTCGAACGTTTCTCGTTTCCGTACATTGTTAACCAAATATATTATGGCGGTTAACAATAAAAAAGGATCAGATAAGATAGCAGTCGCCCGCAATCACGCGTTCAACTTCACCATTATCTTTATGAATGATCAAAGCACCGTGTTCATCGACATCAAGTGCCTCTCCTTCGAAGCTTTCCCTGATCGTCCGGACCCTGACCCTGCGGTGCAGCGTACGGGAAAGGCTTCTCCACTCCCGGAAGAGCGATTCCTTCTCGCCTTTCAGGATCATCTCATACCGGCGTTCGAACTCCTTTAAGAACACGGCAAAGAACTGGGCTCGGTCCACATCATGGCCAAGCTCGTCCGAGAGAGATGTTACGAAATTGGAAAGATTCGGCATAACTTTTTCGACGGAAACATTCACATCAACACCGATCCCAACCAGACAGTAACGGATGATATCCTCATCCGCGGTAAGTTCCATAGTGGTTCCAGCAACCTTTTTATCGCCGATGAACACATCATTCGGCCACTGGATCAGGGCAGAGAGTTCAAACTCGTGACGGATCGCACGGGCAAGTGATATGGAGGACGCCATCATAATAAGGAAGGTCTGATCGACGTGTAGTTTTGGCATCACCACGATCGTCGCCCAGATACCTCCTGCTGGCGACATCCACACGCGGTTCATACGACCAAGACCGCCGGTCTGCTGTTCTGCGATAAGAACAGTTCCGGGCTGAACTTCGTCCCCGACCTCATGCATCATCTGACGGGCGAGAGCATTTGTTGAAGGCACCTGTTCGAAATGATGCATATCCTGACCGATGACCTTGGTCTTCAGATATCTCTTCACCTCATATGGAAGTAAGAGCCAAGTACGTTTTCGGAGAGTATAGCCGGTTTTTGGCGAGGCATCTATAACATATCCAACCTCACGCAAAAGATGGACATATTTCCAGACAGCGGTACGGGATATTCCCAGACGTTCACTGATGACGTTTCCGGCAACCGGTTGGTCAATTCCGGCTTCGTCCAAAATATGCAGAAGATCAAATATTATGTTTTTCATGAGGTTTTGACTCCGAAATGGATATGACTTGTTATGCCATATGAAAAGAATAAGATTTCGTTTGAAGACCAATATATTTGCAGTTAGAAAGGGATGGACTCTCCTTCGGAAAATTTCTTCAGAAACGCATCGCTCGGATACTCGTGAGTGCTTGCAAGAAGAAGCGTGCCTTTTCCCACAGGACATTCGACCAAAACAGGGAATCCATTCTCTGCAGTAGCAAGAGGAGTTCCCTCATATGTTTCAAACCAGCCGTCGGCAGCAAACTTCGTTGTGTCATACCCGTCAAATATAGATGACCAAGGTGAGGAAGTATCGACATCGAGGCAGTGTTCACCAAATGCATAATGATATTCCACGTCCACCGGGAGCCAGTCATATCTATTTGGTGAAGCATCGGCCGCTCCAAAAACGAGGAGTTTGCCCCCCGCTTCAAGATACCGTTCGATCCGCTCTGAACATGCCCGGAGTGCAGGAAGGAGTTTTGAGTACGACATATTGCCAAACCCGGTCGGGATAATGACACCTGAGTATTTTCCACGGTAGAACGGTGCCGAAAGCAGAAGCGGGGTGACTGCTTCACACGGGCAGGCCGAATCTTCGACGAGACGGTGAAACGTCATCTTCGTATCCCAGAATACGGCAACGGTCATCCTTTGATCACTCCAAGCGGCCTCAGGCGTGCGACGATCCGGGAGATCCCGGCATCATGAACGGTCTGAACGACCTCGCTGCTGGATTTATACACATCGGGCGCCTCTTCTGCGATAGCCGCCTGATTCGGCGCCCGAACAATGATTCCCTGCTCGAGAAGGGCATGTGCGACCTCCTCGCCGGTCTGACATTTTTTCGCTGAAGATCGACTTTTTACTCTGCCCGATCCGTGACAGGTACTCCCGAACGTTTTTTCCATTGCTCCTTGGGTCCCTGCGAGAAGATAGGATGACGTCCCCATACTTCCGGGGATGATCACCGGCTGACCGCAGGCACGGAACTCGTGAGGGAGCTCGGCCCTGCCCGGACCAAAAGCCCGGGTCGCTCCTTTCCGGTGGACGCAGACTTTTTGCCGGAGCCCGTCGACCTCGTGCTCCTCCCATTTTGCGACATTGTGAGCAACATCATACACGAGAGGCATCTCTTCGTAATCGACCTGGAATTTTTTCACGAAAAGTTCCCTGACGATATGCGTGATGATCTGACGGTTTGCCCAGGCATAATTTGCAGAAGCCGCCATGGCACCGAAATATGCTTCTCCCTCGGGAGAAGAGAGCGGAGCACAGGCAAGCTGACGGTCGGGAAGTTCTATGCCGTATTTTTTCGTTGCCGACTCAAGGATCTGCAGATGATCGGTGCAGACCTGATGCCCAAGACCCCGTGAACCGCAGTGGATCATCACACATATCTGCCCTTCTGAGACGCCGAACGTTTTTGCCGTCGCCTCATCAGCGATATCATCGATGACCTGGATCTCCAGGAAATGATTGCCGGAACCAAGCGTTCCGCACTGGGGAATGCCCCGCTGTCGGGCTTTTTTACTGACATGTTCCGGTTGTGCGCCGCCCATCGCCCCGTTCTCCTCGCAACGCGGGATATCGCCTGCCATGCCGTATCCCATCTCGACCGCGTTCTTTGCTCCGTCTTCCAGCATTGAAGATAGATCGTTCTGCGATAAACGGATCGGACTCTTTGAACCGACCCCGGTAGGGACCGCGGTGAAAAGATCCTCGATGATCCCTTTCATATCAGGAATATCGGAAACGTGCAGGGGGGTCGTGATCATCCGGACACCGCAGTTGATATCGAACCCTACGCCGCCCGGAGAGATGACCCCGGTTTCCGCGTCAAAAGCACCGACGCCGCCGATAGGAAAGCCATACCCCCAATGGATATCCGGCATGCCAAGCGAATACCGCAGGATGCCCGGAAGTGTTGCCACATTGGCAAGCTGAGTGAGAGCTCCGTCTTCAAGAGTTTCTGCAAGGTTTTCCGAAAGGAAAAACCGTCCGGGGACCCGCATCCCCGGAACAAAATCCATGGGGATCTCCCACTCGTTATTTGTGATCTTATGTATCTGATCGTTCATGATGTTTAGATGTCGAAGATGATTATCAGTTCATATCCTGTTTTTGTTCCGGTCAGTGAAAGACCTGAGTAGGAGATACCTTTCACTCCGGTACCGCCGGCATGTTTTTTTCTGTCGAAGAGGACCCCTTCGACCGTGCCGGAAACAGAGTCTCCTACCGTGAGCGTAAACTTCTGCGGTACGAGATACTCGGTTTCTGTGAGAAACAACAGTTCAGAAAGGAAATTAACGATCAGCTCCTCGCGGTCTTTTCCTTCAGCTTCAATGGAAAATGAAACCGTCGGGGTCTCAAAAGGATAGTCGCCGTACAAAGTCTTTGCCAGAGCGGACCCGCTTTCAGAAAACAGGGATGAAAGGTCAGGTGCCGAGATCCGCATGCGGATATCCGCAGTATGTTCCAGCTCTTCAATAGCCATAATCGCCGTCTTCGAAAAGAAGCCGCGGAACCATGCGCATGTTGATCTCGGATATCCACTGGATCTGATACTTGGAGATGAAGATCACATGGTCTCCCGCCCGAAGGGGGATATCAGACGATTTCGCCGGGCGTATCCGTACCGGCATCAGGACCGGACCGCTGCACGAAGTACTTATTCGAAAATCCCCGCCGCGTTTATCCATGTACGCGATGACCTCGTCCGTGACCAAAATATCGGAAAGAGGGGAAGGACCACCCTGCTCGTTATCCATTTCATATAGATGGGAAGTATATCCTCAAAAAAGTTGGTACTGGATCCACTGATATATTCAGGTGGATGCAACGACCTGCTCGACTAGCTCGGCATACTGACCCTTGAGTTCATAGACCCCAAGTGCGCCGTCTTTCATTTTGTGGGTCGACAGGATACCTAGTTTCGAGGCAACGATACCAACCATGGATGCCACGGAATGATAGGTTACATCAAACTTTGTCGAAAGTGCCTCATGAATCTGTGGAACAGTCATGGACTTGGCACGGATAAGCAGACGCAACAGTGCCTTTCTGATTCCTGACTTGTCACGGGATAGATAACTGCGAAGTCTTCGCTCAATCTCCTTTCGCAGATCTGAAGGTGAAAGCATATTTTTTATTATGTATCTCTGTATATAAATACATACCGCTTATATGGAATAATCGAAGAATACACGAATTTGATATGCCTGAAGAAGCAATAGAGTAATACCTCATGATATATCGCCTCTATGAGTATCTGATTTCCCGCGATCTTACGAAGTTCCCAAAAGAAATATGTTTCATGCTCAGCGATGCAGATGTCATTGCCGATTCAAAAAAAGTAGGAGAGGTAATTACCTGGGCAAAAGAGTTCCCGGATATCAAAAAAATCATTTTTCACATCAGCACGAAAGATGCCGGGAAAGTTGAGGAGCTGCTGAGACCCGCATCCCTTGGAGAAAAGACGAAAGTTCGTGTGAGTACGCCAAAACATGACACGACATTCGGGAACGGAACGCCTGAGATCCTGATCGCCCTTGGTAAAAACGGGAGAGAAGAAATCACCGATGCGATAATAAAAATCGCAAAAGAGGAAATCGATCCAGCAAATATCACGGAAGAGACGATAGAGAAACACCTGGCCTTCCAGGTAAACCCGGATTATGTGATCAAAACCGGCGGAAACCATCTCACCGATTTTTTGATCTGGCAGTCAGTTTACTCGGAGTTGTTTTTCACAGACATCAACTGGGACGGATTTCGGAAAGTGGACTTCCTGCGGGCACTTCGCGATTATCAGTCGAGAGGCCGGCGGTATGGAACCTGATCCGATCCCAAAAGGGAAAACATCTATACCTTTCATAGATGAATAAGGTACTACAACAATGTCGCTTTCCATTCCAAAATTACCTGAATCAAAAGACCCGAAAATCAATTTTATCAGGGATATCCTGCTTGTTTTCATCGTTGTTGCGGCAATAGGGGGTGCTTTGTTTGCAGTATCCGGAACATGGCCGGCTCTGGTGGCCGTTGAATCCCCGAGTATGGTCCCGAATCTGAACGTCAACGACCTCGTGTTTGTTGTTGAAGAGAACAGATACGGCGGATACATGATCATGGTTGAGGCGGAAGAAGCTGGGAAGATTTCGTTTGGAGGATATGGAGATGTGATCGTCTATCAGCCGAACGGGCAAACCGGCGTGACCCCGATCATTCACCGGGCAATAACCTGGATCAATGAATCCGTGGCCGAAGAAGCCGGATTCACCGGCGATGCGGCACATGCAGGATATATTACCAAAGGAGACAACAACGAACTGTATGATCAGAATGCGATCTTCTCAGAATACGGGAGGATGCAGCCGGTCAAAAAGGAATGGATCGTTGGAAAAGCATTGTTTGCGATCCCGCTGATCGGTTTTATACCGCTTCACCTGTTTGAATCAGCTCTGGTCGTCGTACTCATCATAGTTATCATTGAACTCGCCAGCAGAAGACTGAAGAAGAGCAAAGACAACAAATCAAAAGGAAAGAAAAAATGAACGTCAACACCATCCTGAATGATGTCCTTGGAGGCGCACGGCTCACTGAAAATGAAGCAGCATTCCTGTTCTCGGTAAAAAACCGGGATATCTGGAAGATCGCAGAAGCCGCTGATATCATTCGTGAACGAAAAAACGGCGATGTCGTAACATATGTCCGGAACATGAACATCCACATGACCAACATCTGTAAAAACTGCTGCGGGTTGTGTGCGTTCGGACGAAAGAGTACCGATCCCGAAGCGTTCTGCTTTACGGATGAAGAGTTTCGGGAACACACCAGAGACGCCGGCAGAAAAAAGGTCACCGAGGTCTCGTATCTTTCCGGGATCCACCCCGGGTTCACTATCGAAAGTTACGAAAAGATGATCCGAACATTCCACGAAGAGATCCCCGGCATTCATGTGCATGGATGCAGTCCGGATGAGATCCTGTTTGCAGCAAATCAAAGCGGCATTTCAACTAAAGACGCACTCATCCGCCTGAAAGCTGCCGGACTAGGTTCTGTCCAGGGAACTGCCGCCGAGATTCTCGTTGATCGGGTCCGAAACATCATCTGTGATAAAAAACTCTCCACTTCAGAATGGGTCAGAATCATCAAAGAGGCATCAGACGTAGGATTTCGGGCGACTTCCACAATAATGTACGGCTCGGTGGAAACAGCAGAGGAGAGAGCACGTCATTTATCGGTTCTCCGCGAGGTCCAAGACGAAACCGGTGTGTTCACCGAGCTTGTGCCGCTCTCATTCCTGCACAAAAATACGCCGCTCGAGCGAGCAGGTCTCGTAAATCATGACGCGACCGGACGTGAGGATATTCTATTGATCGCCATATCTCGGCTTTTCCTGGATAACTTCGACAACATTCAGGTCCCGTGGTCAAAAATCGGAAGGAAGGTAACACAACTCTGTCTAATGGCAGGTGGAAACGATGTCGGCGGAACCATGTTTGTGGACTCGCTCTCAAGGGATGCCGGCGGCGGAGATGAATCGGATTATTTCAGTCCCGAGGATATGGAACTGATGTGTGAAGATATCGGCAGAACACTTCATCAGAGAGACACCTTCTATAATCTCCTCTGATCTTCTCTTTTTTACCGCTGAGTTGCTTTTTCACAGAATAAGGATACCAAGAAGGATATCCACCAGCGAAAATCCGAAGAGGGCAAACACATACCCGATCGTGATCGGGATCATAAACGGAACCCCATAGGAAATCCATACATTTCCGGCTTTTGCATACAGTTCAAGTTTTGAGGCATACGTATCCGGATCCTCACGCAGATTACGGATCGACATATCGGACTGAGTTCTGAGAGCACGGATCGAACTGTGTGCACGGGAAAATTTTCGGGAAATAACGCCGTTCTCCTCGGTGATATCCTCGGATACAAAACCAAAATACTCAGTGATGGAATCGCCTGGAACCGGTTTTCCCGAACACATCAGCCAGAACGGAGCTTTATTTTTCAAGGCAAGATTCCGAATAAGGAATACGACCGGAACGATCAGCGCAAAAACCGCACCGTTCACAAGAGATGACAGAGCAAGCGAGGGAAAGATCCATGCGACAAACGGAGTAACGGGAACCGCGAGTGATAAAAGGATCAGGGCTTTTCCGTCGGCAACCCCAAAAAGACCGAAATAGGTGAATACACCCATCAAGAGAGCGATGGAAACTGATGTGAGTAAGACATACAATGCCCAGGGGGCCAAAAAAGATTCTGCCCAGAACCAAAGAACCAAAACTCCGCAGCCGACTGCCGCCGGGTACCAGGTCACTGCATAGATCGTACGGGTCTTCAGGTCCTGCCAGCATGCATAGAGAAATGTCGCGAGGAGCAGGAACGCCGACAATGCAAGCGGCAGTGAGAAAATCATTACCTACGATTCGATCTGAAATCAGATAAAATCAATGGGTGAGGGGATCCTCACTCATGAAAAACAGTCTTGGCTACGTACTTTCCGTGAACATATGACGGCATGCCCGCAAGCATATATGATACGCGTAATGCCTCTTCGACCTCATCTAAAGAAACGCCAACCATTTGTGCTCCGGCAAGCTGTGCACGGAGAGCATGGTCATCTCTCATTGCCGCCGCAATGCCGATGGCGATCAGTTTTTTCTCTTTCCGCGTCAGAGAGCCATCCGACCAGATATAGTTATCCAGTTTCAGAACTGCGTCATGAATAAGCGGATCAGATTCGGCTAGTTCTTTGAAAAATACAGGAACGTGCCCGATATTGTGTTCAAGTTCCTTCATTTTCCCCTGACATCCGCAGGTACCTTTTTTTTCTTCAAATGACATTTTGACTCAGCAAAATATTGTCTGTGAGGGTAATTATTCTATGTATCGAAGCACATTCTTATAGATTGCCCGGCATATCATTCAGTAATGACGAAAAAGATCGTGGCCTTGTTCGGCAGTAATGTTCTCGGAGGAAACACCGACAAACTTCTTACCGAAGCGATTCGCGGCGCAGAGGAAGCCGGATGTAGCGTTGAAAGAGTGGATGTTGTCCGACTAAATCTCTCCGGGTGCAGACAGATTTACCACTGCATGGATAAAGTACACTGTGCCATTCAGGATGAAGCAGAAAAATATCTTACTATGCTTAAGGAGGCCGACGGGATTATTATTGCAACCCCGGTGATGACCTACGGGATACCGGGCCAGTTGAAATCCTTCATGGACAGATGTCAGCCGTTTTACATGGCAAAATATCATCGGAAAAACTCCTTCATCACTCCTGAACACGCAAAGATCCGCAAAACCTTGTTCATCTGCATCTCAGGAATGAACACGCCCGAAGTTTTCATCGGCCCCTTACTCACCGTAAAAGCGTTCTGTCAGATCATCGACACGAAATACTTTGATGAACTTCTGCAAAACGATATGGACACCATTAAGAAAATAGAGACCAAACCAGATGTGCTGAAAGCAGCATACGAAAAAGGGAGAGCATTAGGTGAAGCAATCACGAAAGCACGCGGATAATTTGGATATAAAACCGGAACTTATACGGCTTGCCGATCCGAAATACCGTACATTCTCCAGCGGTCTCATTCCGGGAGCTGATAATATGATCGGGGTAAGAATCCCGGACCTCCGCGATCTGGCAAAAAGAATTGCCGCAGGCGACTGGAAGAAATATCTGAAAGAAGCAACCGATGACTCCTTTGAAGAGATCATGCTGCAGGGTCTTGTTATCGGGTATGCAAAAGGCCAGCCGGATGAGATAATTGCGGCGCTCAAATATTTTATCCCGAAAATAGACAACTGGTCAATCAATGATTCAACCGCGATGGGGCTGAAGATCGTCACAAAACATCAGGATACGTTCTGGAAGTTTATCCAGCCGTATCTTGACTCGAACAAGGAATTTTTCGTTCGGTTCGGGGTCGTGATGCTTCTGTCCTATTATGTGGATGAAAAACACATATCTGCAGTTTTGGAGCGGCTCGATACCATCACTCACGACGGCTATTATGTAAAAATGGCAGTCGCCTGGGCAGTTTCAGTCTGTTATGTAAAGTTCCCCGAGATCACTCATGTGTATCTGGAAAACAGCACCTTAGATAACGTCACCTATAACAAAGCGATCCAGAAGATATGCGAATCCTACCGGGCCGACGAAGAGGCAAAAACCATCCTCAGAGGAATGAAAAGAAAATAATCTCAGACTTTCATACGCTGATCGTACGTCCTGAGAGCACGTACCATATCCACATACCGAAATTCGGGCCAGGGAGGTACACAAAAACAAACGGCCGCTTCATTTCCGTTCGCAAGCCACGGAAGGAAGTTCGAGGTACGTTTGTCATTTGCCGTCCGGATGATCAGATCGACCGGAGGCATCTCCACTTCAGAATACATGCGTTCGGTCACACAATCCGGCGTGATCGAATCAGGAGATAACTCGCCGGCACGGACCTTTGAGATGATCGACTTCGTTGTTTCCAGAATTTCGTTTCGCCCGCCGTATGCGATGGCAAAATGCAGATAATACTGGTGATGATTCTTCGTGGCCTCTTCGACATCCCGGATCTTTTCCAAAAGCCGATCGTTGATAAGTGACCTGTCCCCGATCACGGTTATGTTCACTTTTTTGTCATAGATCCGCGGGTCTTTAATCATCTCCGAGAATTTTTCGATAAAGAGTTCCAGAAGCTCATTCACCTCTTCGGGCGAGCGCTTGAAGTTCTCGGTGGAAAAAGAATAAAAGGTGGTGTGTATGACCCCAAGCTCCTCCATCCAGTCAAAAACCTTCATAGTGATTTCAGCTCCGGCGCGGTGCCCGAATGCGGGGTCTTTTCCACGGGCCTTTGCAAATCTCCGATTTCCGTCCTGAATGATAGCTACATGGTTCGGGACATAGGTTAACTGCCGAATAAGCCTGTGGACATACAGGTCCTCTGCAAAAGACCGGAGACTCACTGAGGAATCACCTCAACGATCATCCCGTTATTGGGATACCGCTCGATGATTTTCCGCTCACCGCCAAACTTGCGGGGGATCTTTCGCATCTGCTGCCAGTCGAGTTCGATGGTCCCGTCCTCCATCTCTTCATAATAACTTCCGGCACGAAGACATGGGAGGATCATTTCGAGATCCCCATTTGGTTCCATAGAGCCGTACATCACCGTGCCGTCCTCGGTGATCATATCAAACGGACGTGCAGAGTTCATGGCGATACGCTTGAGCCTTTCGCGGAGCTGAACAGAGTCCTTGAAGGTGGATGTACAGTAATGGACTTTTGGATGACCATTGATCTCACCGGCCCATTTCGTCGAACCTTTGATCGCATTACAGAGAGGATTTTCTGTCTCGAGTTTTCTCTCACGCATGTTGTCAGCACAGGCATCACCCCACTCAAGCTGATTGATGTTGAAAAAGTCGAGAGAGTCAAGAAGCGGGAAGAAATACCTGAGACCCTGCAGGGAAGGAACCTCGAAACCGACCGAAAAACCCATTCGTTTTGCATTCTCAATCGACTGAACGTACGGTGAGTTCAGAATATCTTTCCAGACTTCATGAGGCGGGTGCATTCTGATCTCATCAACACACCCGACAAGAGCGGCGAGATCCTCTTCGGTCGGGGCGTGGCCGGTGTAAAGGTGAATGTGGTGATCCTTGCCGAAATGTTTTTTGAGCGCCGAGCAGAACTCAACGACCCGTTCGATTTCCAGAAGGGGTTCTCCTCCCGTGACACCGGTCCCAAGAGCATCCATCATTTCTGCTTCTAGAATCTCCTCTTCAGGAGTGGTGATCTTCTGATCGTTTGCATAGATCACATCGAGATCCTTTCTCTCCTCGGAAAGAGGACAATACCAGCAGTCCCGATCACACCGTCCGGTAATAAAAAGGACAAGCTTTGCCCCGATATAGCAGAGTTTGCAGCCTTCAGAGAGATTTCTTGGTTGTTTGTCCTTAGCCATAATTATAACGACATCTCAAGGAGACGTTTCAGCGTCTCTTCACGACCGAGTGCTTCCAGGAACCAGCCAAGACGCGGACCTCTGTCAGCCCCGAGGAAGGCACGGTAAATGCCGGTAAAGAGATCTTTTCCGGTAACACCGGCAGTTTCTGCCGCACCGTAAACTGCATTGTGCAGGACATCAGCTTTCCACTCAGCATCAATGACAGATTTTGCATAGGCAACGACGGCAGCTTTGACCTCGGGCCTTTCGTTTGCAGCAACTTCCGGAAGGGATTCAGCAATGGCAAACTTGGAGTCGTCGGGAGCATATCGTTCAAGCCACATCTTGGCACGGTTTGCCTGATCGAGAACTGCATCTTTGTCAATGATCTCATACCCGCTGCGTCTCAGGATATCGAAAACGGCATCATCGGTCCGAGCGATCTGGACGACCGTCACCATATGACGGAAGGGGATCGTTGTCTGAGGGGTGGCGATTTTGGAAAGTTCATACTCGCGTGAATCACCGGCAGCGGCTGCTCTGTCATACTCGTCAATCAAACGGAGTAAGCCCATTCCCGGATCAAACGCGATGGTCTTGTCGGGTTTGGTCTTTGCGATCATGAAACGGAGAACTTCCGGCGGGACGATGTCAAGCATATCCCGAATCGTTAAGACGACGCCTTTTGAGGAGTGCATCTCGCCTTTTCCTTTCAGGCTGATCCATTCATACGTCACCGGGACCGGAGCATTGTAGCCGTAGATCTCTTTCGTGATGATTTTCCCGGTATCATACGATCCTCCGGGCGAGGCGTGGTCTTTACCGAATGGTTCGACCGTCACACCGTGTACGGACCAGCGCATCGGCCAGTCAACACGCCAGACGAGTTTTCCTTCACCTTTGGAGTAGTCGGAAACGCCTTCGTGGCCGCAGGAACATTTGTAGGTGACGATATGGTTTTCGATATCATGGGAGAGGATCGCTGCACGTGAAATCGTGCCGCAGGATGAGCAGATCGGATAATACGGAGTCCAGCCTTCTTCGAGTTTTCTTCCGGAAACTCGTTCGAGGATTTCTTTGATCTCCTCAGCATGGATGAGTGCTTCTTTGATTTGTTCGGTAAACATTCCAGAGCGGTACGCTTCACTGGTCCGGATGATCCGCGGGTGGATGTCGAGTTCTTCGATTGCCGAGAGGAACGGATCAAGGAAATGCTCTGCATAGCTTTTGTGTTTTCCGCAGGGACACGGGATATCGCTGACAGGCCAGCCGATATATTTCTGGTAGTCATCTGAGAGGAACGGGTACACTTTTCTGAGCGGATCGAAATCGTCAGCAATGTAGACGAGTTCGGCCTCGACTCCCCGTGTGAGGAGGGCTTTGTAGATCATATCACCCGTCATGACCTCGCGCATATTTCCGAGGTGGATCGGACCAGATGGAGTGATACCGGTTGCGATCAGTTGCGGGGCATCGGCTGAAACCTGCGCGGATTTTGCATCAGCCCAATGAATCTTCTCATGTATTTTTTCTTCCATGTATTGTTACCTGCTATAGATGTGTCTGTAAGTATGTGTTTTCAAATCTGATAATACCTGATGTCCAAGCCGGGAACGGGAGTTGGTATAACCGGATTGTCGATCTACAAAATAAAAAAAAGGAGAGTTATTCCGTAACTGCCGGGAGAGCCGAATCATAGAGATTGGCAAAGAACCGGGCAGTGACGATCATAATGAAGGGCATGGCTGCAACAAGTAAAATACAGCCGGCGAACGGGATACACAGAAGAACGAGTTCTGCGACGCTGACTATAAGACCGAGAAGGATCCAGTATCCGAGATATCTGAGCCATCCGATATTCGCAATGAGGCTGAAGAGTTCCTTTACGTGGAATGCAGCACCGAACTTCTCTTCCTTTGCGAATTTGATAACACCCATCATGCCGACCATAATTGAGATGATCAGAATAATGATCGGTATGATCATGCCGACAATGATCAGATAGGCCATGTTGTCCATCGGACCGAGGGCCACAAGGGTGGAGATGACGATGTAGGGGATCATGTAGATGAAGAGGATGATCATTGCAAGGATACCCTCAACAAACATCTTACCCCAGTTGTTCAGTGAAAGCTCCCCTCCACGGTAAACTCTCATCATGAATCCATAGATGAAGATGCCCGCAAGTATCGTCACAATGGTCCCGAGAATGAACAAGACGATCGAAACCGAAGTAAGGATAGCAAAAGCCGGATCGGTCATCATCGAACCCGTCATCATAGCAGAATCGACCGCCGATGAAAAAGCAGGAGTCATGACGGCGAGAAGCGTCGCGAGCATAAAGATCGTTCCAAGGATCAGCATAACTGTGCCTGCAAACATTACTGCATACAGGAGGATCAGAACAAACCAGCTTCCAAAGGATTTGAATGCGTGATTTGCATACTCCATTGAGTTCTGGATGTTTTCACTAAAACCCATTACCATAATACTAACGTATCAGTTGTTTCGACTATATATGGTTTCGCCGGGTGGTTTAAAAGAGGGCATTTACTTTTTTGGCACCAGCCATATTTGCGCCTCCAAGCTCAGCAAAACGGAGATCAGCGCCGGTAAGATCGGCCTTCCACATATCGGCACCTTCCAGATGGGCGTGGGAAAGATCAGCTCCCGATAGATTTACATGCCTGAGATCGGCACCTTCCAAATGAGCATAGGAAAGATTTACTCCCGACAAATCCAGACCCATTAACGAAGCTTCTTCCAGATACGCACCATAGACCCTGGTATCATCGGGTTTATTAGATATCTCGTTTTCATACCACTCATTCCAGCAGGAAACCCCTGATTTGAGGCGGGCAACCTGAGCAGGATCACACTTTATTTTACCCGCCCCGTCATATACGGCAGCATCCGGATTGGCACCGTCAAGGGCAGCACGGGATAAATAGGCCCGCCAGAGATTCGCACCTGCCAGATTCGCGTTTGAAAGATCAGCTGACTTCAGATAAGAATAAGAGAGATCAGCCTTCTGCAGATTGGCAAATCTGAGATCTGCACCCTCCAAAAACCAGTAGGCAAGGTCTCCGCCCTCAAGATGAGCACCGTATGCATCCGAACTTCTCAGATACATGGTCTCTTTCAGATGGGCAGCATACCACTCGTTCCAGCGGGTGAAATTCTTCGCCTTTGAGCACTCCCAAAGGAGGGAATACTGCTCAGGATCAAACTTGGATTTTTTCATATGTCAACTCTTCAGCTTTTTTCTTTCTTGCCTCTTTGATGAAGATTTCATACGCAGTTATTCCAAGGATCAAAAGGACCGGACCCAGAACGAAACCCAATAGTCCCATAGCCATAGCTCCGCCAAAAAATCCGACAAACATAAGCATCGGTCTGATCTTCACCCGTTTCCCGGTGAGTTTCGGGCGAATGATCAGATCGGTCAGGACACAGGTCAAGAAATAACCAAGCGTCGCGATCAAAATAACACCCCGGATATCCCCGAGACACAGGGCATAGATGCCGACAAAGATGATCACCATCAAAGGACCTAAGACAGGGATCAGGGCAAACAATGCACACATTGTGGAATAAAAGATCTCGTGACCATATCCGAGCACCAGGAAAAACGCATATGCTAAAAAGAAGGTCAGGAATGCAATGAAGACATGTACGATATAAATTGAGAATAGAATATCTTTGGTCTTTTTTGCCATCAAAGAAACATTTTCCATCGAGCTCTCAGGAACGATCCCACGGAAATCTGCCCAAACATTGTCCCCCAAAATGATCGAAAGGTAAACCAGAGCATAGAACAGGATCATATCGATGATGACTGCCGGAATCATCTGTGCTGCGCTCAGGGCAAAGCTTGGAAACATGGTAAGCAGTATGCTTTTTATTTCCTCGACGATTTTTATGGAGAACTCACTGCCGTCAGTCAGATGGAGCATATTAGTAATTGTGGTTATGATGGTCTGAAAAATGGACATGAAATACTCAAAATCAGAGCTGACCACGACAATAATACCCACACAGACACCGATGATTACCGCAAGAATGAGCGTTGTTAAGATTCCCGCAGAGAACGCTGCAGGAATCCGTCGAATCATCTTCCTGTGCAGCGGCAAAATAACCACCGCTACGGAAAGAGCAAGGATAAAGAGGAAAATATAATTCCACGAGACAGCAAGGATTGCAAGAAATATCAGAGCGACAAGTATCAAACTGAAATGGTCCCTTGCATACTGCGGAATATTCATTATATGATTAGAGACGGCAAAGGATAATAAATTCTGGGTTATAAAAGAAGAGTAAATCGGACTTACTCAACTACCCTGAATGATTCGCCAGGAATTCCGCAGATCGGGCAGCGTTCAGGGGTCTTATTGATCACAACATTTCCGCAGACCGGGCAGAGGTAGATGGTTTTTACCTCGAAGTCCTTGCCTGCTTTGACCGCTTCAAGCGCCTTTTTATAAAGTTCTGCGTGTGCAGCTTCGGCTTTCATAGCATACGTGAACGTGACAACTGCTTCCTGTCTATCCTCTTTTTCTGCAATCGTGACAAACTTGGGATAACTCTCAGTGCTCGCACGGAGTTCAGCTATGATGCCGGCCTCAATATTTGCGGCTGTGTTTCCGAGGTATCCTCCGATACTGAGAAGACGGTGTGAGTGGACCTCTTCCGCCGCTGAGGTTGCACGGAAGAGGTTTGCAACGTGATCATATCCTTCGTCGGCCGCTATTTTAGCAAAGGAGTTATATTTGCGGTTTACCCTGGATTCACCGGAAAACGCACTGAGAATACAGTCATCTGTGTTCATAATATTTTACTATGTGCAGAAATTTGATAAAGATAATGGAGAGGAAACATTTTCAAACCGCATATCTCGAAATATTTTCTCAAGAACGACTAATATTGTCTGAAAATCCAGGAGAGGGAGGGAGAGGGCAAAGGAGACTAAATTCTGGGTTAAAAAGAGAAAGGGTAAACCAGGGTTTACTCGACCACTTTGAATGATTCGCCAGGAATGCCGCAGATCGGGCAGCGCTCCGAGGTCTTGTTGATCTCAACATTTCCGCAGACAGGGCAGAGGTAGACGGTTTTTACATTGAAGTCTTTGCCTGCTTTTACTGCCTCAAGTGCTTTTTTGTAGAGGTCTGCGTGCACGGCCTCGGCTTTCATGGCGTGAGTAAACGTGATAACTGCATCCTGTCTTCCTTCCTTTTCTGCAATGGAAATAAACTCCGGATACATCTCATTGGTCTCGTGAAGTTCGCCATCACGGCCTGCTTCAAGGTTGGCAACCGTGCTTCCGATGTGGCCGCCGACACGGAGAAGCCGGCGTGCGTGGATCTCTTCAGCCGCAGACGTTGCACGGAATAGTTTTGCTACATGGTCGTATCCTTCGTCGGCTGCTGCTTCGGAAAAGGACTTATACTTACGGTTTGCCTGTGATTCTCCGGCAAATGCTCCATCGATACAATCCTGAGTGTTCATACACTACTATTGCCCGGAAAATCGGATAAAGATTTGGAAGGAGGAACATTTATGCGAAACAACTATGTATGCTCTTTTCCAAAAGAGAATTACATATGAGTCTGAAGAATACCGCTGATATCGATAAACCTCGGGAAAAACTGATTGCCAAGGGCCCTGCAAGTCTGGAACTTGATGAACTGGTGGCGGCAATCATCGGGAGAGGGATCCCCGGATGTGATGCGATCCAAATCGGCAAGAAGGTCGGAAAGATTTTGATGTCCAAGACCTACGAAACAGAGGTCTCCAATCTCTGTGAGGTGAACGGGATGGGAGAGGCAAAGGCGTGCCAGATCATAGCAGCACTGGAACTCGCCCGGCGGTTTCCTCCGCCGATTCACCGGCTTACAGTCATTCACAAAGCAGAAGATGTACTGCCGTTTGTTCATCAATACAGATACGACACACAGGAGAATGTTGTCGCGGTGACTTTGTCCGGAGCTCATGAGGTGCTGAAGGTCAGACTTATCACGAAAGGGCTGCTGAATGAATCACAAATCCATCCGCGGGAGGTGTTTGCCGGCGCGATCTTGGACAGGGCAGCGGCAATGATCCTGATTCACAACCATCCATCCGGAAATCTTCATCCAAGCAAGCAGGACCTGAAGATAACAAAGGACATGCAAGCTGCCGGCGAACTGCTCGGAATCAAACTGCTGGATCATCTGATCATCGGACCAAAAGACGGATTCTGGAGCATTATGGACGAGGAATAAAAAAAAGGTTACCGTTTTGATTTCGGGCAAACGCCGCAGACACGGCATACCTCAACGCGCGGGGTGAAGTGTGCCCCTTTTCCACAGAACGGCGGAATATCGGCCGCATCTCTCTTGTAATAGACATGAGGTACGAGCGATATGTGCGTGTATGTCCCGACCCCCACGCCGATTTTTTCTGCCATATATTCCTGAAGTTTTGCAAGCGCAAACATGTTTGACCCGGCTGCCGAGAGCATGTCATTACTTCGGAAAACGATCTTCATATTCAGTTTTCCTTCTCTGACCACACACTGGACCAGCTGAAGGCAGGGACAATCGACCAGTTTTTCATCGACAGGCGGACACCAGGTAATCGCGACGGCGCGACGGGAGACAGGACGTTCTTGTAATTTATCGATGATATACTGGATCTGATCCTGATGGATCTCGCCGTTCAGCGAGAGTCCACACCCCCAGTCAAAAAGTCGTCCGTGATAATCATATTCAAACACCGAATCCGAACCTTCAATCAGATTTCGGGCATATTCATCCAGAAAAGCTTCCTTAAATCTAGAACATGGTGAGACCATCGGCGAGGCAAGAGGTGTGTCAATACACAGACATACCTCGTCCGTTTCGACCGTTTCCTCTCCATTCTCAGTTGTCAGCAATGTACCCTTTTCCAGAATATAGCGGATAACAAGTTCATGTGCCCGTGCAAGATCCGGTGCACGAAGTAGTTTCATGTAATAGAATAGAACCTTAAGATAGATATTTTTAGTCAATGATCATTTTGAAAAGAGACCTAACGATCAGAAAAAAAACAAGTAGCCCGTAGCAGATTCGAACTGCTGTCGAGGGATCCAGAGTCCCCCATGATTGACCACTACACTAACGGGCTAAATTACCTTAATGAATATGACATGACAGAATATTAAGATAGCGATTGGACGATGACCAGATAGATTTTATATCAGCCCTCACAAACAAAATACCAGTGTCAAGACTTATCTTCAGCCCAATTTCGATCTGGGTCCTTTTTGCCCTGATCCTCCTTGTCGTAATTGGCCTCCCTTTGTTGTTCTTCGGACTCATCGGAGCTGCTCTTGGAAATCTGGGATTCGGATTCTGGATGATTGTCCTTTTGATCATCGCAATCGTTGTCGGGAGTTTTATTAATATTCCTCTTGGAACTCTGAAGCCAAAAGATCAGAAACCAAAAGATGAGCCGACCCCAAGAAAACCGGCCGGACAGTATGCTCCCTCCATGTATGATAAGATGTACCGCACGGACCGGTTCGAACCTGAACCCTATACCACCAGTTCAGAAAAGCATGGGACACGGATCTCAATAAATGTCGGGGGTGCAGTGATACCGATCCTCATCTCAATCTATATCATATTCATGGGAGCATTTGGCAATATTTCGCATGATCCCTGGTATCTCATAAAGATGGTTGCAGCTCTCGCAATCACGACGATATGTGTTTATCTCGCTGCAAAACCGGTGAGGGGAATTGGCATTGCCACACCGTTCTTTGTCGGCCCGGTCGTAACGCTCGCGGCGGCTTTGATTTTGGGTGGAGGGTTCGGCCTTCCAGCAGCGGGTATCGCCTTTGTGGCGGGAACGCTCGGGACTCTGATAGGAGCAGATCTCCTGCATCTTAAGGATGTTCCCGGGAAGGAAACATCGATGCTGTCCATTGGCGGCGCAGGAACCTTTGACGGGATCTTCCTTACAGGAATCATTACCGCATTGATCGCTTCGTTCTAGGTACGCGGGGCACCCCTGCTGATTACCGGACCATTACTCTTTTCTTTTTTTTCAATGACGTCTTCTACAAAAATAATTCCGGTCATAACGATATTCTCGCCGATCGTCACCAGATATTAATTCCGATGTGGTGAAGGAGTGAAAGCAAAAATGAACATCAAGGTTCAGACCTAAATACTCACAAAAAAGAGATTGGAGGTAAGAGTTAATCGCGTTTCAGGAGCAAAGAGACAACACCGTTAACGATAGAAAATAACTCATCCGCGCTAAATGTTTCAGAATTAAGTATCAGATCATACGGAGAGAAATCGAGAATATCGATCTCGTAATACTCCATATACCGACCGGCCTCGGACGCTTCACGCTCGACCGTCATCTCAAACGCCTGCTCTTCGGTAAGACCCTCACGTGCAGCGATACGGATCGAACGGCACTCAGGAGATGCATACAAGAGAATCTTCAGATCAGCATTCTCAACCATCCAGCCTGCAAGCCGGCCTTCGAGGATTATATCATCCGATGACTCGCCGATCTCCTTTTGACGGGCGTCGATCTCCAGATCAATTGCCGGATCATTTTCGGCAATTTTACCAAATGCTGCGAGATCCATATTCCGTTCCTTTGCAAGGCCGCGGAACACCTCCCCCGCCGATACATATCTGTATGAATACTTCTCAGAAATTGAACGACCAAGAGTTGTCGTGCCTGAACCAGGCGACCCGCTGATCGTGATCCTCACTTATATTCCCCCGATATTCAGGGCTTTTCTGATGATCTGGGACATTACTAATGAACAAAGCATATACCAGAGGATCCACAGCGGGAAGAAGCCGAGGTAGACTTCAAAGTAGGTGGATAAACCGGCGAACGGGATAATGATCGCTGTAGAAAGACTCGGGTCTGCAAGCATCTCAAGCTCAGTCGGGATATGTTCGATCAGCCAGAAGAAAATCGGCACCGTCAAAACCAGAATGAATGCCATCGGTTTGAACTGATTTTTGGACATTTCCATCTGATCGGCCATCATGGCCTGCTGACGGGCCTGCATCTTCTTGATGAGTTTTTCGTCACCCGAAAGCTGAGCTTCCCGGAACTTTGCCTGGAAATCTTTTGTCTTTGCCTGATTTTCAGCCATCTTCTCATAATCCATCGTGTATTTCTGAATCAGTGAAGAGTAAAAACCCGTGATGGTTGCGAGAATCAGAACCAGGGCAAAGAACGGCAGACCGAGTGCCGCAAAAGGACCTATTACTATATTTACAATACCTGCAATAACCTGACGGGCTTCCTGCCAGCCGTAAAGCATCATCATGCCAAAAACTACAGCAAGAGCTATATACATACTGTATTTCTTGCTGAATGTGGCTCTGTCCATGACCAGTTACCTCAGCGTTGCTACAAGTTCATCGACAGCCTTGTCTAAAAGGAAATCTGCATTGGTGATGATCTTAACGGTACATCCAGTAAGCATGGAGTATGAAGCGGCGAATGCACGGTTCATTTCCTGGTGCTCAGCGATAGATTTCGACCCTTCCATATCACGGACACGCGTTTCGTCAGAGAGTCTTCGAATAAGGATCTGATCATTATCGGTCTCAACAAGAACGATCACATCCGGCATGATTGCAGATACGACCCATGATGGAAGACCGGCAAGATATCCATTCGGAGTCTTGACCGATGCGTGTGTATCAATGATCACGTTGCCTTCGATCGCAGCGATCTTTTCTGCAGCAATCTTCTGAAGACTTTTCTGGGAAACACGGTTGAGCTTTCTCATCTGGTCGCGGTCAGTGGCCAGACCTTCGGCCTGAGCAACTTCGAACATGAAACTGCCGAAGTTGAGATTCTGGTATTTGACACCTTCAGCGGTGATTTTGTCAAATGCGGCGTTAATGACGGTGGTTTTTCCAACGCCGGGAACACCGGTGATGATTACTTTTTTGCCTGACATAGTTATTCTCTTCCTTTAGAGATAGTATCTCTAAGGTTGGGTTTGGAGGCTAATAAATGTATTTTCACGATAGCAGTGCGTAATAACTAGATTCCAGATATTTGAAAGATTTACTATCAGCAAAAAAGAAAAATTGAGGATAATTTTTGGGATTTTGGTTATTCTTTGTCGAAGAAGCCCCGCATAAACGGATACATCTCCATCATCTGCTCGTTAGCAACCTGTTCATACAGACGGTAAATGATCGAGACCGTCAGTAACAGACCGGTTCCGCCAACAAAACCGATGATACCAAGCATGTTTGCAAGGACAGACAGAAGACCAATGAACACTCCTCCAATAACAGTTACACGGGGAATGTATCTGTCGAGGTAACGTTCAAGAACGGCGGGAGATCTCCGGTAGCCGGGGATCTGCATACCAGAGTTCTGAATCTGCCGGGCAACATGCTTTGAGTCAAGACCTGCTGTCTTGACCCAGAAGATTGCGAAGAGAGCACCTCCAAGAATCATTACAGTACAGTCAATACCTACACGGAGAATAACTTCCCATACGGCATGACCGGTTCCTGTGAATGAGGAGAGCCACCACATCCAGTCCTGAGGCTGGTTAATCGGAGCAAGGTACCACATCAGACCGTTCATCGGCGTTGAGCCGTTGAACTCACCAAGTGCAGTAAATCCAATACTCGAGAGGAACATACCAATCATCTGGACGTTTGCCTGAAGCACACGAACAAGAATCATTGGCAGAACACTTGCATAGACAAGCTTTACCGGGAATCTTGATCTGGCACCACGGACATTCGCATGTGCGAGGGGGATCTCAATACGGGTTGATTCAACATATACAATAACGAAGAACAATCCTACGGTTGTTACGAGAGCCAGGAGCTGAAGACCAAAGTATTCGATAAAGTTTGAACCATCGGCAATGACCTGGAACAGTCTAGGGAAGAATCCGACAGCGAACTGATCGGTTGTTGCTTCCCAGTTGAAGAATCCGTTAACAAGACCCTGGGCGACTCCTGCGACGATAAAAAGACCCACACCGGATCCGATACCCCATTTGGAGACGACCTCATCCATAAACATGACAAGGACACCACCAATACAGATCTGCAGGAAAATCAGCATCATGACAAAACCGGCGTTTCCGCCGAAAAATGCTGAAACGGTCGAATCAGCAGTCATCCATCCACCCAGCACATTCGGCAGAGCTTCAATGATGATCATGACAAAGATAAGGACTTTCTGCAGACCCATGTAGAGGACCTGACCACGCTGATCTGATGTGTTGATTTTGATCAGATCAGCACCACGGAGTAACTGCAAAACGATTGATGCGGTGACGATCGGTCCGATACCAAGATGCAGGATAGTACCTTGTGCACCAGCTAAAAGGGCACGATAATACTGAAAAACATCAATTGATGTGGCGGAAAGACCAAACACCGGAATGTTCGTTAAAATAAAGTACAGCAGCAACACCGCAGCTGTCCACATCAGCTTATTTTTGAAGTGGACATGACCTTCCGGTGGCTTGACTGCCGGCATTCGGGCCAGCAGGGGTTCCATTCGATCCAACAGTTCTCCCATGAGTTATACACCAAAAAATTATTCTGAGGTCTGGATGGTGCCACCCAGTTCCTCGATTTTAGCAACAGCACGGACGGAGAAGCCCTCTGCGGTGAGTGCAAGTTTATGAGTGACCTTGCCTCCACCGAGGATTTTCTCCACACCGATCTGTGCGGCATCAAGAGTAATAATATCTCCATCTTGGGTTGCAATTCCACGGGCAACAAGATCAGGAATCATCTGATCGATGTCACCAATATCAAGAACCTCATATGTTACAGATATCTTACTGACAAATCCGTGTTTTCCCTCGGTCTTTCCGAGAAGATACCAGTGGGTAAAGTTGTGGTCACGCCATCCGGCTGCTCCACGACCTCCACGGTTACCTGCACCACGGCGGTTTTTGTGGGTACCTCCACCACAGGTGCGGGTCCCCCGGAACTTTGAACGCTTGTTTACTGGCATGCTACTTACCTCATTTTGATCAGAAGATCATTGATCGCCGTACCGTAATAGCCAAGGGCACCGCCCTGGTTATACGTGCGTTTCGTGGTCTTGTATCCCTTTCTTGGCGGGTGCATACGAAGCACCGGCTTGAGTTCGGGGACATCTTTCATACGGATCTCACCGTTGACAAGAGCAGCTGCAAATTCTTCAATACTTCCATAGGAGGTTGCAGATTTCACGTACTCTTCAGTGAGTGGTTTGTTGGCGGTAAGTCTTCCACGAGTGGTGAGGATAGTCGCCAATGTGGCAGCGTCAACTTCACCGAATGCGATGAAGTCCTTTGCTTTACGGATCATTCCGAGGTACTCGGGGGTCTCAGGCACAAGAACACAGTGGTTGATGTGGTGAAGACGGAGCATCTTGAGGGTTTCCTTAATGTCACGGCGGGTATTAACCACACCGCGAACCTGAACGACAGCATACATTATTTGCGCCCTCCGATACGAATCAGATTCGATTCACGAAGTGCATTGAAGGTTGCCTTTGCATAGTTCAGGGTAGTTCTGGTGTTTCCACTAGTGTAAACCCAGACATCCTGGATTCCTGCAAGGGTAAGTACTTTCTTACCAACATCACCAGTCACAAGACCGATTCCTTTCGGAGCGGGTTTGAGAGTAACGGTGACGGAGCCGGCTTTACCGGTGACCTGCATTGGTACAGAGTGTTTCATACCGCAGCCGCATTCCCATGAACCGCATCCACGGCGGACTTTGACCATGTTCAGTTTTGCATTTGTGATTGCTTTCTTGATTGCAGTTCCGACCTGGACATCTCTGCCCTGACCAAAACCGACGTAACCATTCTTGTTGCCGATGACGACCACAGCTCTGAACTTAATACGACGTCCGGAGTCAGTCATACGCTGCATCATGTCGATACAGAGGACTTCGTCAACAAGATCGGGAAGCATTGCGTCAACAATGCCTGCCTCTTTGATGGGCTGTCCGCTTGCAAGGATCTCATCGAAGCTTGCAAATTCGCCTGCCATGACTTTTTTGCCAAGACCGGTTACAGGGACCCATACTTCCTGCTCGTAAGCCATATTACTCCAGCTCCTTCATAATTGCGTCTTTCGTAGCCTCGACATTTTCAACGAGGTCACCAAAGCGCTCATCGTATTCAGCGATGTGGGCGCCGTTGCAGCGGTCATCATCCGGAAGGATTGATTCTCCTACCGGGACATCGAAACCTGCTTCAACTGCACCTTTGATTGCAGCAAACACACGTGCACCGGTCGATGCAACCTGCAGACCAAGATCTGCGATTCCACCTTCGTAACCGGCTTTCTGGGCACGAACTGCGAAAAGCATACCGGTAAGATATGCGGCAGGGGTGTTTCCGAGGTATCCTTTGTATCCGTAGTTTACCAGGTCACGGCTGTTGACGTGAACGAGGGTGTAGTCGCCATCCATCTGGGCAGCGATGAGCTGGATGATGATGTGGCGGTTTGTTTTACGGACAACCATACGGTTTCTACCAGAAACGATTAAACGCTGGCGCTGGTAGTAATCAGTTCTGCCTTCACGGCGTCTTCTGAACTGAACGAAATATCTTCCATTAATTGCCATTGTTTACTCCCTCCTGGAGGTTACGAGCTCAACCTGTGTTTTCATGTGAGCGACGTTACGGAACTGACCACCTGCTGCGCGACGGTAAAGTCTGCGGTATTCGGTCGGTGTGATGGATCCTGCTTCACGCTGGTTACGGAGTTCCTTACGCTGGGCACGGATCTTTTTGATCCACTGGGTCTTGGACGGAGTTCTGGCACCTTTTGCACCACTCCGGCGTCCCGGACCTTTCCCGTGTCCGTATGAACGTTTGACCATACGGGCCCGGACACGTCCACGCGAGATTCCTTTCTTCTGGTGGGAAGAGATTGCACCCTCGTCAATGAGGTTGCGGATATCCTCGCGGGACATTGCATTCTGGATGTCAGAGAGTTTTTCCGGGTTAAACCATACACGGTTTTGACCACAGTCAAGAACGGATGCGGCAATTCTGCGCTGGGATGCGAGATCACTCATCTGCTTTCACCTCTTCTGATGGTTTTGCAACCGGTGTAACGGCAACTTTGGCTTCTTTCGGATTCAAAATTTTGATGCCGAGTTCAGCTGCTTTGTTCTGGATAATGCTGCGTTTTGCACCGCCGACAGTTGCGCCGATGCGTACTGCGGTGGTTGCCGGGTCGATTGCGCTAAGCTCGGATGGAGTAAAGACGAGTTCTTCACGGTATCCACTTGGGTGGAATCCACGTACTGCTTTCGGTGCTCCGAAACCTGCTTCCGGGTGTGCACCCTTTGCACGGTAATCCTTGCGCTGTTTACTGTGGAGACCCCGTGGTCTTCTCCAGCTGTCTGCCAGTTTTACTTTAGCCTGGAGGCACTGGCGGGCAAAGCGTGATGACTTCTTAGCTCCACGAGCTTTGATAAGTTTCTTGATTTCACTCGCCATTTTAGTCGCCTCTGCTGGTAATGTAAATGCCGTCCTGGAACACACGCGGGTCACGGTTTCTGACCTTGCATGCCTGTTCGACATTTGCTGCGGTGTTACCGATCGTCTCACGGTTGATACCGTTTAAGATCAGTTCGTCGCCCTGGACTTTTACTTTGACACCTGCCACGATGTTTGCGTAACGTGCCTGCTTCTCACCAAGGAAGTTTGCGACCTCAACTTTGTCGGCGGCAACTTTGACCTGGATCGGGAAGTGGTTGTACACAATTTTCATGTGGTATTCATAGCCTTCGGATACACCTTTGCTCATGACACCGAGGTGTGCCTTGTAGGTTCCAAGCAGTGCATAGACACTGCGTCTTGCGGAAGAGCTTACAAGCGTAACTGAACCATCTGCAATAGTAATACTGATTGCAGGGTGGTACATTGTGCGGGTAAGTTCGCCTTTGGATCCCTTCACGGTAACGAAATCACCATCTTTGGTGATAGTTACGCCTTCCGGGATTTCGAAAATCAATTCTGCCATTGTTTTCACTCCTCAGAAGACATACCCTAAAAGCTCGCCACCGATGCCGAGCTTACGTGCCTGTTCGTGGGACATTACTCCCTTGGAAGTGGTCAGAATAATAATTCCAAAGCCCTTTCCCGGAAGGTATCTGATTTCCCAGGACTCAAGGTCCTCAACTTTCACCGAGAAACGCGGCGTGATTACACCACATTTGTTGATGCCGCCGGAGAGAGCGATCTGGAATTGACCTCCTCTGCCGTCGTCGATCATCTCAAAACCGGTGATGTAGCCATATTCCTGCATGACCTTAAGCATGTCACCAAAGAGGCGGCTTGCCGGTTCAACGGCCACTGCAAGTTTGCCAGTGTCACCGGCATTCTTGATAGCGCTCATTGCGTCTGCGATAGGATTCTGTTTTGTCATTCTCCTTTCACCTCTTAGTTCATCTTCTTAAAGCCCATGGTGGGCGCCCATTCGCGGAAGCACTGACGGCAGAAGTAAATGTTGTATCTGCGCACAAGTCCCTGCTTACGTCCGCAGAGCTGGCACTGGTTTGCACCGCGGCCAAACTTTTTCTGCTGGACTTTGCCGATCTCTTTTGCTGCCATATTACTCCACCTCAATACCGAAGGTCTCAGTAACGAACTTCATGGATTCTTCACGAGACATCCGAAGTTTGCTGTTGAGTTTCTTCTGCTGGATTTTTCTGCGTGCGGTTCTGGTTCCTTTCTTTTCGATGACAGCGATGATATCCATACCGTAGATACCGATCTTCGGGTCATATGCCTGACCCGGGAAGTCGGTGTGTTCTTCGATACCGAACCCAAAGTTGCCGGTTACATCAAACTGACGGGTGTGGAGAACATTTTCCACAGCGTAGGTTTTGAGTGCCCTTTCGAGGAATTCCATCGCTTTTTTACCACGGAGAGTAACTTTACATCCGATTGGCTGTCCTTTGCGGATACCAAATGCCGGAAGTGTGTTTCTGGCATATGAGCGGATTGGTTTTGCGCCTTTAGTCAGATCTGCCATGATGTTCTCGGCATTGACAAGACGCTCACCTGCTTCACCGACGCCCATGTGGACGACGACTTTTGAAACGAACGGGGTCTGCATATCACTCATGCGTCAACACCCCAGGTTTTAAGGAAGGACTCGGTAGTTCCGATCATGTAGACGTAGTCTTCAATGGTCTCGAAATTGTCGCCGTTAGCATCCTCGATGATGACACGGTTCGGCAGTGAGGAGTCCTGAATAAGGATTTCTACAAGCTTTCCGGTCTTCATGGTGTGCTGTCCGCCAATGATGATGACCATGTTGCCGACTGCATACGGGAAGTGCTGCTGGACTGCGAAACGGTCGTCGCCGGCGATGCCGATGACAAGCGAATCTTTGCCTTTGCAGTTGTCTTCACCAATGAAGTTTGCACCGCTGGTTAAGTTGATCTGTGTCTTGCCGCCTTTGATGGTGGTTTTGTTTGCAACTTTAACGAGCTGGACTTTTGCAGCATCTGCGGATATCTCATATTCATTGTGGCGTCCCTTTTCGTCAACAAGAATCATGTAGTGCTTGTCAATTTTCGGGAAGCTGATGATATCAAAGACGTCGATTCCGATGTGTTCGTCGGTTACGATGTGACCATTCAGGAAAACCTGGCGGTCGTGCAGAATCTTTCTGACTTCTTTGGTGTTTAATGCAAACTGCATGTGGTCGCGAAGCCAGACGCCAATCGGAAGAGCTGAACCATCGTGCGGACCGCTTGCGGTGCTGACGACATATTTGCTTTCTTTTCTGGCGATCTGCCATGCATCCGGTGCTGTCATTCTCTTAGTTCGGGTCATTATGCCTTCACCTCAAGACGTGCAACACGCATTGCATCTTTTGTGTTGAGTTTGGTGATCATTATCTTGGACGGATCGAGTGGTCTTGGGACATCTTCGCCGTTGGCTTTCTTGACATAAACTCCGTGAACAAGGACCTTCGTGTTTTTGACATCTACGCCATCAACAACGCCTTCGATTCCTTTGAATTCACCACGAAGTACTTTGACAGTATCGCCGGTAACAACACGGAAACTGCGCTTTCCATACTTTTTGCGAAGATCGCTTGCGAGAGGAGAGTGTAAGAATGCACCACGAATGTGAATAGGAGCATTATACCGGAACTTCCGCTGCTTTCTTGGCTGAGTGCTTGAAATACGTGCCATGTTTTCACCTTAGATAATAATGGTTGCCATTGATCCAACCTTCGGGAAACGTTCTGCGACTTCACGGGCAACCGGTCCTTTAATGTCGGTTCCACGCGGATCGCCGTTTTCGTTCAGGAGGATCATTGCGTTCTCTTCGAAGGATACTCTGAGACCATTGGGTCGACGGAATTCCTTCTTCTGACGGACAACGACTGCTCTGACGAGCTTCTTTCTCATGTCCGGGGTTCCTTTTTTGACTGTGACAGTCGCAAGGTCCCCAAGTCCCATCTTAGGCTGCCGGTTTTTAACACCGTGGTAACCGAAGACGGATACAATCTGTACAACACGGGCACCCGTGTTGTCTGCACAAACCATCTTTGAGCCGGTCTGAAGTGCGCGCGGAATTTTTGACGTTAAGCCTCTCATTCCTTAGTCACCTCGACAACTACATAGGAGGTTGTTTTGTTCAGTGGTCTGCACTCTGCAATCTTTACCTCGTCGCCGATTTTGGCGTCAAGGCATGGAGCCATGTGTGCGTGGATTTTGGAACTGCGTTTCTCATATCTGTCATATTTCTTGACTTTATGGAGAAAGTTCCTCTCGACGACAACAGTTCCCTGCATTCGTTCGCTTACGACCTTACCGGTAATCACCTGGCCGCGCACCGGTAAGCTGCCGTGAAACGGACAATTTACATCGTCACAATCCTTTTCTGGGACCGTGACATTTAAGCCGATATTTTTTGCCATATTAACCCTCATGTCTCGCTCACATCTTACGATATGGGCTTACGCGCATACTTACGCGCCGCGTTGGAGAAACAGACAAAGCATTGCCGTCTATTATCACCTGAACACTATCCGGGAGGGTCACCCGGAGTAACTTACGTTGTTTCTCCAGGCACTTAATGCCATTCCCTGTATTGATCCGAAGAGTGTTTCTGGTCTCATCAATGATGACACCGGAAATACCTTCTTCAGACTTGTTCGGTGAATACTCCACAGATACAAGAAGACCGATCATTTCATGTCTGATTATATTCTGCGGAGTGATCATAGACGAGATTTATGCCTGACGTTTAGTCTGTTCAGTCTTGATACGTGCGATAGTTCTGCGAACTTCCCGGATCTTTCCGGGGTTTTCCGGTGCACCACCGGCGCTGACTTTTCCATAGTTCTGAATTAGTTCGATCTTGAGTTTCTGCTCATTCTCGATCAGTTCAGTATCGGAAAACTGGGCGACTTCTTTTGCTCTGAAGATAGCCATTTTCAGACCTCCTCAACAAATTCAGGTTCCGGTTCGGCTGCAAGTTCTGCATCGAACTCTTCGAAGATATCGGTCTCAACAACACGTGCCGGAGCAGGAGCTGCATCCGCACGGATTTCGAACTGATCAGGTAGTTTTGCTCCCGGGGGAACAATCTTAACCTGGACACCGATGATACCGAGCTTTTTGATTGCAGTTGCATAGCCCTTCTCAACGATTGACTCTGATGGTTCACCTGAGTGTTTGATGTAGCCTTCTACGAACTTCTGCACACGAGCACGGGCACCGGTCAGCTTACCTGCGATAATAACTTCACAGCCAAGTGCTCCAGAGTCCATGACACGGCGGATTACGGAGGTTCCAGCCTTTCGGAAGTACCAGCCGCGTTCAAGTGCATTTGCAAGGCGTTCTGCCATGATCTGGGCGTTGAGGTTCGGGTTTGCAACCTGCTGAACTTCAACCTGCGGCGAATCGATGCCGTAGATAGTGTTGAGGTCAGAGGTCAGCTGGCGAACCAGTTTACCGCCTTTACCGATAACGATACCTGGCTTCTCTGCAAAGATCGTGACCTGGGTTCCAACGGGAGTCCGGACGATGTCCATACCTCCGTAGCCGGCACGTTTGAGTTCCTTGTTAAGGTACTGCTCGACTCTGACTTTGCGGACACCGTCTGCAACGAATTTCTTTTCGATTGTCATACTTACTGTACCTCACGGAGGATGATCTCGACGTTGACGGAATCTCTGTGTTTGGGGGTAGCTCTACCCATTGCACGGGGGAAGATTCCTTTCATGCAGCGTCCTTTGTTTGCAGCGGCGTGGATGATGACCATCTTTTCCGGTGCGAGACCTGCATATTCAGCGTTCTTCTGTGCAGAACGGATTAAGCGGATATATTCTCCGGCTGCCTTGACCGGGTATCTGCCGGCTGCGGTTCCAAAGGTTTTTCCGTTTAAGCTCTTCTGGTGGCTAACATTTCTGTTATAGCGGTGGAACGGAACTGCACGCTTGAGGTCGATGACCTGTTCAAGATATGCAACTGCGTCGTCTGCCATCATATTACGGACAAGGTGAGCGATTTCCACAGAGTGCTTTGGAGAGCAGCTGAGTTCGTTAGCCTTGGCACGGGCGATGTTGTCGCCGGTAAGTTTGTTACTGTATTCTGTTCTTGCCATAACAATCACTTCAACGGAACGTACTTACTCGACTTGGTTGCACCGATACCGGCACTTCCGTGAGCAACTTTCTTGCGGGTTAAGGCGAACTCTCCAAAGTAGTGGAAAATTCCTTCAACCGGGATCTCTACGTTAACGAAATCCTTACCGGAGTAGATGGCAACATTTTTGCCAACCATTTCTGGGAGGATAATCATTGAACGGCTGTGGGTTCTGACACCATCACTTTCAGCGATCTTCGCGCGAACATCCTCTTCATCACGGGTAAATCCGCGAAGGACCTTTCTGCGTGCGCCGCTGGGCATAATAGCAAGAAGCTCGTCCATGGACATGGCTTTGAGCTGCTCAATATTAAAGCCGTGATAGGTGTATTCCTCTCGCCGCTTTGGCATTCTCTTAGTAGTTTTCTTTGCCATTTACGTTCACCTCCGATATCCAGTTCTGCGCGCTGCAACAGATCCGACTTTTCTACCGGGGGATGCTCCACGTGCAACAGTCTTTGGTTTACCTGGGTGCTGATGTCCTCCACCACCGAATGGGTGATCGACGACGTTCATTGCGACACCACGGGTTCTTGGCCAGCGGGTTGCAGAGGATTTCATCTTGTGATACTGTTTACCTGCTTTCAGGATTGGCTTGTCACAGCGTCCTCCACCGGCCACAAGGCCGACGGTTGCAAGGCATGCCTCATTGAACCATTTGGGTTTTCCTGAAGGCATTCTGACACCGACTTTACCAGCGGATTTTCCGATGATAACGGCCTGAACTCCGCTTGCACGAACGAATTTGCCACCGTCTCCGGGGCGGGCTTCGATGTTGCAGACGGCAACTCCGGTCGGAATTGCTGAAAGTGGTAACGAGTTACCGTTTTCGACAGTGGCTTCAGGTCCCCATACGAGTTCCTGGCCAATACCAACACCTTCGGTAATCAGTGCGTATTCTTTCTTTTCAGCTACCGTGCCTTCGATTTTCACGACTGCAATCGGAGTGTGACGTGCCGGGTCGTGCTCGATGTCGATGACGGTTGCACGAACGGTCTGAAGCGCGGAGCCAAAGTGCTTGAGTGCTGCTTTATACTGGTGCGACGGGGCGCGGTAGGTTGGACCGCCTTTTCCACGTGACTGTGTACTGATTCTGTGTCCCATTTATCTCACCTTACACGATTCCGAGCTGAGAAAGGATTTCTTCAGCGGCGTTTTTCTCTTCGAAGGTAATGACTGCCTTCTTGTTTCCTTTAGAGGTCATCATGGTGTTGATTGAGACGACCTTCTTGCCAAAGTTCTTCTCCATTGCTGCCTTGATGGATGCCTTGCGGGCTTCCTTCTCAACAATGAAAGAGAGCTGGTTCGAGTTCTCTAAAAGGACCATGGCTTTTTCTGTTACGAGGGGGTGTGCGAGTGTCATGATTAGGCCTCCCCGAACTTCTTGATTGCAGCTTCGGTCCAGACGGTCAGTCTGCCTGCGTCGGCTCCGGGTGCAAGAACATTGATGTTCAGGGCATTGACGGATACGCAGTCGACTCCTGCGATATTCGCACCAGCGGGGAATTCACCGGACGTCACGATAAGAGCAGACTTCGCCTGCTTATATTTGCGTCCACGTATCTTTCCACGACCGGCACGGATATTTCTGGAAAGTCTTGCACGTTCAAGATCAGCCCCAAGTCCAAGTGCCATAAGGGCAAGTTTGACTTCGGCGGTCTTGACGATCTGTTCAAAGGAGTCATCAACGATGATTGCTGCTTCGCCTTCGAATTTGTGACCGCGGGCGGTGACAAGTCCGGTGTTAACGGTAGCTGCAATAGCTGAGCGGATTGCCTTTGCTTTCTCTTTCTTGTTGATTTTCTCAACAAGGATCTTCTCTGCTTTTGGTGCGTGTGCTGGGTGACCGCCTTTTACGTTAGGTACTTTTGCAGCACGGCTTCCGTTTTTGATACGCGGAATCTTAGCTTCACCGCGTTTGGATCCCCAACCTACTGCAGAGGTCCGCAGACCTGCAAGCGGGTCTGCCCCGTGCGGCTGGTACTGTTCGCTCTGGTATGCGAGAATGGCCCTTCTGATAAGGTCCGGGCGGTATGCTTCGTCGAATACGGCCGGGAGTTCAATTTCATGGAGGACTGAGCCGTTAATTGCTTTTACATTTGCTTTCATCGGTCATTTCACCCCTGTTTGCTCTGAAGACTGACATATTCTACAACCGGGGTCTGAACCTTCTGCTCACCCATGCGGGTAGCAGACCGGATTCTGACGAGGCGTTTTGCCGGTCCGGGGATGCTTCCTTTGATCAAGACGTAGTTATTACGGACAAGACCATAGTGGAGGAAGCCTCCGGCCGGGTTGATTTCGTCTGCGTTCTCACCGATCTTGATGATACGTTTGTTGAACTCAGTACGCTGCTGGAAACCCATCTGACCTGGCATTGGTACCTGCCAGCGGACGTGGTGGGGAGTCCATGGACCAAGAGTTCCGATATGTCTTTCCTTCTTGGTTCTTGCGTGTTTTCTCTTACGAAGGGTGATACCGAATCTTTTGACTGCACCCTGGAATCCTTTTCCTTTGGTGATACCGGTAATGTCAGCGAACTGACCCTCGCTAAGGAGGGAATTCATATCGACATCGGCCCCAAGGATGGAGAGAGCGTAATCAAAACGTTCCTGTGCACTGCCGCCGGCAACACGAATCTCCATAAGGTCAGGGACCTTCTTTGGAATACCGGTGATCTCGGTCGGTTTAGTGTACATGAGCACCATTACTTCAACAACATCGCCAATTGCAGCATTGATCTTCTCAGTTGCTTTTGCAGCATTGTTGGTCTTTGCTTTGGTGATTCTGCCGGAGAGTGCTTCGAGGTTTTCTGCCCAGACTTCAGTCAGCGGGTGTTTGCCGTAGGTATCTTTAACGTAAACACGAATGGCAGCAACGATCATGGCTGGGATTTCAATAACGGTTACGGGAACCATTACTTCCTTACCTTCAGTCGGACTCTTCTTGCGATCATCGATCATGATCACGTGGGTCATACCGGCTTTGTAGCCTGCAAATCCCTGGAGCATTGGCTGCCCATTGTATGCTGGCCAGGACTGGTACTTTGGTACGATGCCCTTAGCCCGCACTTTTGGATAGTATGCAAGTGACCCGGCACGGGGTCTCACTGTTCTCATTTATTAATCAATCCTTTAGTGCCTTCTCTTGCATTATGCAAGGAAGACGTCTGCTGTGGTTGTCATCAATATGACAGCCGTTCTTTCACCGCCGGCTTCCTAGAATCCAGGAATCGACCTGCGGGACGCATTTTGTCGGTCTCTGTGTTTAACACACCTGATTGCGCTGGTAAGCGCGGGCATGTGACACATTGGACGGAAAGACGGGAGTTCAACTCACGTGTATTTCAACGTGTGAAGGCACGCAAAGCACTGCTTTGCACGCAATTGAGATTCCTTGTGGGATATCCGATTATGAACACGATAACGTCTTATCTGTTCATTTACCCGATTTGCAGTTTTTACTGCGATTTCCAAGTCTCACGAAAGAGAACCTGACTTCCGATACGCTTCCTGACGTCCAGGAAAGGGCACATCATTAAGACGTTCGCCCGGCGCACCTAATCAGACCTATAGTAGGTCTTAACATCTACCGCGGGATTGCCCGCTTAGAGTTACACAATTACAAAACAAACGTGAAACCACGGTTGTTTCATACCAACTGGATATCCTCATTCAGCAGATTTTGCTGATATCAGCCTATTGAAGGCTCCTATGTTATTGGAGAAGAGAGAATATAAATTGTTGTATGGTCTTCGGATCCACCCAGCCGCCATACACTGAACCTTGGAGGCACACACTCGGCATTACCTGAAAAATACGATCGGGACCGTGATCAGCCGAAGTACAGTTCGCCGTCATTATTGAGATAGACAATGATATCCTCCTTGACATGCCGACCTTTAATTTTTTCCGGCATGTAGGATGAGATCCGGTTGATCAAGGCAAGGGTATCATACCGGATTTTAATATTGAGAGGGGCCGCTGAGACATAGATGATCTTCGGAGCTTCTATCAGATCCGTACCTTCAGGGAGAACACACAGTTCAGTGGCGTCAAGTGTGTACAGAAACTCCAGCGTCTCCTTTGCCCGACGGATATTTTCATTGGCGGATTTTTCAATAGTGCAGATGTTTGCCTTGGATGTCCCAAGTCGGTCAGCGATCTGCTGCTGCGTCATACCTTTTTTACGATATCGGATGACTTCCTTCTGACGGTCGGTAAGAAGCGTATCTTTCATAAGTATTAATTCAACCTGATTAACTATAAATGATTTGATTAAACATTCTTGTCAATGAAATGTCATGAGGACATTGCGCGCAGACAGAGAGAGAAGGATATATACAAAATTTCCTAAAAAACGAGACAAGGTATCAGTATTCTGAGATATAGTAGAGAAACCATCGTGAAAATACCTGCGCATTTGATTCCGATAGATAATAACAGGCAGGAATTGTTGTTATTTGATTTCTGGACAGTGTCATTCACAAACCTTATATTGATTCTCGTCGATAAACTGATGTTCTCATTTCAAAATGAGAGGTGTATCAAATATGGTAGTTAAGGTAGGAGTTGCAAAACTCGGTAACATCGCATCAGGTGTTATGGCAGAGTTGCTTTTAGATGAGCGTGCAGACCGCGAAGACATGATGACATTCATGGCAACTTCCGGAACTAAACTGCAGAAGGAAGATGTTGACCGTGTTGTTTCTAACCTGAAAGCATGGCAGCCTGACTTTGCAATCGTTGTTTCCCCGAACGGAGTTCTCGAAGGCCCGGTCGGTGCACGCGAAGATCTCAAAGCAGCAGGTATTCCGACCATCGTCATCACTGACGATGTCACGACCAAGAAAGAAGGCTGGGAATTACTGAAGGCATCTGGCTTTGGCTACATCATTGTCAAAGCAGACGCAATGATCGGTGCCCGCCGTGAATTCCTCGACCCAATCGAGATGGCAGACTACAACGGCAACCTCGTGAAAGTCCTTGCACTTACCGGTGCATTCCGCAAAATCCAGATGGAGCTTGACAAAGTCATCGATCAGGTGAAAGCAGGCAAGAAAGGCGCAGAGATCGAACTCCCGAAACTTGTTCTGAACGCTGACAACTCGACCAAAGGCGAGTTCACAAACCCCTATGCACAGGCAAAAGCACGTGCAGCATACGAAATCGCATCAGCAGTCGCAGGCGTCAACGTCAAAGGCTGTTTCATGACCAAAGAGTGGACAGACTATGTACCAATCGTCACCTCAGCACACGAAATGATGCGTGCAGCTGCAAACCTTTGTGATCAGGCACGCGAGCTCGAGAAGGGATGTGACGGCGTTATCCGCAAGCCACACAAGAAGACCGGTGAGATCGTCTCTAAGGTCACCCTTATCAGCAAGCCCGAGTAATCGGACATCCCAATTTACCATTTTTCTTTTTGGATGCGGGAGCGGGAGAAATTCTCCCGACCCTGTATTAATGAAAAATTTCTCTGTTCTGTATTACAAAGATTTTTTTTTAAAAGTTCAGTTCGTTCTGGAAACCATATTCAGGAAATATTGATGGACGGCAGTATTCTGACCCAGCTCAGGATGGAAAGACAACACCAGCTGGTTTTCCTCACGTGCAGCAACAATGTTTCCATCAACTTCTGCAAGAACTCTGACATTTTTCCCAATACGGGAAATCACCGGGGCACGTATGAAGGTCATATGAACATCCCCGACATCAGCAAACGGCGCAATGGTTTCAAAACTGCCGAGCTGACGACCATAGGCATTCCTGACCGCAGTAATGTCCATCGTTGCAAGAGAAGGTACCCCACCCTCAACATATTTTGCAAGAAGGATCAGTCCGGCACAGGTACCCATAACGGGGGTGCCTGATATAATGAGTGAACGAAGCTCATCATACAGACCGAGATCCAAAAGAAGTTTCAACATGACGGTACTCTCCCCTCCCGGAAAAATCAGACCATCCGGTTTTTGTTTGAGATCGGAAAGGTTCCGAATCTCAAACGTCTCAGCCCCCAGACTTTCCAGCATCCTGATGTGTTCGATGAATGCACCCTGAAGTGCCAGAACACCGATATTCATAAAATTATTTTCCCCGTTCCGCCATCAGAATAGAGATTTCGTCTGCATTGATACCGACCATTGCCTCACCAAGATCTTCGGAGAGCTCTGCAAGGATGGACGGGTTATTATAGTTCGTAACGGCCTTCACAACAGCCGCTGCACGCTTTGCCGGGTTTCCTGATTTGAAAATACCTGAGCCGACAAAAACGCCCTCAGCACCAAGCTGCATCATTAGAGCGGCATCTGCCGGAGTGGCAACTCCTCCTGCTGCAAAGTTTACCACCGGGAGTTTTCCATTGTCATGAACATACTGCAGAAGAGAGATCGGGACCTGCATATCTTTTGCGGCAACGTACAATTCATCCTGACGGAGACTGACAACGCGGCGGATCTCGCCGTTCAATGTGCGCATATGACGAACAGCCTGGACAATGTCCCCGGTACCTGCCTCGCCTTTAGTTCTGATCATCGTTGCACCTTCGGCAATGCGGCGAAGAGCCTCGCCGAGATCACGGGCACCGCAGACAAAAGGAACATTGAACTGCGTTTTATCGATGTGATTGAGATCGTCAGCCGGGGAGAGAACTTCACTTTCGTCGATGTAATCAATCTCGATGGCTTCCAGAATCTGAGCTTCAACAAAATGACCGATACGGACTTTGGCCATAACCGGAATCGAGACCGCTTTCTGGATACTCTTAATCATCTTCGGGTCGCTCATTCGGGACACGCCCCCGGCGGCACGAATATCAGCAGGGATACGCTCGAGAGCCATAACAGCACAGGCTCCTGCATCCTCTGCGATTTTTGCCTGCTCTGGAGATGTGACATCCATAATCACTCCTCCTTTCAGCATCTGTGCAAGTTCCTTGTTAAGTTTTGAACGATTTTCTGTCATGAACACTCACGGATTGTATAGTTTTTATCTTTTGAAAGGCGGGTGACCCATCATTAGAATACCTTATTCAATATACCACTGACGTTATATCAGGGTTTTGGATGAAGGAGGGTGTGAAATATCACATATACTATTTTTCAAGATAATCTTTTTTAGATAATAATAGACGGACCACTGAAAGAATCGCGTCTATGACAAGGATTTTTTTCAGTTATTATTAATAAGAGCAAGATATCGAGAGAGTGAAGAGCATTCCGCCCGATTCAGTCAAAAATGTCTGGATAATAATGTTAAAAGAAAAAGGGTAAAATCGGTTGTACCGAATTTACATAATCTTGCCAAGAAGGCGGATTGAGGTCGTCATGTCGGGTCCAAGTGGGGAACCGAAGATGATCTGAGTAACGCCTGCGTTGGTAAGGTCTTCACACTTCTGGCGGATAGTGTCTGGGGTACCGCAGATGGTGAATGCTTCAATTTCTTTGTCAGTTACAAGTCCACCGACTGCACCGAAGTCAAAGCGGGACAGTGCGTCCTTGATCTTTGCTACGTTTGCAAGGTCGAGTCCGTGGCGGAGAAGAAGTGCTTCGGGAGATCCTGCTGCAATAAATGCTGCAACGATCTTTGCTGCCTTCTTTGCTTTCTTCTCATCTTTGTCGATCGAAAGTGCAGTGTATGCACCGACATCGAATCCTTTCTTGCCAACAGTTTCGCATGCTGCTTTGATGATTGGGATTGCAATTGCGAAGTCTTTGGGGTTGGATGCGTTGATAAGTGCACCGTCGCCTTTCAGTCCTGCGAGCTCAAGGACTTTGGGTCCCTGTGCACCGACGTAGATTGGGATACCTTTCTTGCCTGGGAGAGTAACACCAGTAAGTTTTGCACCATCGTAGTCGAAGAACTCTTTGCCGTCTTTCTTTACTTCTGCACCACTGCAGAGTGCGCGGATCTGGTCAATTGCTTCACCAAGTCTTGCAACGGGCTTTTCTGCCTTGATTGCCAGCTTCGGAAGGGTTGACAGGTCACCTGGACCGATACCGAGGGTTGCACGTCCATCGGAGATCTCGTTAAGAGTGCAGGCAAAGGATGCCATTGATGCCGGAGTGTCAGTGAATGCATTCATGATACCCGGACCCATCTTAAGAGAGGTCGTTGCCAGTGCTACTGCGGTTAAGACCGGGTAACAGTGGCGGTTGTTGTAGTGGTTGGTAATCCATGCGAAATCAATGTCTTTGCTCTCTGCGAGCTGGCAGTAGTTAACTACCTGTTTGACATTTACGTTTCCTGGAACAAACTCAATTCCATAAGTCATAGTTCTTTACACCTCACGTTAAAATTGCTTTCCTCTGCTTAAATATATTATGATTTTAAAAAGGAATCAGCGGCAGATTTCAGCCCATTTGCAACCCAACACGAAAAAAACAGCAAATACAGCGTTTTAGTATGCGCTCTTTATGAGCAGAAGACGGACCTGCCGGGGATCGAACCCGGTTCTTCGGGTTCGAAGCCCGAAAGGATATCCACTACCCTACAAGTCCAGAGTTAATAGTATATTTGTATCCGGTGCGTATTATCTTGTATGGTTCTTTCTTCATCAATAATCAGGATCCGCATCAAAAATGGGACACTGGGCATAGACCCGTTTGCCGAGGAATCTCTTCAGCCTTCATCATACGACCTCAGAAGTGCAGAAGATATCACAATAAAAAAAGGTGAACTGACACTTGTTCCGACGATGGAATTTGTCAGTCTCCCGGAAGATCTCTGCGCAACACTCTGGGGACGATCATCGTTCGGGAGAAAAGGAATTGTGCTCGGTGCAGGATATATCGACCCGGGATTTCGCGGAAACCTGACACTCTGCATGGCAAACTACGGACCCGAGGACATACCAGTAACAAAAGGGATGCGGGTCGTCCAGATGCTCATCCACTCTGTTGAGGGTAAAGTGGAAAACGTATACAATGGAAATTATCAGGATAGTTACGGCGCGGTCAAATCAAAAATTTAAGATCCCGAGCGTAAAAAGCATCACAGGGAGCATTATTGCCCCCATACAGAAGATCCTCGGGATATCGATCATCCCGGGGATCAGGCCGACAAGCGTTGAAAGTATCAAAATCAAAACACCGAAGGGGCCACAAAAGATCACCGTCATGCCAACCAGAAAAATAAGAACAACTCTGGCAAGGACTCTTTGATTTATGCTCATAAACACCCGGCTGAATGTCGAGGCGCCGACCGTTACAAAGTAGCCGGCCAGAGCCGCGACCCCTGCTGCCAGGACCAGCAGATAGATCGAGGGGAGATCGAACGATGCAAGAGTCACCATTGCACCTGAACGCATTCTCCCAAGCGCATACAGGGCCGCAAGACCCAAAACGGCATTTGCCGTGTTCGCCGCAGATGTTGAGACGAGATACTCCCTTGGATCCATTTTTTCGAAATCTGAGCTTCTTCGGACGGCAAGCAAAGCATTTGCGGTCCCACTTGAAAAACCCGGAAGCCACCCGACAATCGCGCCGGCAATAGCCCCTTTGAAGCCGTTTTTCAGGATCGTTTTCTGTGATATCATGAGTCCGGTAAAAATCTGCTCGGCAGGCTTTACCAGAGATCTCATCGACGTGATAAGAACAGGAATGCCAAAGAGACCCGTAAGGAGAGGCAGGAGGATCTCTCCTATCCCAAACACACCAAAGGAGAAATACGAAAACCGCATCGCATAAACCCCAAGTAAACCAGACACGAGAAAAACTGAAAATGACCAGGCAGGAGCTTTGCTGAATACGATCAGAAGCCCGGCAGCAAGCAGGATCACGAGACCAATGCCCCAATCAACATACTCCTGAACTGATGGAAGAACGAACACAAACAGAGCAAAGAGCGGGAGGCATAACATAAATCCCCACAGACTGCCAAGGGCAGAAACTCTGACCGCTTCCTGGCCATTTCCCAGGAGACATAGGTTGTGTGCAGGAAGAACCGAGAGGACGGTATCCGGATCGGGAACACCCAAAAACGTTGAGGGGAGGATATCTACAAACGTGTGAACGATCATCATTGATACGATCATCACACAAACACCCTCAACGCCGAATACAAGAATCAGAGGAACGGAAAGTGCGGCAAGAATTCCCGCAACGGTATTTGAATGAATACCCGGGACAAAACCGGAGATGGTCCCGCAGACGACACCCGCAAAAAATCCGGCCACAACCCCGAACATAATAGTGATTTAGACACAACGACTATTAAATCTAACAGTCCAATAAGTGCATATATGTTAATTGCCATAACCCGCCATACCGGGGCTTTAGAGGACGCTGCCCTTTGCGAGAAATACAATCATAAGGCAAAGGTCGTTTCACCTATCAAACCGGTCAAAAATATGGAGGTTATTGAGAGTTTTATTAAAGCAGCAAACGGAGAGGAGTTTGATGCCATCTTTTTCCCGAATGCATTTGTCGCTGAAAAACTAGGACACTGCATCAAGCAGCAGCTAGCGTCCAAAGTCAGGATAATAGCAAACGGACCGCAAACCGCAAAAATTCTGCATAACATTGGACTCGCCGCAGAGATGCTGCCGTTTTTCTACACAAAGGATCTTGTGTTGTATCTCGACAAATGGATCCGCGGGAAGAAAATCGGGATCCCGAGAGCAGGAAATACCTACCCCAAACTGGCCGAAGACATCATACATGCAGGAGGGATTCCCATAGAATACATCTGTTATGACGTGGAAAAGACAGATGAAGTCATGGATCTGACAGGAGTTGACGCAATTTTATTCACGAGCCCAATAGCATTCAAGCTGGCAATACTTCCAAAGATGGAAAACATAATCCAGATGGCAATAGGAGAGGTCACGGCAAATGAGATGATGTACGGAGGAGATGCCCCTGCCGTAATAGGGGACGGATCCATTGAAGGAACACTCAAAGCTTTGAATGCCTATCTTGTGACGGAGAGCCACTGATGGGATATACCGGGGTCATCCTGGTCGACAAGCCGCGGGGACCCACCAGCCACCAGGTTGCTGCCTGGGTCGGCAAAATGCTGAAATCCGATGTGGGACATTCAGGAACGCTTGATCCCATGGTCTCGGGAGTCCTCGTCGTCATGCTGGGAAAAGCTGTACGACTGGCGCCACTTCTGCTTCAGCATGAAAAAGAGTACGTAGCATGTATGCGTCTGCATGCGGACATTCCGCGTGAACGTGTCGAGGAGGTCGTAAAACAATTTACCGGCAGAGTATATCAGCGGCCGCCGAGACGCTCTGCAGTAAAACGTGCACTTCGTATACGGGTGATCTACAGAATCGAACTCATCGACATGCAGGACAGACTAGTCCTTCTGAGGGTCCGGTGCGAAGCAGGGACCTATATCAGATCAGTCTGTGTTCACATAGGAAATGTTCTCGGATGCGGCGGTCAGATGGTAGAACTGCGGCGGACAAAATCCGGCGGATTTTCATGCGAGGAGGCACACACCCTTCAAGATATCCGTGATGCGGTGGAGATGAAAGACGAAGCGGCACTTTCAGCAATGATCCTTCCTCCCGAACAGGCAATAGCAGATATCCCTAAGATTATCATCAGGGACAGTGCGGCAAAAGCTGTGGCAAATGGGGCCATTCTGGCTGGAGTCGGAGCATTATCAGTAGAAAAATTCTCACGCGGCCAGAGTGTTGCTCTGATCACGCAAAGCGGGAAACTGATCGCTCTTGCCGATTCACTGTTTGATTCAGACAAAATCGTCTGCGGCAACCCTGGTCTGATAGCGAAATCAACACGGGTTTTCGTCACCCCCAACTCAGTAAGTTAATAAAGGCTGAGAACACATCTTTTATGCTAGTTTTAATGCTGAGGTAGTCTAGCGGTAGGGCGCGGGCCTGGAAAGCCCGTGAGGCGAAAGTCTCTCGGGAGTTCAAATCTCCCCCTCAGCGTTCTTGTTTTACAGTCGTTTTGCAATTGATTCTCCCGCTCCAAGGACGGCATGCCCATCCGGTTTCAGAATCGCGACCGGAACATCCACCATTTTTTCGATGAGAGAAGCCAGGATGGGCGCACAGATAATACCGGCTGCTCCGTCATTTCTTGCACGGACAGAAACGATAAGACAGTCTTCGAGAGAGTTTGCCGCATACCCTTTGATCCTGTACTCGGTTCCGTTTGCCTCGATTTTTACGCCTTCGTTCTCATCAAGGAGGAACTTTGCTGCAATCAGGGCAATGAATTTGCCGTGATGAGGGGAGAAAACGGCGACGATTTTTTTCACGGTAGATAACCGGGGGTCCCGTTCCCCAGATGCGATTTTATACAGAGTAACAGCAGGTATCCCGGTCATTTCCGAGAGCTGGCGGATGCTTAACCCCCTGCGGTCAAGCTCTTCGGACAATGCCACGCGAAAATCGGTTTCAAATATTCTCTGTTCAAACATATTAACATAGTATAGTATATTTTCTGAGATAAATAATATCATTTGAGATTCAAATTGGCCGAGTGTTGGGAGGCTCACAAACCATATGATTTCCTTTTGTAACTTAGTGTTAAATTTATTACTATCCGAATCATAACATAAAATCATTGAGAGGTGGGTACTTTGGAAATATCTGAACACACGACCATATGTTTCTGTCCGCTGCACGGAATCCTGGATACGATCAGTAAAAAATGGGCCCTCATGATCATCGCAGTGATAGGAAACTCGGGATCTGCAGGCTTTAACGAGCTGAAACGCGGACTGTGCGACGTCAGTTCAAAAACACTTTCTGTAACGCTCAAGGACCTTGAAGAGAAGGAACTGGTCGAGAGAAGGGTGCAGGACACATGTCCACCAACCGTCAGATATTATCTGACCGTAGCGGGATGGGAGTTACGCGAACTGCTGATTCCGCTTCTCACCTGGGTGATGAAAAACGGCGGGCATGAAGAGGAGGGGTGCCCCATTCACATCCATATGGGACAAAACCCAGTCGAGCCGGAAAAAGTAGATGGATTTGTGCTGGAGGAGTGAAAGAAATCAGGTCTGCTTTTTTTTCTTCGCTTCTACTTTGCCGTCAATATTTTTCGGGAGAGGGATCGACGTAACACGAATCGGCTGGTTCACATCTTTTGCGATTTTGTTCCCCTGCATTTTTATCCCCGCAGTGTCATCTTTTGCTCTCTGGGAACTTCCAGCCCTGATCGAACCTCCGGTGTCGTTTGGACGTTGGGATGTTTTCATCCGAACCTTATCATCCGAAGTATCCTTCGGACGCTGGGTATCTGCCATTCGGACATGACCATCGGTTTCCCTCGGGCGCTGGGTATCTGCCATTCGGACATGACCGTCGGTTTCTCTCGGAAGCTGCTGACCGCGACCCATAGATATCGAGCCCTCCAGAACACCGGACTCGGATGCGTCCGGTCTTTTCCTTGTTCCAACAGCAGGTTTTCTTTCACCTCCGTACATCTCCTTGGGCTTGTCATTTCCGCCGACGTTTGCCTTGCCTGAGAGAACACCGTCCTCCTTCTTCTCACGTTTCGGAAGGGGAATGGTATTGTCGATTTTTTCCACTTTTTTGGGACCGCCCACAAGGATCTGCGGATCTTTTTTCTTTGGGGGTTCTTTTTTGGGAGGGGCAGCGACCGGAGTCCTGACAGGTTTTGTCGGGATGATCACCGGATCGATCTCAAAAAGATCATCCTCAGGATCAGGCGTCTGCTCTACCACGATACGTTCTTCAAATATTTCCTCGTCTTCGAATTCCATGGGGCCACCAATATCTAAATCATCATCCTGTTCCTCAGGTATTTCACCCAAGTCGACCAATTCGTCTTCAAAAATAACCTCATCTTTTGCCATCGTCAAAAGAGGAATGTCGGAGTCGGTTATCTCCTCGAAACCATAGACTTTGGTCTGTTCCGATTCATAGATCATTCTGATCTCATCAAGCTCAGCGACCCGGGGCACATTTTCTATGCCGGCAAGAACGATGATGACACCAACATACGTCTTGGATTTGACCGGATAATCACCGGCACGCATCTCAAGCCCCCTGATACTCCGGTCGATCCATTTGCGAACTGTCTGGAACCCTTTCATGGAAAGCTCCTTCGAAGGACCGGATATGAGAATGAGAGCCTTGTCTGCCGAGGTAAGGTCGCAAGGAACGGAGATTTCCTCATACACCGCTTTTTTCGCAAGCTCAACTATTCGGGATGTTCTGAGATGTCCTTCGTTGAGCAGATACTCCTCAACTCGGAGTCTTTTCATAAAACTTGACCATGCTGTCGGAAGTTTTTCCACCGCATAGCCGACCGCGACAAGATCCATGCCTGTTAACGTATTCAGGATCTCTCCGGCATCCAAAACAACTTCAGCTGACTCAACACCTTTGAGACCAAACTCGCCGGCACGGAGGAGCAGACCCACTCGGGCAGCAAGATCTTCATTCAGCCGGGGATAAAGTTCTTCGAGCGTTGGTTTGGCAGCAACGCCGTTTTTTTCTGCGGCGAGAGAGATATCCTCGGTGATTCGTGTATACCATGTTTCGTTGTCGAAGAGAAGAGAGGCACTTGTGACCGCACGGACAGCTTCAAGGGTCTCTGAAGCATGGGCAGAGACTTTGATCCCTTCGTTTCTTCCGGGAAGGGTCAGAATAGTGAAGACCGGATCGGGAAATGCGGAACTCAGCTGTTTGACAAAATCCGGTACAAGTTCGGCCATTCTGCCGCCAAGTCCGGCACATACAAAAATTGCATCGACTTCGTCCACACCGGCATCCTGAAAACAACTTGCGAGATGACCAGTATCAAAATCCGTCCCGCGGTCGTAAACCTTTTTTACCGGATCGATGGGTGTTAAAACAATCCGGTTAACCGCGGGGATTCCGGACATCCGATTGATAAGGTCACGATCTGAGTCGAAGACATAAGAGCGGACACTTTTCACACCACTTTTTGCATCATGACGGGATAACGTCTCAACGATTCGACATCCCGCACCTCCGACTCCTATAAGTAATGCCCTCATGTATGCCTGTTTCTATTATTCCCCTTGCAAAGATATAATGTTAATAGAAAAAATCAGAGTGAATCCCTTCTGCTTGGTGCAGGAGATCTGGTTTTTCCTGATTTTTTCCCTCGCCGTTTTTTGCCGGTGGCAACCAGGATGAGAATAAGTATAACGATGATTGCGGCAAGAGCAGAAATACCGATCAACGTTGTGGGGAGATTTTCCGATAACGTGAGGGTTACATTGTTGTTTGAGTCAGCAAGAACCAGATAGGTAACATCGGTTCCCGTATATCCATCAGCGGATGCAGAGAGAACGAGAGTTGTCCCGGGTTTAATGCTTGCAGTGTAGGTTCCGTTGAAGGAGGTGATGCCTTTCACCGTTCCATCAAAGTAGACAATGGCCCCCTGAACCGGTTTTTCATGTGCGGTCACGGAGATAATCAGAGGGACAACTGAGTAGTTAAGTTCAACAATGATGTCGGGTGTATCGGAACTGAACTGGATCTCCTGTTCATTTGAAACATAACCATCCTTTACAATTTTCAGAGCATAGGTTCCTGAGGTATAGGTCGGAAGTTGAGCTCGACCATATGCATCCGAGTAAGAGACGATCTTCTGATTGATATATACTGCAGCTCCGGAGATAGGAAGCTTCGCCTCATTGTAGATAAGGATCAATGGCGTAAATTGGGATTTGGTTAGGGAAATAGTAAGGGAGGTCTGATCTGTACCGATATATTGGGATGAGCTGTAGGGATCGTATGAATCAGCACTGACAGTGATCAGATGATACACACCTTTCCCCATTCCTACGTGAAGCAAACCTGCACTATTAGTTGTACCTTCCTCTTTTCCATCTATGCTGATTACTGCTCCGGAAATAGCGGCTCCATTCTCATTGATGATTTTTATGGAGACGGGAGTTTCAGAGACGAGATAGACGGACTCGCTTCTGGGCATTGTACTTATAGTGATGGTTTTCGTCTGGGTGATGTAACCGGATTTGTAAACCGACATGGTGTACACACCCCCATATTCAACCTCAATGAACTGGGCAACTCCATTCACATCAGTGTACAGAGTGTTACTAATCGCTCCTTTTGTAATAGTGACGCTCGCTCCGCTGACCGCATCGTAGTTTGCGTTGTTGTCAAACACATTTACGGTGAGAGTTGTGGAGACAGCCGAGACTGTCCCACATAAAAGAAAGAGGAGGAATAATACTGCAAGGATACGCTTTATCATTGTATTCATATTTTGCGGTCAACTCCTATTAGTTCATCGGTTGTTTGAGATCCGTTCAAGAAGCATACCTTCAACAAGGACAGGGTGGGAGGTTCTTGCTTCTTCGATCGCACGGGTTAGCCGCCAGCCGCGTTCGGCATAGATGGTGAGAAGCGGTTCACCGCGTTTGACATACTCTCCGGGTTTTTTGTGAAGGTGGAGACCAGCCCCATGATCTACCGGAGATCCTGCGGCTCGGGCAATAGTAATCAGAGCCTGATTTTTGATGGAGACCACATAGCCGTCTGAAGCTGATGGAACAATAAATGTATGTTCTCCAGATGGGAAATCAGTTGATTTGACTTTTGGATCGCCGCCCTGGATCTCGATGATCTCCAGCATTTTCTTGAGAGCTTTGCCTTTTTTGATCAGATCATGCGCAGCTTCCGCTCCCGAACCGGCCCCGGTTTTACCGGTCATTTCAAGGGCGATTCCGGCGATGGCCACACTTTTCTGAACAAGAGAATTGGCCCCTTGTTTTCCTTCCAGAATGCTGAGAGCTTCGGATACTTCAAGGTTTACGCCAATGTTTCTTCCAATGGGAGACCCGCCGTACGTGATGGCACATTCTACACGGATCCCAATACGGTTGCCAAGTGTAATGAGTTCATTTGCAATGACACGGCCTTCAATTTCATCAGCAATTTTCGTGCCGGGACCGATCGGGATATCTATGACGCAGGTGTCTGAACCGACGGCCATTTTCTTTGCCATGATGCTTGCAAGCATCTGACCTCTGGCATCGATTTTGAGCGGATACTCGTAGGTGACGATGATATCGTCAGCAGGAGCGATGTTTGTTGCCCCGCCCCAGACGATAACTCCGCCTGCTTTCTCGGTCATTGTTTTGATTTCGGCTGCTGAAAAGGCAACTGGGGCAAGGGCTTCCATGAGATCAGCTGTTCCTCCCGCCCCGGTGATTGCCCGCGAACTGGTTTTAGGAATGAGAAGACCGGCGGCGGCGATGACCGGGACAACAAGAAGAGTAATTTTGTTTCCGGGAACCCCGCCGATCGAATGTTTGTCAACGACAGGTTTTTTCGAGAAGGTGATCTGCTCTCCTGAAGCTACCATCTCCCGGGTGAGATATTCAACTTCATCCATGTCGAGTCCGTTGATGTAGGCAGCGGTGATGTAGGCGGTGATTTCTGATGGAGAAAGCACGTTGGATGACAAGTCGGAGATGATGGTGGCCGTTTCTTCACGGGTGAATTTGCCTCCGTCCATTTTCTTTCGAATGAAGGCAATTGAGGCAGGTCGAAGAGCAGCACGTATTTCCATTTCATCGCCTTTTTCGGCTGCAAGCGTTTCATTAGTTCCAAGAGAGACGGTGCCAGTTCCCTGACGAGTGAGTGTTTTGGTAATCGAAACGGGAGCGGTTATCGTATGTTTTGTTTTTATGCGGGTAATGGTTACACGATCACCTTCAAGAACACCGATCTGCCGGGCATCAGTGTCATTTAGAAGAATAACAGGTGTAGAGATATCGATAATATCCAGGATGAGGTTCATGATGATTCTCTTTTGGTCGGGATAGGATAAGGATTTTTGTGTTACGGGGGACCCCGGAGGGGTGCCCTCAGTCGAGCAAGTCGATAGACTTGCGAGTGCGGGGCGCTCAGTAGGGAGTGAGAATGCCTAGAGTGAGAAGCAGCCACATCACGGAAAAATACCAACATAGCCAGAATACTAAATCTTCAAAAAAGCAACTCTGGAAAATTAGGGGATTTGTGCCCCATGCGGGACACAAATCTGTCTTAGCCGTTAAAATTCTTCAAGAAGAATTTAGTCGCGGCGGAGGACGAGAACAGCGACAGCGCCAAGGCCTGCGAGTGCAAGGAATGCACCGAAGCCGGGAGTCTTAGTCGGAGTTGCAGTTGCGGTTGCAGTTGCAGTCTTAGTTGCAGTTGCAGTTGCAGTTGCAGTTGGAGTCTTCGTTGCTTCAAGGACTTTGACAGTCGTAGAAGTAGAGAGATCGTCAGTTATTGCACGGATAGTGTAAGTGTCAACGTTTAATCCGGTTGTGTCAAAGGTGACTTCCCAGGTGTTAACGCCGTCAGCACCCTTTACGACCTTAGTGGTCAGAGTGATGAAGGATGCGGAACTTACTGTGCTCTTATCAACAGCAGTGAATGCAGTTGAAAGGACATCAACGGTTACAATAGTACCTTCTTTGAGGTTAGAGGTTCCGGAGACTTTAAGGGCAGAGCCTTTGGTGACATCGGAAACAGAGTTCATTGTAAGGGTTGGCTGAGCAACGATGAAGGTGAGTTTCACGTAGATATCATCGATGTTCTGAGAGTCCATTGCAACGCAAAGTGCTTCAGCAGCATTTGCGCTCTGGCGCTCTACAGTGTTGAACAGAACAGTGGTACCTAAGGTATACGGACCAAGGGTGTTCTCAGTGATATCAAATCCAGTTGCCGGCAGAACTGCTGGGACTGGACCAATGTTGAACCAGCCGTCATACATCGGGTGCTGGATTACAACAAAGTACTGACCTGCTGCAAAGTTGTCGGTTGCGATTTCTTTGGAGTAGGATCCGTCATCATCAACAGAGATTGTTGCGGAAGCGAATTTGTTGGTACCAAAGATGTAATACATAACCTGTGTAGCTGCTTCTGCAGTACCGGTAATCTTGATCTTATCGCCCTGTGCAACAGTTGATGATGCTGCAGTTGCGGTAAGGAACGGCTGTTTAAGAGCAACTGAGGTACTCTCATATACTGAGTCTGAGTCAAATGCAAAGGTAACAGGAAGAGCAGATGCTGCTGCGTAGATCGTGTAAGTACCTGCATCTAATGGACCAAGGGTGGTTCTGGTGTTAAAGGTTACTTTCCAGGTGTTATCGGAGTCAACTGATACTGGGGTAAGACCAGAGTAACCGGCAATACCTGTGGTTGCTACGTTGGCACCTTTGATAAAGAGATAAACAACTTCAGACTCGGTGTTTGTACCGGAAATCGTCATATCGTTACCGATAAAGTAAGAATCCTGGGATGTTTTAACAGTTACTGTACCCTGTTCAACAGCTACTTTTGCCTTTTTCGTGACAAGAGTCACAGGGAAGGTTGCTGCGAAGGTGTAAGTGGTGTCTTCTGCGTCGATTGCAAGTGGCTTAGTGTTGGAGTCGAACTGGAGAGTACGGGTTCCAGAGGAGCTAAGGGTTGCTCTGAAGCTTTTAAGGTAACCAGTTGTTACATCGTAATCAGCAGCTACTGTAGTAATACCTGACTGACCAGCAAGAGGTGTGAAACCAAGGGAGTCAATAGTTACTGGAACTACAGCATATGGATCACCGGTGATGGTTACAAGAATGGAGCCGCCGCGAATGATCTTCTCAGTATTGATGGAGATAGATTCTGTAACGGCTGCGCCAACGGTGAACTTAATTGACGGTGAGTCAAGGTACTTTGACGGAGTGATTCCTGTCATTCTGGTCGCAACAGCACCAGTCTTTAATGCATACTTTGCGGTCCATTCGCCAGTGGCAACATCGCTGATATCAATGTTGCTCAGCTGAGCTGCGGGGAAGACAGTGGAGTCTGCAAATACAAGCGGAACTCCGGTTACTGCATCCTTACCGAATTCATTGGTTTTACCGCCTTCAGGGGTAGTAAAAGTAAATCCATAGGTAAGACCGTTGGTTCCAGACACACTTAAATCGACATTCTGGCTCTTTAAGACAGAGGTTCCGACGATTGATGTTCCGGTACCTGCTTTGAATGCGTCAAGAGTTAAAGCGGGGTATTTCAGGATGAAAGCGCCTGCGGTAAGACCGGTAGCTACGCTATCGTATGTACCTGCAACGATACCCTCGGAAGCGAATGTACCGGTGGCATCAGTAGTAGCAGACCCTGCTACCTGACCATTCTGGTACAGGTAGTACGTTGTGGGGGCAACATCTCCTGTTGCACCATACTGGTATACATATACAGTAGATCCACCAACTGGTGCTGCTGATGCTGCTCCCATAAAGAGAACGGCAACAAGGAACACAGCGAGGACTGCTGCAATAGTTTTAGTTGTTTTCAATTTCAATTCCTCCTAAATTAGGATTGTAAATTTGTTTGTGCATGTTTAACATGCGATACGTGATATTCGACATTTGTCGAATAAGCATTCTGCAAGGGTCATACTCCGATGAACGGAATATGCTTTGATATTTGATTATGTTATATAATAGACTTTGTGGTCGGGGTCTCGAATCCAGGCCAATATAGGTGGTAACGTGAGCCAAAAGATAAAACACGCATCCTTATGGGGCATACCATTCAAGCGAAATAACCGCATAATTCATTTCGACAAACGACGGAATGTTGCCGCTGGTAATACGTCACATACGACAAGAAGGAAGAAGATGCACTATAATATAATAGTGCGAACGAGGACCTCATCTTTGCTGGAGAGATTTAGAGAGGTGGTTTTCTTTGAAGGAAGGATGCATCGTAAGCCGCACACGCAAACCAGGGGTTTGCTCAAGCTTTGGCCACGCTCTCTGGTCGTGATCCGCCCCGGTCGCAAACCTACGGTTTGCTCCTTTGAGGTCGCTCACTCCGTTCGCAACCCAATAACCCAAGTCCTTATCACCAACTGCATCCAATAATATTCGATAACCATGCCAAGTACGATCATAGTCGGTGGCTTTTTTGGCGACGAAGGGAAAGGGAAAATCGTCGCCCACATTGCGCAAAAAGACAAAGCAACCATTATTGCCCGCGGCGGTGTGGGGCCGAACGCAGGTCACACCATAAATGTACTAAACGAAAAATATGTTGTCCGTATGATCCCGTCAGGATTCCTCTACCCCAAAGCGGAACTCATGATCGGAAGCGGCGTACTCGTTGACCCAAGAGTCTTCGCTCACGAACTTGACATCCTCAAATGCGCCGATAGAACAAAGATCGACGGCCGTTGCGGGATCATCGAAGAGGCACACATCACTCTGGACAAAAAAGATCCTCACCTGTCTAAAACAGTCGGATCGACCGGATCAGGATGCGGGCCTGCCAACTCAGACCGCGTCATGAGGAAAGGCCGTCTTGCAAGAGACATTCCTGAACTCGCCCCCTACATCACCGATGTTGCCCAAAGCGTCAACGACGCTATTGAAAAGGGCGACTCTGTCCTCATTGAAGGAACACAGGGCTTTGGGATCTCCCTCTACTACGGAAACTACCCATTCGTCACCAGCAAAGACACCTCGGCATCCCAGATGGCAGCTGACGTTGGCGTCGGACCAACCAACATTGATGACGTCGTCGTTGTCTTCAAAGCATTCCCAACACGAGTCGGCGAAGGACCCTTCCCAACCGAACTCACCCACGAAGAATCAATTGCCCTTGGAATCCAGGAGTTTGGAGCCGTCACCCACAGAGAACGCCGTATCGGAACCTGGGACGGCAAAATGGCACGCTACTCCGCAATGATCAACGGCTGTACCACCATCGCCATCACCGGAGTCGACCACGTCGACTCGACCGTCTTTGGAGCGACCGATTACGCAAAACTCACTCCCAAAGTACTGGCTTTCATTGACCAGATCGAAGCCGACACCGGAAAACCTGTCGGGATCATCTCCACCGGACCTGACCAATCACATATCATCGACATCAGATCAGAGCTTTAATCAATGAAACGCCGAATACTTGACATCATCTGCTGCCCCGTATGCAAGGGAAAGTTTATGCTTACAGAGATGGAGGGTAATGATACAGAAATAATGGAAGGACTCTTGACCTGTACCGTATGCAAACGGGTGTATCCGATCTCATCGGGGATCGCAAATCTCCTTCCAGAAGATCAGAGGTAACCTAAAATGCCAATTGTTGAAGTCCATCTGAACCGTCTCGGAATAAACTCACTCGAAATCTCGACCGACTCTGTCGAGGTCAGTGCCGGAACACCCCTCCATATCCGGATCGTAAACTACGGGGCACCCACCCACGCAACTCTTCGGACCGAAGGATCGGCATATACCAACTTCACCTACGAAAACCTCTACGTCGAGGCCGAGTCGGAAATCAAAGTCGACATCCTTCCTTCAGCAAACCCCGGTAGTTTTGAGATGCAGGTCATCTCCGGATACGGCATGCGGCGTACCGGGTTTACGGTCAATGTGATCCTGCCGGAACTTGAAGAAAAGAAGGAACCGATCTGTCAGGAACCGGTACAAAAACAAAGCAAACGTGCTCCTCTGACAAAGATCGGACTGAGTGTGATCCTGATCAACCTCATCGCTCCAATTCTCGGCTTCATCGTTCTTATTTTCTGGATACAGGCACCCGCAGCGGTCAATACTACTGTCATGGCAGTGATCCTCTATATCATTATGCTTGCCGGGATCATTATTACATGGCGATCGGTGCAGTAACTCTTTTTTTTGGACTGGTCATCGACCGTCTGATCGGTGATCCGCGTTCTAATTTTCATCCGGTAGCTCTTATTGGTAGATTCATCGGTCTCTGGGGTCGCACGACCTATTATCACCGTCGAACGGAACGGTTCATAGGGATCTGCGGCTGGCTGCTGACCGTCAGTATAGTGATCCTTCCCTGTCTTCTCATACTCCTCTACACCCCATGGTACATATCCCTCCCGTTCTCCATACTCGTACTCGCTTTCTGCGTCGGGTGGCGCTCACTCGAAGAGCATGTCGGAGCAGTCGAAACTGCGCTGGAACAGGGAGAAGAAGAGGGCAGAAAAGCCGTTCAGTATCTCGTCAGCCGGGACACAAAAACCCTCACCTTTGAACAGATCAGGTCGGGAGCGTATGAATCAGCAGCAGAAAATCTGGTAGACAGCATCATCTCCCCGATATTCTGGTTCGTGGTCTTTGAACTCCTCTTCGGCATGGGGATCATCGGCGCAGTAATGTTTCGATCGGCCAACACCATGGATGCCATGCTCGGATACAAAGACGAACGGATCCGTCTTGGCTGGTTCCCTGCCAGAATGGACGACATCCTCGCCTTCATCCCTGCACGAATCACCGGAGCAGTGCTTCTCCTCATCTTCCTTCTCAAAGGAAGAATCAAACAGGCATGGTATATCTTCAAACACGACCGAAAATTACGCCCTGGTTTCAACGGCGGGATCCCCATGAGTCTGATTGCCGGCGGCTGCGGGGTCATGTTCGAAAAACCCGGCGTCTATCAGATAGGATATCCTGAACAGACCCTCGCTGAAGGGGGAAGATCGATCATCAGTACGATCAGATGGTGTACGGTCATCTGTGCCGCAATCGGCATTCTCCTTCTCATTTTCATATAAAAATTCTTTACCTTATACCCCGAATACTCTACTCATGGAGACATATCTGAAAATTATAGCGATCATTTTTGCAGTATGTATGGTTTCGACCGGCGTAGCTCTCGGATTTGCAGGAATCGGGATCGACACCGCCTCGGACCGGCAGGCACAGAACCTCGAGGAATGGTTCGGCGTCGAACTTCTGACGGCCACGGCAGCCGACGGAACACAGGTCCCAGTCATTCGAACAGAAGAGGGAGACTACATCAACGCAGCTTCGCTGATTCGGGTCTACTACGGAGAAAGCAAGTATGCGATCATATATACGATAGAAGACGGTAAAATTATCAAAGAACATACATCCGTCATCACGTTCAGCGATGGGGGACGGGATCCTGCCGATCTGAAAAACACACTGGGAATATCCTGATAAATGCCAAAACAGATAAAAGACCCGGTCCATGGATACATTGAGGTCCCAACGCCTCTTGTCCCGCTTCTGGACACAGAAGCGGTCCAGAGGCTCAGATACATCAAACAACTCGGATTCATCTACCTTGTCTATCCCGGAGCGAACCACACCAGATTCGAACACTCGCTTGGAGCGATGCATCTCGCCTCACTCCTCGCACGTCAGCTTGACCTGAGCAGGGACGACACGTTTCTCGTCTGCGCAGCAGCCCTTCTCCACGACATAGGTCACGGACCATTCTCCCATGCAAGTGAAAGACTCCGGGCAGAGTACGGACCGTTCTCACACGATGAGATCGGACCATACCTCATCACGCCGGAAATTTCCGACATCCTGGAAGAGAACGGAACGGATCCAAAAGAGATCGCCGGGATCGTGGCAGGAAACCACCGACTGGCAGAGATAATTCACGGGGATCTGGATGTCGACCGTATGGACTATCTTTTACGCGATGCACATTACACCGGCGTCCCGTACGGGAATCTGGATGCGAGCCGGCTTATCCAGTCCCTTGTTTTCACCGGCGACGGTCTTGCCATCAAAGAATCCGGCGTTGCGGCCGCCGAGTCGCTCCTCATTGCCAGAACACTCATGGGTCCTTCGGTCTATTATCACCATGTCGGAAGGATCGCAGAGGAGATGTTCCTCCTTGCCGGAAGAAGTCATTTTGCCGACAGCACCCCTGACTCATTTATGAGAATGGATGATGTCGCCGGAACGACCCTCCTCATGAACTCACCCTCGGCCATCTCCCGCGAGATGATGCACAGGATCTGGAGAAGGGATCTCTATAAACGGGCGGTCTACACCGGACGGGAACAACTGAACATGGACCGGCTCTCTTCGCTCAGACCAGAAGAGAAGACCCGGATGAGACGGGCGATCGCCGAAACTGCCGGCGTACCTGAAGAAAAGATCATCCTCGACATCCCGCCGATCCGAAAAGAGATGCGGATGATGGTCCAGGTACAAAACCAGCACGACCTTGTCGCCTTCGAAGAAATCATCCCGCTGTTATCCATGATGAACGCCACCCGGCAGGGCCAGTGGCGGCTCGGGGTTTATGCACCGGCAGACGTCCTTGACAAAGTTGGTGACGCAGCACGAGAGGTCCTTTCCCTGCGCCGGGCAACAAAACAAGATAAACTCCCAGGTACTATAGTATAGTTATGAAGAGGATCGTCGTCGGGGTGACCGGAGCATCCGGGATACTTTATGCAAAACGGTTACTTGAGGCGCTCAAACACGCGGAAGCCGAAGTTTTTCTCGTCATCTCGGATACCGCCCGGACCGTCGCCAAACTCGAAGGGGTCGATCTCTCCGGATACCCGGTACATTATGAGGAAAATTTAGATCTGGAAGCGGGAATCGCCAGCGGATCGTTTCAGTTCGATGCGATGGTGATCGTTCCCTGCAGCATGAAAAGCCTTGCCCAGATCGCAAACGGATACTCGACAACATTGATTGCGAGAGCCGCTGACGTTTGTCTCAAGGAGAGGAGACCGCTCATCCTTGTTCCGCGGGAAACCCCGTACTCACGGGTCCATCTCATCAACATGCTCGCGGCCCATGATGCCGGTGCCTTGATCCTGCCGGCATCCCCTCCGCTGTACACACAGCCAAAAACTCTCGACGAACTTGCAGATATGATCGCCGCACGGATCCTGGATCACATCGGGATCGAACACACCATTGGAACACGGTGGAAATAATGAGAAATTTTATTCAGCAGATGAAAACAGCAGGGCTTGTTGAAGAGATCAATGAACCGGTCTCTTCCAAATACGAAGCCCCAAAGCGTGCTTTCCAAACTAAAAAAATGCTTGAGTTCACGAATATGGATGGTCACCGCTGTGTGATGAACACCATCTTCGACCGGGAATCGCTTTCGGTCGCTCTCAACATCCCAAAGGAAAGACTTGTAAAAACACTCGCTGCCTGCACATACGCAGGAAAAACCCGGGATGCAGGAACCCTGCAGTTCGAAAAGGCAGACCTTGCAAAGATCCCGATCATGAAGCATTTCCCGAAGGATGCAGGGAAATACCTGACATCAGGTATCGTATTTTCTGCATGGAACGGGGTCACCAATGCCTCGATCCACCGCCTGCAGGTCCTGGATGAAACCCATCTGATCGGCAGGATCGTTGAGGGAAGACATACCTACAAACTGATGAAGCAGGCTTTCTCCGAAGGAAAAAAACTACCCATCGCGATCACGATCGGAACACACCCCGCAGTGACATTTGCCGCCTCCACCCGGGTCCCGGAAGGAAAAGAGATGAACTATGCTGCAGAGATCCTCGGAAAAGAGCTGGATCTTTTCACCTGTCCAAACGGAATCCAGGTTCCCGACGCTGAGATCGTTCTCTACGGATACCTGACCGAAGAACTCCATGAAGAGGGGCCATTCGTGGACATCAGCGGGACCTATGACCCGGTCCGTATGCAGCCAGTGCTTGAGATCATCGGCATGCGGACAAAAACCGATTTCATCTACCACGGGATCGTCCCGGCCGGCGCAGAACACAAAATGCTCATGGGTGCCCCGTATGAACCAAGGATCTATCAGGCGGTTTCTGGCGTCACGAACGTAAAAGACGTGTATCTGACGCCTGGAGGAGCAGGATACTTCCATGCGGTCGTCCAGATCAAAAAGATGACCGACGGTGACGGGAAAAATGCCATCATGGCAGCATTCGCCGCCCACACCTCGCTCAAACATGTCGTCATCGTCGATGAAGACATCAACATCTACGACCCCTCGGATGTGGAGTTCGCGATCGCAACACGCGTCCGGGCAGACACGGATGTCATGATCATATCAGGTGTCAGGGGATCCTCCCTCGACCCCTGCAGGATCGGAGACGGCATGAATGTAAAGGCAGGAGTGGACGCAACTATTCCGCTTGGATCAGAAGATGAGTTTATCCGTGCTGAATGGGATTGAATAATAAGGAAGTGAACAATGGAATTAGACAAATATGATCAGGCGCTGCTGAACGGAGAATACGGCGAAACCAAACAAAAGATGATGGAGATCCTCCTCGCTCTCGGAAAGATCTACGAGGCGGAGAAGTTCATCGAAGTAAAAAGTGTCCAGGTATCCGGAGCCTCCTTCAAAACCATCGGGGATGCAGGACTCTCCTGGCTCAACACCCTCTCGGGAAAAGCAGTCGTCCCGTCATTCCTGAATCCGATAGGGATGCCGCGTGATGAGTGGCAGAACCTTGGGATCCCAAATGATTTCGCGAAAAAACAGCTGGAAGTAAATGCCGCATATGCACGACTCGGGATTCGTTTGACCTGCACCTGCACACCTTACTACTTCAATATCATCGAAAGAGGTGACCACCTCGCATGGTCGGAGTCCTCGGCAGTCAGCTACGTGAACTCTGTTCTCGGTGCAAGGACAAACAGAGAAGGCGGACCGTCAGCCCTCGCGTCAGCCCTCACCGGAAAGACACCCTACTACGGTCTCCACATTGTCAAGAACCGTGTCCCCCAGATCGAGTTCCACATTGACGATCCGGCGGCGACAAAATCCTGGACCAATGCGCATTACGGGGCACTCGGCATCATCGCCGGAGCAATTTCCGGAAACAGGATCCCGTTTTTCACCGACATTCGTCCAAACCGCGACATGCTCAAAAGTCTGGGAGCTGCCATGGCCGCAAGTGGGGCAGTTGCTTTGTACCATGTAAACGAGATCACTCCGGAGACCCGATTCCCCTTCTTCAAAAAACACATCGAAGAGGATGACCGCGAAGTCATCGAGATCGAAGTGGCCGAGATCGAAGAACTGTTCGGCAATCTGGAGGCGGATGTCATAGCCCTTGGATGCCCCCACCTTTCGACGGATGAACTCGAAGAACTTGCCTCGCTTCTGGAAAACAGACGGGTCGTAATGCCGTTTTACATCTTTGCTGCAGAAGAATTGAGAGCAAAATACCCGGATCTTTGTAATAAGATCCTCAGCAGCGGTGCAAAAATCGTTCCCGACACCTGTATGGTCGTCTCACCGCTAATGGACAAAGCCGGAGTTGTTATGACGAACTCCGGAAAAGCATTCACGTACCTTCCGGGAATGTGCAAAGCGACGCCGCTTTTAGGCACTCTCGAGGAATGTGTCCGTGTAGGATGTGGTGAATAAATGAGTCTCTTAGATAAAATCTCCCCGTTTGAAAGAAAAGATCTTCTGATCGCCTGGCTCGTCCTCGGTGTTGCCTTTACGCTCGGCATTAACGGCGGACTTGCACTAATCACCGACTATCAAAACATAACCGTAGAAGGACTTCTGATAACCTTCCTCGTATCGCTGATCGCGGTCGGACTCTCCTTCGTTCTTCACGAACTTGCCCACAAATTCACCGCCATGAAGTTCGGCTACTGGGCAGAGTTTCGAAAAAGCACGCAGATGCTGATCATTGCCGTAGTCGTTGCGGCAATCACGGGGATCGTATTTGCCGCACCCGGAGCCACGCTCATCAACACTGCCGGACGCGAGATGACCAAAAAAGAGAACGGACTTATCTCCATCGCCGGACCCCTGACGAATCTTGTCCTGATCATCCCATTCCTTATCATAATGATCGTCGGGTTTTTGATTTCGCCTTCTGCTGGAATCGTCCTCTTAACCCTGCCGGGATTTTTGTTCTATCTGGGAATGATCGGCTTCCAGGTCAATGCGATGCTCGCATTCTTCAACATGCTCCCGGTCGGGCCGCTTGACGGAAAAAAGATTCTGAGATGGAACCCGGTCATCTTCGGCGTAGTTATTGCCGTATCGCTTGTCCTGCTCTATCTCGCACTTATGCCGACAGTTATCCTTCAGTTTTTTGTCTAAATGCGAACGCTGACCTCACCCGAGGTCAGTGTCCTGGTTTTTCCGTCGGTTTCAACAACCAAACCGCCCTTGTCGTCGATTTCAACCGCCTTCGCAGAGTGCCAGACATTCTTTTCGATAAACATGATCTCTTTTCCAAGAATAAGCGATCGGGAACGATACTCTTCGATGAAATTTTTCTCCGGAAGAGCGGCGAACATATCCAGCAGATGATTGATCATTATCGCGGCGAACGCATTTCTGGTGAGCGGAAAATCTTTTGGAAACAGCGGACCCGCGATGGATTCGAGGTCTTTTGGGAACTCTGAGGTTTTGAAGTTCACGCCGACCCCCACGATCACCGACTCGAGAGTTCCCGATTCGATATTGCTTACCGCCTCGGTTCCGATCCCGCATATCTTTTTTCCGTTCAAAAATATATCGTTGACCCACTTGATCTGAGGGCGAAGATCGGAAACGGATTCGATCGATCTGCAGACAGCAACGCCTGCCGCGGTCGTGATCATAACCGCGTCCGAAAAGGAGATCCCAAGCCGGGCGATGATGCTTAGATAGATGCCGGTACCTTTGGGGGAGTAAAAGGATTTCCCGTATCTCCCGCGGCCGGCGGTCTGTTCTTCTGCAAGAATCACCGTTCCGTGTTTCGCTCCGGCAGCGGCCAAAACCTTCGCATCAATATTCGTCGATTCAGTTGAGGTCTTGACAATGACGACCGTGTCGGCATACTTCGGCAGAAGTCGGGAACGTATACCTTCAGCCGAGAGGACGTCGGAGTTTTCCAGAAGATATCCTTTGTTGGAAACGGCTGAGATAAGATAGCCTTCGCTCTGTAAAGCCCGGACCGCTTTCCAGACCGCAGTTCTCGAGAGAGAAAGCTCCGCCGCGATCTGCTCGCCGGACACATACTTGCCGGTATTTTTTTCCAGGATGCAAAGCACCAGGAATTTTGTTGTCATCTTTTAATTATACTGATTGGACCTTGACCCCGCTTGACGAGAGGAAGAGAGTTATTATGAACTCCGGCAACTGCTGATCACTTGAGATCACCATTTTAAATGCTGCTTCATTGTCGTTCGTGTTGCCAAGATACGTAAGAGCGATCTCATACTGGAGTTTCATTACCGTTACTTTGCCCCAGAAAATGGTCAGCGTAGCAATCTGATCAGGAACATAGGTCACTGCATTGACTGTAAGCGGATAGGTCACGCCGCCTAGGGAGATCATCATGACGTTGCCTGATGAGGGAGAGAGGGCAATGATTTTGTAGCCGCCGACACTCAGTTCTTTGTCGAGTGGGATCCAGACATTGTAGGTCGTATCATACCCGTAGGTTTTGTCGGTTCCGCCGGTTATCGTCACATCTGCCGAAATGACCACAACTCCTGCAAAGACGATCACGAGAAGGAGAACGATCCCGAATATCATCAGACCCTTATGGGATTTCTTTGGTTTCGGTTCATTTTTTGCAGCAGCTTTCTTTGCAGCATCTTCTGCCGCGGCTTTTTCTGCAGCTAGACGTGCAACTTCTTTTTCGAGATTTGCAGCTCTTTCTGCATCATGAACTTTTTTGGCTTCCGCAGCTTTTTTGGCTTGTTCTTCATTGACCAGAACTTCAGCTTTCTTAAGTTCCTCGGCTTTTTTTGCTGCTTCGGTTTTTTTGATCTCCTCAGCACGCCGGAGCTCCTCAGCTTTCTTCGCCTCGTCAGCCTTTCTGATTTCCTCAGCTCGTTTGAGTTCTTCAGCCTTTTTAGCTTCTTCGGCCTTTCTGATACCCTCAGCCCGCTGAAGAATCTCTTCGTCGGTTAATCCATTCGGAACATCATCCATAATAATGAATTTAGGGCGGGTTGAGATGATAATACTATTTCTCGTAGAATGTCTTGAAAAAAGTTTCCTCTCATATACCTGATATAATTTCTGGTTTGCCCTTTAGAGATGATTAATATACTAATGAGTCCATGTACCTTTTTATTATGCATTTTCCAGCTTCGCCGAAGGAAGACGCCGTGTCTCCAGTCATCGGAACGATACTTCTCGTCGCCCTCACGGTCGTTCTTATCGGTATTATCGGAGCTGTACTAATGGGGTTTGGTATGGCGGAGCCGACGCCTATTCTCGGGATATCGATCGAAAGTCAGGGAAATATCATCACGGTCACGCATCTGAATGGAGCAGAGCTCCCCGCAGGATCCTATAAGATCCTCGTCGACGGCGTGGATAAAACAGCAGAGTTCGGCGGGACCGTGGATTTTGGTCCGGGCATAACGCTTAGTTGGGATTCTGGGACGGAAGCAGTTGGAACGGTGTCGGTGGTATATACAAGTGATAAGGGTGTATCAACGCTACTCGCGGAGAAGAACATCGGGAAGGCGGGAAGCGGCGGAGGGGGCTTTGAAGATAAATATACGATTATCCACAGAGTAAACTGGCAGACATTTCTTGATGATGTGAATGCAAGTTCGGGTGGTCTTCTTTTAGGTCATGGGATTGTGTACGTTGATAATGGAGAGTATTGGGTTTCTATTAACAATCAGTATATGTCTAAAGCAGAGGCAGCGACAGACCCATCAATCCAAGAGTATATGGCAAGTTATTCTGATTATAGGTTGATAGAGATTGATCTGTCAAAAAAGATTTATAATACAAGTGATATTGAGACCCCTGGCGGAACGTGGAAATACCCATATCCAACAATAGGCTCACTATATGAATACTCTGGGGCATTATATATGGATGTAATTACAGCATCTAATCAATGGAATCCATCACGTGATCCAGACACAGGTGAGTGGGTTAAAATTGCATATATAAAATAGACCTCTCTTCATTTTATCTCCCATACCCGCATGAATGAATATTCTTTCGAAGATTTCCCATAAAGATTGACTCACCAGCATACTTCAAATAACAGCAGATTTTGAAAGCTTCTACAAGGAAAATCATATTACGGTATTACTCATAGATGATTAAACACATGCTGAGTACTCCTATTTCAAAAGACAATGCGGTATCACCGGTCATCGGAACAATACTGATCATTGCTCTTACCGTAGTACTCATTTCAATATCTGCAGTCGTTTTTCTTGGTTTTGGTATGGCAGAGCCTGCTCCGATCCTCGGAATTTCCATAGGACAACAGGGAAATATCATCACCGTGACACATCTGAACGGGGAACTCCTTCCCGCAGGGACATATAAGATCCTTGTCGATGGTGTAGACAAAACAGCAGAGTTCGGCGGGACAGGGGATTTTGGTCCCGGGATCACCTTAACATGGGATTCAGGAACGGAAGCGGTTGGAACGGTTTCCGTAGTTTCCACGAGTGATAAAGGCATCTCAACACTTCTTGCAGAGAAGACGGTCGGTAAAGCGGGGAGCGGAGGGGGTGCAGATCCGATGATACTATTAGCAGCTGGGCAGAAATATTTAATTTCCGATGCTGTTTGGGGTGGAGTATGGAAGAATCTCAGGGATGAAGCAAACGCTACTGGCAGTATAACCTTACCAAATAATAATGTCTATTATGATGGCGAATATCACTGGTGGGCTATTACTTCATTCGGAGTATCTCCATACACATTGAGTAATGCAGAGGCTCAGACAACATCAAATATTACTATATTCACAGAACTTCCACAACACGATGAATGGACTAAAATTAATACAAGCCGGGTGCTCACCTATGACGATGGAGATTTCATTGGGTGGGGATACTTATCATTCCATGAGGGTGTGAAACCAGTATCTAAAGGAACACTATACTATAACAATACTAAACTCTATGTATGGGATTCTACTACAGCAGCTACGACATTCGAATCTGAAGCTACCAGTGGATGGGGATGGAAGCGAATAGGCACACTCTATTCCCCATAATCACCTCGCTCATTTTTGCTTTGCGGGTACATAATGTCGCAAACCTCTGTCGCCAGTTTCCTTTGGAAACTGGCTCCGCTGAGGTCGTCCGCTTCGCGTCCAACCCGCTATCACCAGCCTAGTTCAGAGATTTGCTCAGCGGTTCACTGATCGAAGCGTCGCTTCGATTAGTAAACCTCATTATAAATCGTGACAAATACATAAAGAACCCATGACGGAAATTCCCAAAGAAGAGATGCTCTTAAAGTGTCCATCCACCTGTGCTGGATGCGGCTCCTTACTTGCACTCCGCTATATCCTCAAGGCCGCAGGCAAAGACACCATACTTGTGATCCCTGCCTGCTGCAACAGTGTGATCCAGGGTGTCTACCCCTACATGCTTCACACGGTGCCCGTCTATAACATCGCATTTGCGGCTGCAGCAGCCTGTGCCTCGGGCATGAGCGAAGCTCTACGGGCAAAAGGCGAAAAGACCAACGTCATCGTTTACGCAGGTGACGGAGGGACCGCCGACATCGGTATCCAGGCACTTTCCGGAGCCTTGGAACGCGGTGAGGACTTCCTCTACATCTGTTATGATAACGAAGCATACGGAAATACCGGCATGCAGAGATCCGGTGCGACCCCGCTTGGGGCCATAACCACCACGACTCCGAACGGAAAAACCGTCAATAAAAAAGATCTTGACCGGATCGTTGAGGCCCACAACCTGCCTTATCAGGCAACGGCCTGCTCCTCCTACCCCGCAGACATCTACAACAAAGTGAAAAAAGCCCTCACGATCCCGGGACCGAAATTCATTCACATCCTCGCACCCTGCCCGCCGGGCTGGAGGATCCCCTCGGAAAAGACCGTTGAGATCGGAAAGATGGCAGTCAAATCCGGGATCTGGGTCCTCTGGGAAAAAGAGTACGACAAATTCACCGTCAGTACCCCCTCGCGTGCCGCCATGAAACGGCCGACACCCGTAGGCGACTACCTCAAAGCCCAGGGACGCTTCAGAAAAGTCGATGAAAAGACCGAAGCAATCATCCAGGCAAACGTCGACAAAAACCTGAAGAAAATTGCTCTCGAAGCAGCACAATCGGAGGAAACAGAATGAGCGAACTTATAATGTCCACCGGCAACAAAGCCGTCGCCGCAGCTGTAAAAATGGCGAAACCGCTCGTCGTTCCCGCATACCCCATCACCCCCCAGACCGAGATCATCGAAAGCATCGCCGACTACGTCGAGTCAGGCAAACTCAAAGCACGCTATATCCCTGTCGAGTCTGAACACTCCGCAATGACCGCCGCGATCGGCGCATCCATTACCGGGGTTCGTGTATTCACCGCGACAAGCTCGCACGGTCTTCTCTATATGCACGAGATGCTCCACTGGGCAGCAGGCGCACGCCTGCCGATCGTAATGGGTCAGGTCAACAGGACTCTCGCCCCGGGATGGAACATCTGGGCCGAACACTCCGATGCCCTCTCGCAGAGAGACACCGGCTGGCTTCAGGTCTATGTCTCGACCGTGCAGGAAGCATACGATGCAACCTTAATGGCATACCGGATCGCAGAAGACAACCGTGTTCTTCTGCCGGTCATGATCAACATGGACGGATTCCTCTTATCCCACATCATGCAGCCGTTCGAGATGACCGAGCCGGACGACTTCATCCCGCCACTGGACCTGCCGCACAAAATCGACGTCAAAGACCCGAAAGGTTACGGCGCAATGAGCCCGGCAAATGTCCACTACCAATTCAGATTCGACATGGAAAAATGCATGAGGGCATCCCGAACTGTAATCGACGAGACCGAGGCCGAGTTTGCAAAACGCTTCGGCAGAAGCTATGCACCGGTCGAAGAATACTTCTGTGACGATGCAGACGTGATCATCGTTGCAATGGGAACACTCGGCAAAGAGGCCGAGGTCGCCGCTGATCTGCTCAGAAAAGAAGGCATCAAAGCCGGAGTCATGCGGATCCGCTGGTTCAGACCCTTCCCGCTCGATATGAAAATCAAAGGAAAAGACCTCGTGGTCATCGACCGTGACTACTCGTTTGGATTCGGCGGCGTTGTTGCCGGCGAGATCCAGGCAAGATACCCAGATGCGAAAATCGCGAGCGTCATTGCCGGTCTCGGCGGACAGGAAGTCACCTATGAAGATATGGCAGAATTCGTTCGCAGCCGCAAGATGGGAACAGAGTTCTGGTTCGGTATCCCGCAGGAGGAGCAGTAAATGTACGAGATCCGTATTCATTCACGTGGCGGTCAGGGCGGCGTGACGGCGGCCCGAATGATGGCCACCGCCGCCGTAAAAGACGGCAAATTCGCGACAGCATGCCCGTTCTACGGTGCAGAACGCCGTGGTGCTCCGATCGTTTCATTCGTAAGAATCGACGATGCGCCGGTGAGAATTTATTCCCAGATCAACAAACCCGATATGATCGTCATCCTTGATCCGACCGTCATGGACACGGTCAATGTTCTGGACGGCCTGAAAGAAGGAGGCTCGATCTTCATCAACACGCATGAAGAGGTCTCATTCCCCGCAGGCTTCAAGGTTTACAAGGCGGATCTTACCGGGATCGCGCTCCGCGAAAATCTCGTGGTTGCCGGCAGTCCGATCCTGAACACCCCGGTGATCGGAGCTCTCGCAAAACTCGGCCTCTTCAGCCGTGAGTCAGGCGTAAAAGCGATCACCGAAACGTTCGCCGATCCAAGAAACACGTCAGCTGCGAGAGCAGCTTATGAGGAGGTCATCGTATGAGCAGAATGCCGAAAATGACGATCAGCGTTCCCCATGAAGGGGGAGCCGGTCTTACCGGTACGTGGAGAACATTCCGTCCGATCGTGGACCGGGAAACCTGCAACCACTGCGGGATCTGTGCGATGTTCTGCCCGGATGCGGTCATTGATCCGGACACCCTGGAGATCGATCTGGTTTACTGTAAAGGCTGCGGGATCTGTGCCAACGAATGCCCGAAAAAGTGTATTCAGATGGTCAGAGAAGAACGCTGACCTTTCCTTCTTTTTTCGTATTCAATCCTCAAATAGAGCATTGAGCATGCGTTTTGGATCGTCCAAAAAGCGTTTGGTGATCTGATATGATGCGGTCTTATCGTATGTTGTTTTTTTGATTGAGTCCGGGGTCACCTCAAAAATATCCGCATCGGGATAGGTTATCAATATCGGAGAATGGGTCGCGATCAAGAACTGGGAATGCTCCTCTTCGACCAACCGTTTGATCTCCAGCATCAACGTCATCTGACGTAAAGGAGACAATGCCGCTTCGGGTTCATCGAGGATATACAGACCATTTCCTCGAAACCGGTTTTGTACAAGTGCCAGCAGACTTTCCCCATGCGACTGATCATGCAGGGATTTCCCGCCGTACCCGTCAAGGTTGAGTTGCAGATCCACCACCTGAGATGCCACATTGTAAAAACTCTCTGCTCGATAAAAAAATCCGTCCTTTTCCCGTGCCCTGCGTGACAAAGTGATATAGGAGTGCAGATGTGACTCGGTCGATCTCGTGGCAAATGAAAAATTCCGGGAACCTCCTTCCGCATTGAATCCTGCTGAAATAGCGATGGCCTCCAGCAATGTTGATTTTCCCGAACCATTTTCTCCGACAAAAAACGTCACCGGGGAATCGAACGCGAGTTCGCCCATTCGCTGAAGATTTTGGACCACGGGTAAATCAGCAAGATACGAGTGGTCATCAAAATTTTTCAGTATGACCTTATGCAGATAGACGGTCCCGGACATGGTATTGTTAGTATAATCGGCAACACAAAATATCAATCTGTTTATCAAAACCGGGAAAGAAAAAAATCAAATCCCAATCACCCGATCCGCCATGAATGCAACGACCGAGGGATCATGCGAGATAAACACATAAGCCATATCATATTCCTCCTGAATATGCTTCAGAAGATGCAGGATCTGGGCCTGAACCGAGACATCAAGCGCCGAGGTCGGTTCATCCAGAATCATCACCTTCGGCTGGACGATCATACCCCGGACGATCGCGACCCTCTGGGCCTGACCGCCGGATATCTGATCTGGATAACGCGATAAGATCTCGGTCTGCAGCCCGGCATGCCGGAAATGCTCGGAAAGTACATCGCGGCGCTCGGATTTTGCCACGCCCTGCAGACTCAGCACTGCAGATAATGACTGATAGATCGTCCGAACCGGATTGAAGGACCCTGCCGGATCCTGAAAGATCATCTGGATCCCGGGATCTGGTCCGGTTAGCTCTCTTCCTGCATATCTGACGACGCCGGTATCGGGGCGTTCCAGCCCGGCAAGGACCCGGGCGCAGGTACTTTTCCCCGAGCCCGACAACCCGGTAAGGCCAACGGTCTCACCTGCGGCGACCTGCAGAGAAAACTCCTTGAGAGCAGCCATCTTCCCGTAGGATCTTGAGATATGCTCAGCTTCAAGAATCAGCATCGGTGACACCTCACCCCGTCTTTAAGATCGGGGACATCCGTCCTGCACTTCTCGTCCGCAAACCTGCACCGCGGATGAAAGACGCAGCCTTCGGGAAGATCGGTAAGTGCAGGAGACATACCCGGGATCGGCACGAATCCGTTCTTCGGCAGACTCCCGAGAAGACCGCGGGTATACGGATGCTTCGGTGATGATAAAACGGCCTTGGTCTCTCCCTCTTCAACGATCATGCCGCAGTACATCACTGCGATACGGTTCGACAGACGGGACGCTACGTCCATATCATGCGTGATCAGCAGTAGACCAGTCCTTTTTCCGGCGGTGACCGTTGACAGCATTGCTTCAAGATCCGTTACATTCGCAGCATCCAGCCCTTTGGTCGGCTCATCGGCGATCACCAGATTCGGGTGAAGAAGGGATACCGCGGCAAACACAATCCGCTGGCACATACCCCCGGAACACATCCAGGGATAGGCGGTCATGATCCATTCTGCATCCAGACCAAGACCCTGGAGGACCCCTTTCGCCCGGAGTTCTGCATCCTTTTCTGAACAGAATCCGTGGAGCACCTGCGGCTGGATCAGCTGTTTTCCAATTTTCATTATCGGATTGAGAGCCCGTGCAGGACTCTGAAACACCATCCCGATCTCCTGACCCCGGATATGTTCCATCTCGCGTTCCGAGAGATGCATAATATCCTGACCCTGATACATTATTCGGCCAAGAACTTCGGTCCCGGAAGGAAGCAGACGCATTATTGACTGGGCGACCACAGACTTCCCGCACCCGGACTCGCCGACGATCGCGAGACACTCTCCCGGTGCAAGCGAGAGAGAGAGGTTTCGAACAGCAGGGATTTTTCCTTTAGGACCCGGAAACGAAACAGAAAGATCAGTGATTTCAAGAAGATTCATCATAACTGCATCACCTCGCGAACCCCGCGTTCATGGATAAAGGCAAGGCTGGTGATCGCCAGAACACCGAGAATGATGCATAATGCAGGCGGAAGCCACCAATACCACATCCCGCGAAGGAATCCACTGTAGGTAAAAGCATTCGAAATCATTCCTCCCCATGAGACCATAAGAGGGTCAGAAAGGCCTAAGAAGGCCAGCGAGGTCTCCGATATCATCGCTGCCGCCGTCACGAGCACGAACTTCGGCACGATCACCGGAAACACCACGGGTAAGATCTCCCTGACCATAATTCTAACATCGGAAAATCCCAGACAGCGGGCGGCGAGAATGTACTCGGCCGACCTAATCTGTATCACCTTCGAGCGTACGACACGGGCGATCGACTCCCAGGACAAAAGCCCGAGAACGAGAATCAGTACCCACGGACTTGGACCCAGATAGGCGGCAAGAATGATCACCAGAGGGATCTTTGGGAGAATCAGAACGATATCCGTCGTCCCCATGAGAAACTCATCCAAAATCCCTTTTCTCCAGCCCGCAAGAAGACCAAAAGCGGTACCGACACAAACGGCAAGAAGACCTGACGCAAAGCCGATCATCAGCGTCCATCTCGCTCCGTATATCAGAAGAGAGAAAATATCCTTTCCCATGTTGTCGGTCCCGAGAATATGCTCGGCACTCGGCGCCTGATAGGTCGCACTACGGTCGGTGATCGAATACGGGGCAAACACGCCCGGAAAAACTGCAACGATCAAAAGGACCAGGATCAGAAGACCCGGAAGAATATACCGCCGGTCGAACTTCACTGATCATCACCCCGTTTCACCCGCGGATCGATGATCCCGTAAAGAATATCGGCAAGCATATTTGCGCAGATCGCCATGACCGCGATCACCAGAAACAGTCCGGAAAGCACAGGATAATCCAGATTCAGGATCGCGGTGTACATGACTCTGCCCAGACCGTTAAGAGAGAAGATGATCTCTATAAACAGTGCTCCCGAGAGAATGAACCCGAAGTCGATCGCAAAATGAGTGAGAATCGGCAGGATCGCATTCTTCATCACATGGCCGTAAATGATTTTTCTTCGCGGGACGCCGAGACTTTTTGCAAACTGCGGATACAGCTGAGTTCTTTCCGTCAGAACCGAACCCCGCATGATGATCATGTTCCTGACAAACACGAACAATGCGAGAGTCAAAACGGGCAGCGCCATGTGATAGACAACGCTGAAAATATCCGGGGTCTCGTAAAATCCTTTGTACGGGAACCAGCCGAGCTGGTACACGAACACCGAGAAAAAAATCAGACCGAGAAGATACGGGGGGACACAGGACACCACGACCCCGAACGCGGTCAGGATCTTGGCACCCTTTTTTTCAGACATCCATCCGGACCAGGTGCCGGCGATGATACCGAATGTATAGCCGATCAGCATCGAGACCCCAGTCAGGAGAAGCGTCCAGGGAAGACGGTCCCAGATCAGCTCCGCTACATTCTGATGACGTGTATAGGAGTATCCTAGATTCCCTGTAAAAAGATCGCCGATATATATCCAGAACTGATCGATCAGCGGGCGATCAAGTCCGAGTTTTATCGTGACAGAATCAAGGATCTCCTGAGTCAGATACACATCCTCGCCCACAATACACTGTACCGGATCACCGGGCATACACCGGGGGAGCAAAAACACGAGCAGAACAACTATCAGCAAGGATACAGCATAGCGGATGATCTTTCTGACAAGTATTTTATTCATACGTATTTCGAAGTATGTATACTATTTGTCACAAAAGTAAAAAAAGGTAGATTATTTAGTAGGATGAATCGAGACAAGATTGATCTCGTTCAGGATCCCCGTTGCCTTCGAGATGTACCATCCGTCGATCTCGGTGTTGATCGGAGTCACATCCGTACACCAGTATATGGCGATACCCGGCATGTTGGCTGCATAATAATCCTGAAGATCGTAGATAAGGGCCTTGAGTTCATCCCCGTCGGGGGTCGTCGCGATTTTCGCACAGAGTTCAAGGAATACCGGATCATCCACGTTCTGGAGTTTTCCCGCACCCACGGTATTCGAAGCAAAGTATCCGGTCGCCCAGCCTGAATCCATCATCATGCCTTTGGGTGTGATCCCGTTGTAGGCGATGTCGTATGCATGGGCATCCTTTAATTCGATCCATGCATTCAGATCGGACGCGAATTTATACTCGACCTTCAGCCCTGCCTTTTCGAGGTACTCTTTAATGAGTTCTCCCGCGACTTTGTCACGGGTCAGGAGAGTAACGGTTAAAGCATTGCCGTTTGTGTCTTCACGGATCCCATCACCATTCACATCTTTGTAGCCTGCCGCATCAAGCATCGATTTGGCAGTATCAAGATTATAGGTGTTGGCTGTAGTATTCTTATAATACGGAACACCGTTTGGAATGAATCCCGAGTTCGCCGAGAGAGCATATCCCGACGCGGAGATCTCAACGAGTTCATCATAATTCAGTGCATAGACGATCGCTTTGCGGAACGCGATATCGCCTCCCACATCAGAGGTGATCGTGTTGAATCCAACATACGACATTTTCAGGGAGGGGGTCTCGACCGTGGTGAATTTATCCGAGGAGTCGAGAAGAGCGACCGAGCCTGTAGGGAAGGATGCTGCATATTTCCAATAGGTGTCGCATTCATCACCAAGCATGGCGAAAATCGCGGCATCTTCGGTTGCAAACCAGTGGATCTCGACAGTTCCATAGTAAGGAGCACCTCCTTTCCACTTCGGGTTCGCCGCGAGGACGAGGGTCGCGGAGTTGATATCGACCGACTTTACATAGTAGGCGGCCGAGCCGACGTAAGGTCCTGCATTGATGTACTCCTCAGGATTGTCGATCGATTCCCAGATGTGTTGTGGAACGATGTTGATCGCAACAAGATCTCCGCACAGACGGTAGACAGGTTCTGCAAGACTGATGGTAACCACATTCCCGTTTGTAGTGATCGTGGCATTCTTTATCCACGACGGGGATGTAGTGATCTTTTCTGCAGTATACAGAAGCGAGAATTTGACATCATCAGCAGTCAGAGACGTTCCGTCGCTCCACTGATAATTTGGATCCAGCGTGAAGGTCCAGGTTTTTCCGTCGGAAGAAACGGTCCATGACTTCGCAACTGCGCCGATATAATCACCGTTTTCATCCACCTGGACTAGTGGCGGAGTAGTGACCCGGGTCATCTGAGCAAAGTTGTAGTTCCCGAAATACGAGGCTTCGGTGATCTCATTTGGCGTGGCAATCTTAAGTACTGCATCCTGATCGGTCTGTGAAGATCCGATACATCCGCTGGAAAAGACGAGGATGAGGGTAAGGAGAAGGATCCCTACGAACACAACATGATTTTTCTGATACATAGCAACTACTGTTTTCTTGGTATTGATTCTATTAATATGTTAGTTTTTAAAATTGATGTGTGTGAAATATTAATGTTAAAAAATTTCGTGTTACTGGAGAGAGAAAGAAAACCATATCTGTTTTCACCCCCAGATACTACCTCAGAAGAAATATGAACAACGCATATCTTGAATGGCGGGAAATGACCCGAAATCAGCAGCAAGTTGCGAATTACAGAACCAGTGCGGAATTTTTTTCGATCCAAATGATTGTGGACAAAATGATGCAAAATCTCAAAAGCGGCGGGATGGGGCGGGTAACCGACCAGCTTGCAGCTCTCGGGATCCCGCCCGGTTCATCGGTTCTGGATATCGGAGCTGGACCAGGTACGTTTGCCGTGCCTTTGGCCGGAACTGGGTGCCAGGTGACAGTGGTCGAGCCTTCGCAGCCGATGATCCTTGCTATGGACCAGTACCGGCAGTTTCGAAACGTGAATGCACAGATTGATGTGATCCCGGCTGCCTGGGAAGATGTGGACAAGAAGAGTCTTGGAAAATATGATTATGTGATCTCGTCATTTGCTCTGAGTGTACCGGATCTGAAGGAGGCTTTGGAGAAGATGCAGCATGCAGCGAAGAAAGAGGTGCATATTTTCTGGTTTATGAACGAGCCGGTCTGGGATGTGACGTATGGAAAGTTGTGGGAAAGTCTACACGGGGAGAAGTACGGGGCAAAACCGAAGGCGGATGTGGTCTGGAACTGTCTGTATCAAATGGGAATCTATGCAGACATCTCAGTATATCCTATGAAGGACGAACGGGGATATCCTGATTTGACGTCAGCGGTCGATGATTACGCGGACCGGATGGATGCGCATGATAAGCGGCAAAAGGCGATCATTGGAGAGTATTTAAACACTGTCCTCGTGAGGGGGGAGAATGGGAACTTGAGGTTCCCTGAAGAGGGGCTGTACGCACATATCTCATGGAAGGTCTAAAAGACCTCTTTTTTGCAAAATAAGCGGTGCTTGAAAAAATTTACAGAAATATTCGGCGCATCACCCCATATGCAGCAGGTTCTGGATTTTTTCAAGCGTGCGGGAATACGGTAATTCTTTTCTTCACTCTTCGACCGGAGCCGCATCCTCGGTCTTCTCTATACCTGCAGACGTTCTCGGGGTGCAGAGTTTAGCCGCAATCGTTTTGAACATATCCGTCTCCACGCCCTTCACATTGATTCCCTTCCTTTGGATCGTGAGAGCTTGTTCACCCGGACAAGCATACACGCAGGCACCGCAGAGAATACAGAGATCCTGATTCACGGCAACATACGCCTTTTTGGAACTCTTTCCCTTCCCCTTTTTCTTTCCCTTCTCCGCTTTTGGAACAGTAACATAGAATGCACGGCACGGACAAACATCCACACAGGCAGTACAGCCTTCCTGACACTTTGCCGTATCCAGGAGGATCTCTCCCTCGAAGAACTTCGTAACGACAATGGCATCGGACGGACAGAGTTCATCACACCAGCGACATGCCACACACTTGTCTTTGTTGATCGTGACTTTCCCCGGAAGGACCGGATCCTTCGTCAGTTTACGGGTAACTTCAAGGATCGCCTTCTCCGGACATGCAGCAACACAGACACCGCAGGCATCGCAAAGGGATTTCTCCCACTTGATCTCTCCCGACTGACTATCACATTTGATACCGCTTTTTTCCGCAGGACAGCCCGTTGGACCAAAGGACATCTTCTCCGGATCGAACCGGCGGTGCTTGATAGTAAGGGCTGGACAAAGTGAGGCGCAGACGCCGCAGACTGTACACTTGTGCAGGCAGATGACCATCGTGATATTCGCCGTCAGAGCAGACTGACGTTTTGCCCCGGTGGGGTCCTGACCTTCAAAAACCGGAACGTCACGAACGATCGCATCCTCAGGGCATGCCTCGCTGCAGACAGTACATCTTGTGCATTTCGTTTCATCGATCTGAGCGGTATTATCAAACTGGGGGAAACCTTCATTATCAATGATCGGCAGGGTCTCTGCCCCGTTAACGGTGATTTTCAGAGCTTTAAGCGGGCAGAGGATCGAACAGATACCACAGTATGAACATATCGCCGGGTCAACCAAAATCGCACCCTCCCCTCTCAGAACACCGACATGTTGTAAAACGATCGCATCTTTCGGGCAGGATTCAACACAGATTCCACAACCGGCACATCTTGAGGTGTCAAGAACGAGTTGTGATACTGATGTGAGAAGACGCTGCTCCATGATCATCATCGCATCATTCTCTTTTCTTCTCGAGAATTTAGGATACAGGGTATTTATCGTCATGTGTATCCCTCCCTGTTTTTACAGAATCCAAAACTCATTTCATCGGAATGCGGGGTATCAAAAGTCATTATTTTTGCCTATCGGTATCATTATTCGTTCGCAATTATATAAATAGATTCATTTATTATTTTGAATAAGTTAAATAATAATATTTACAAAATTGCGTCAAATATCCACCCAGGCAATGTCGATCTGCAGTATGTATCAGTTACGTTATTTCCCGTTCCGGAAATACTGCGATGCACGCAATAATATATTCACCAAATCTAGTTTCGACTGCTTTTGATGGATCCTGATAAAAGCCGTATCCCGTCGTCAGGATACAATCAGACGGGATCTTTCTCTATTTTTCTTCAGATGGATACATTACATGTGCAAACAATAGGTGTGCAAAAAAAGTCAAATCTGAAAATATACACTATATTATTATTTCAAAAAGAAGTCAGAGAAGGAAGGCTCGGAAGGGATGGTGTAGACCCCCTCCGTTTATCTCTGTAAGGTTTTAATCCAAATTATAGGAGACTGGAAATTTACTCTTTGAATACGTTCTCGTAGATCATATCCGAGCCGGTTGCATGCAGACGGGCACGCTCGTCGGCTTCTTCTGCGAAGGCAAGAACCGGGAGTTCCATGTCCATACCCGGCTTGTGGCCGAACATCTTCTGAAGCTCGACCTGCTGGGCGTGCATAAAGAGCGAGTTCGGAATGTTCATCGGGCAGACATCGGTACACTGACCGCAGTTCACACAGGAATCTGCGATGTGGGCGAATCTGATCAGCTGGAACATAAAGTCCGGCGGGAGTCTTCCTGACGGGACTAAGTAGTTCTTCTTGGTTGAACACTCAACACAGTAGCAGATCGGGCAGCTCTCGATACAGCCGTAACATTTGATACAGCGGCTGGTATCAGCCATGATGCGGACCAGACGGCCACCGGTGCCTTCACCGATCGCGGCAAACTGCTTATCCTGGTTTTTCTTGCCCATCTTGATCATGACGTTCTCGATCTTCCCGCGGATCTCGAGACCTTTCGGGTTCGGTGCGCAGGTTTCAAGAACGCCTGCCTTGACGGCACCGTCAAAGACCATTGCGCCTTTATCGGAGCAGATCTCAACGAAGGTCGCTTTACCGGCTTTATCTCCGATAACTCCCCAGTTACCACACACGATATCGCACTGACGGGGGATCTTGGTTTCGCAGCGCTGACAGTTCGTTCTGCGGCCGAGACCTTGTTCCTCGAGTTCATCGATCGAGATGCCTTTGTGCTGACCGTCTTTGGTCATAACAATGAACTGTCCCTTGTCGATCTCCTCTTTCACTACATCATTCGGGTTGATGCCGTACTTCGATGAAATCATGTTACGGGCAACGACCGGAGACACTGAACCACCGCAATTCAGACCGACCATGACGATGTTGTCAAGATTGATCTGGTTACGCTTTGCAAGTTCGTACATTGCCTTTGCGTCGCAACCTTTACAGGTAACGGCAAGCTTCATGTCTTTTGCACCATTCAGGTACTTCTTGATGAGCTTTGGCAGGAGCAGCGTTCCGCAGTGAAGGGAGCCGGCAGTCTTTGCAAGATCTGCAGAGTCGGTAATGACGACCGGTTCTGCATCGAAAACATCAAGACCTTTCTGGACGGTTAAGACACCGTCAACGATCTTGCTGTCAAGCAGGTATTTGAGAATGGATGTTACGGCACCACCGCATTCTCCCTTAATTCCGGGAACTGCGGTCCATGCGTAGAACATATCGCCTTTGGCAGACATTTACTGGCCCTCCTCGATCTTGGTAATTTTAATTGCACATGCCTTGTATTCCGGAATCTTACAGACCGGGTCAAGTGCGTTGTGGGTAAGCAGGTTGGCTGCACATTCAGCGAAGTGGAACGGCATGAAAGTCGTTCCTTTCATGATCTGCGGGCTGATTCTTGCCGTTACGGAGATAGTATCACGGCGGGTCGTTGCGTGAACCATCTCGCCGTCATTGATGCCGAGTGCTTTAGCATCCTCGTCGTTGATCTCGATCCAGCCGGTCGGAACTTCCTTGTCGAGAGTCGGACTGCGGCGGGTCATGGTTCCGGTATGCCAGTGGAACAAACAACGTCCGGTCGTGAAAACAAACGGATACTCTTCGTCCGGGACCTCAGCCGGTGCTTTCCATTCTGCCGGGAAGAAGACACCAAGTCCGTCCGGTGTAAGGAACTTCTCTTTGTGGAGGATCGGGGTTCCGGGGTCTTCGGGGGTCTTGCATGGCCAGTGGAGACCTTCGGGCGTGTTGAGACGTTCGTAGTTCATACCGTGATACTGCGGAGTAAGGACCGCCATTTCGTCGAAGATCTCAGATGCAGATTTCCATGCGAACTGTTTTTCGTAGCCCATCTTTGCGGCGACCATGGAGATGATCTGCCAGTCATCAAGTGCTTCTCCTGGAGCGTCCTGAGCCTTTCTCCAGCGGATCACACGGCGTTCGGTGCTGGTCTGAGTTCCGTCACGTTCTGCATAACAGACGGCCGGAAGAATGACATCAGCGTAGTCACAGGTTTCGTTGTAGAAGATATCCTGAACAACGAGGAACTCAATGTTCTCGAATGCTTCCTTCACGTGGTTTAAGTCCGGATCGGACATAAGCGGGTTTTCACCCATGATGTACATGCATTTGAGTTCTCCGGGGTTGTCCACGAGAACGTTCATCATGATGGTAACTTCGTATCCGTTCTGGGTCGGAGCGATGTCTTCGGGGAAGCCCCAGGCATCGGCGAATTTCTTGTGTGCTTCTGGATCGGTGACTTTCTGGTATCCGGGGAAGCTAACCGGAAGTGCGCCCATATCACAGGCACCCTGAACATTGTTCTGGCCACGGAGTGGGTTGACGCCGGTACCTGGTTTCCCGAGGTTGCCGGTAAGCATCTGAAGGTTTGCAGTCGCGTGCACGTTGTCGACACCGACTGTGTGCTGGGTGATACCCATGGAGTAGATCAACGCACATCCGCCTGAATTGGCGATCCAGTCAGCTGCGGTGTGAATCTCTTCGGGCGTGAGACCAGTAACCTTGGCAGCGTTCTCAAGGTTGTATCTCTCCTGCATGACAAGGGCTTTGAGTTCTTCGTAGCCTTTGGTACGTTTTGCGACGAACTCTTTGTCTTCCCATCCGTTCTTGATGATATCATGCATCAAACCGTTAAGGAGAGCGACATCAGATCCGGAGTGGAACTGTAAAAAGAGATCTGCCTGACTGGCGGTGATGGTACGTCTCGGGTCAGCGTAGATGTAGTGGGCACCTTTTGCTTTTGCCATGTATTCGCGGCGTCCGATCAGCGGGTGCTGCTCAAAGGTGTTGGAACCAATGATGAAAACACATTTGGACTCGGCAATGTCGGGAATACTGTTGGTCATTGCACCGGATCCAAAGGAACCAGCAAGACCGGCGACGGTGGAAGAGTGACACAGACGTGCACAGTGATCAAGATGGTTGGTCTTCAAAACACCGCGGGCAAATTTCATCATGGCGTAGTTATCTTCGTTGGACACACGGGCAGAAGATAGAGCACACCGCTCTGATGGTTTGTATTTCTTCAGATTTTCCGCGATGAAGCTCGTTGCTTCATCCCAGGAAACAGGCACAAGTTTGCCGTCTTTCCTGATCTGGGGCGTTGTCAGTCTGTCGGGGGAGTTGATGAACTCGTTGGCGTACATGCCTTTCGGACAGAGTTTTCCTTCGTTGACAGGTGAACGGGGGTAGGGAGACACACCAACTACCTTCCCGTCACTTACAACGAGGTTGAAAGAGCAACCCGTTCCACAGTAGGGGCAAGTGCTCTGAATATATTTCAAATCAGCCATGTTTGGTAAACCTCGTATAGTTAAATTTCTTTGAACGAGGGTATATTAATTGACAGTGTTGTCAATTATTTGTGGTTTGTGTAAAATGATGTTAGTTTACAAAGTATCATAAATCAGCACAAAACATACTTTTTAGTTTACAAAATGGATGTGTTTATTTTTTTACATTAACATTAAATTAACGCACTAAACGCCCCAGTTTGCTGATACGCGCAAGGATTCAAGGTATTTCTAATAATTGAGGGAGAACGCATTAGGGCTTGTAATTACATTCGGGCCATTCTGCTCGCCCCATTTCGATTTTTTGATCAATAATGGTGGTGTTTGTGCGTGCGCCGGTTTTCCCCCATCTTTGAAGGGTTTTTTCAAAAAAATAGTGGAATCAAAGATATTTTATACTCATCAGTTGCAAAGGTAAGAATAATGCCCGGACCGTTGTTAACAGATCGTCAGAAGATGGTGATCCACTGCCGAAAGGATGGTATGACTCAACAGGAAATCGCTGATGAACTCCAGACCACCCGCTCGAACATCAGTCTTATAGAGAAATCGGCCAACGATAATATCCGGCTCGCAAAAGAGGCTCTGGACTATGTCTATTCACTTGAGGCGACCCTTGTCTGCACACTTTCTGCAGGAAGCGAGCTTACCCATGAAATTTTTTTGATCTACAAAGCCGCACGCCAGATTAACATCAAAGTCCAGTATGATACCGGCGCACTGATGAATCGGGTAATGACCGCCGTGCCGGAAAAGATTGCTGACGGTACAATCAGAGAGGACATCAATATCTATCTGAATCTCACCGGGATAATTTATATATACTGACCTCTTTTCATTGAGTGAAGAGGGTATACGTACTTTTTTGCATATTTTTTTTGAATTTTTTCACCAAAATATGCGCCCCGTAATTTTTCTGAAGGATTGCATCCCGAAAATCGATGCTTTGCGACCTGTGCTGAAATTTCGATAATTTATCAGAATTTTTCAAACAATAACCAAAAATTATCATAAAAATGAGGGTTAATTCACCAAATTCGTTTCAAACATTAAGTTAAATAAACTTAATTGATTAAATTAACTCCAGATTGATTTTTATGGGATGCCTAAGATACGTAAATCCGTATGAAAAAGTTACTAAGTGTGTTTGGTGTTTTTCTCATTCTGCTCGCCGTCATTTGTGCAGCAGGATGTGTAAGTACACAACAGCAGGAACCGACCCAGCTGAAAATCGCGACAACCACGTCGCTGTATGATACCGGCCTCCTTGATGCCGTCCAGGATTATTATCTTGACAAATACAATGTTGATCTCCTGATCACCTCGCAGGGAACCGGAAAAGCAATCGCCTCCGCAATGAACGGTGATGTCGATGTCTTACTCGTCCACTCCCCATCTCAGGAAGCAGTTTTTATCGATGATGGTTATGGTGTAAACCACAGAGGTATTGCATACAACTACTTCATCATCGTCGGTCCGGCTGATGACCCGGCAGGAATTGCAGGAATGACTCCGGAAGAGGGCGTTGCCACACTCAAAGCACTGGGAGATGCAGGAACCGAGGGGATCATCTTCGTATCCCGCGGCGACAACTCAGGAACCCACTCTGCAGAGAAGGCCATCTGGAAATCAGCCGGATTCAACTACACTGCTCAGATCACCGGATGCGGCCCATGGTATAAAGAGACCGGTGCAGGTATGGGAGACTCCCTGACCACCGCCGGTCAGCTTGGCGCCTACATCCTCACTGATGAAGCAACCTATCTCACCTACAAGAAGAACAACAACCTCTCACTCGAAGTGATCATTAATGAGGGAGCCAGCCTTCTGAACAGATACAGTATCATGACCATATCCCCTGCTAAATTCCCGGATACCAATGTTAAAGATGCAACCGATTTCACCAACTGGCTCATCTCCGAAGACGGTCAGAACTTTATCGGCGCATACGGTGTTGAAACCTACGGCAAACCACTCTTCACGCCGATGAGCACCTTGAACGACAGCACTCTTCCGCCGTTCAACATTGACTGTAAGACTCCAGTAGTCATACCGACTGCATAAAACAGTCATCCAATTTTTTTTATTTTATCTAATACAGGAAAATACTCATGGGAGAGATAACCGACGGATTTCTGGAAGCTATAACGCTCATCGTTACGATGAATCCGGAGCTTATGGAAATCGCCGGACGAAGTCTGTACGTTTCATCGATCGCAACGCTCGTCGCTGCGTTGATCGCGATCCCGATCGGCGCCATCATCTACTACTATGATTTTCGCGGAAAACGTACCGTCATCAATCTCGTCCAGACATTATATGCTCTGCCGACCGTCATCGTAGGATTACTGGTATATCTCCTTGTATCGAATTCGGGACCTCTCGGTCCCTTAAAACTCCTGTACACGACCAATGCAATGATCATTGCACAGGTCATTCTGGTTTCACCCTTGATCGTCGGATTGGCCATAGCCGCACTCTCCGGCTTGGACAAAGAGATGAAATACACGACCATGTCCCTCAATGCACGGGCATACCGGGCAATGATGACCCTGGTTCGCGAGACGAAATTTGCTATTTTATCAGCAGTCGTCCTGGCATTCGGCAGGGCGATCGCGGAAGTCGGCGCAGTAATGATGGTCGGCGGAAATATCCGGCACTTTACCCGGACCCTGACAACGGCCATCACCCTGAACACTTCCATGGGTGAGTTTTCCACATCCATTGCCCTCGGAATTATTCTGCTGACGATCGCTTTGATCGTAAACTTCGGTGTGAATTTTTTCCAGCACTATAACGGGAGGATGAAAGATGACTGATATTATCTCGGTTTGCGGCCTTGCAAAAAGCTACGGAAAAAAAGAGGTCGTTCACCCGCTGAACTTCTCGGTGAAAAAGGGCGAGATCCTCGCGATCATAGGACCGTCAGGTGCCGGAAAAAGTACACTTCTCCGCATGCTGGACACGATAGAACCGGCATCCGAAGGTGAGATCACGCTGTTCGGCGAAAAGGTGACAAAACACTCAACTCACAATCTCCGGAACCGGATGGGGATGCTTTTCCAAAAAACGGTCCTCTTTGACAGAACCGTGGAGGAAAATATCGCTCTCGGTCTGTCCTACAGACATGTTTCCCATGAAGAGAGACAAAAACGGGTAACAGAGATCCTTGAGGAGATGGGGATGAGCGAGTATGCACGACGGAGCAGCCGGACCCTTTCCGGCGGAGAGGGACAGCGTGTTTCGTTCGCCCGCGTCCTGGTAACAAAACCGGAGATCCTGTTCCTTGATGAACCGACAGCAAATCTTGATCCGGTCGCAACGAAACTGCTCGAAGAAATGATCCTGCACGAAAACCGGGTGAACAAGACCACGATCATCATCAATACCCATGATCAGTCACAGAGCCAGCGGCTCGCGGACCGGGTGGCGGTGATGATGAACGGGGAGTTTGTCCAGATCGGTTCTGCCGATGAGGTGTTTTACCATCCAACAAATGAGCGTGTGGCAAAGTTTGTCGGCGTCCAAAACCTCTTCACCGGCGTTGTCAGAAATGGGAATGCTACATCGGGCGGCGTCGTGTTCTGCCCTGCTCCTCATGTTCCGGACGGAATTGTGCAGATCATGCTTCGCGCCGAAGACATTTCTCTGTCGAAAACGGAGATCGACCCCGGACGGATCTCGGTTCAGGGCAGAGTGGTCTCCTCAGATAGAGCGGGAGCATTTCTGCATGTTCTGGTAGATGCCGGCTGCATCTTCTCGGTCATCTGCCCATTCCGGCAGACCGGGGACACATATGATCCCGGAGAAGTCGTGCATATTGCATGGCGGACCGATGCAGTCCATCTTGCCTAAAAACTCCTTTTTTCCTTCATGCTGAGAAGGCCGCCGATCTCTGAGCATAGTACTTCTTCGAAATGAGGGCGGCTCATCTTTGGTCCCCGAACAAACTATAATCTATTCCCACCGCAAATACTATAGAGATTTTATGCGTATACCAATAAAAGACGTGACCCCTGAAATTGGGCATGCACACATTGCAGGCTGGGTCCACGAAGAACGTGATCTTGGAGGGCTCACCTTCCTCCTCGTTCGTGACAGAACCGGGATCCTCCAGGTCACCATCCCCAAAAAGAAAGTCACCGCCGAAGTACTCGCTGCCGTCAAAGACGCTACCCGCGAGTCCGTTATTGAATGCGAAGGCGTAGTCAAAGCCACCGAAAAAGCACCCGGAGGACGGGAGCTCGTCCCCGACACACTCCGCGTTATCTCCCGTGCAGAAACCCCCCTTCCGCTTGACGTCTCGGAAAAAGTTCTCGCAGAACTCGACACCCGGCTCGACAACCGGTACCTCGATCTCCGAAAACCCCGCATCAACGCTATCTTCCAGATCAGAAACGCCTGTCTGCGTGCCATAAGCGAATACCTCTGGGACCAGAAATTCACTCAGGTCCAGACCCCGAAGATCGTCGCTGCCGCCACCGAAGGAGGAACCGAACTCTTCCCGCTCGCCTACTTCGACAAAGAAGCATTCTTGAACCAGTCCCCTCAGCTCTACAAACAGATGCTCATGAGCGCCGGGTTCGACAGAGTCTTTGAGATCGGTGCGATCTTCCGTGCTGAAGAACACAACACCGTTCGTCACTTAAACGAAGCCACCTCGATCGATATTGAAATGTCCTTCGCTGACGAAGAAGACGCGATGAAGGTGCTCGAAAACGTCGTAGCAGCTGCGTATACCTACGTCGCAGAACACTGCGGCGATGCTCTTGAAACACTCGGCATCACCGAATTCAAGATCCCGACCGTTCCGTTCCCCCGTATCACCTACAAAGAAGCCATCGAGATCTCCACCGCCGGCGGCGAACCGCTCGTTTTCGGTGACGACCTCTCGACCGCTGCCGAGAGAGTTGTTGGAGAAAAGATGGGTACCATGTACTTCATCACGGAATGGCCGACCTCGACGAGACCATTCTACACCATGCCGTTCGAAGACCGCCCCGAGGTTTGCCGTGCATTCGATATGATGCACCCCAGAATGGAACTTACCTCCGGCGCACAGCGCTGTCATATCCACTCCCTTCTCGTAGATCAGATCAAAGCAAAAGGTCTCAACCCCGACGCATTCGAGTTCTACTTAAACCCGTTCAGATACGGGATGCCGCCCCACGCAGGCTGGGGACTCGGCGCCGAGCGTCTGGTCATGACCATGCTCGACCTTCAGAATATCAGGGAAGCTGTTCTCTTCCCGCGTGACCGACACAGAGTCAGTCCATAACCCTTCTTTTTATGATAAAACACATCGTCTTCTTCAAACTCGCCGACAACAGCGAAGAATCCTGCAAAAAAGTCCGCGATCTGCTCCTCTCCATGAAAGGAACCGTTGAACATATCCGGGAGATCGAAGTCGGCATCGACCTGTATCACACCGACCGGTCCTTCGACATCGCCTTAACGGTGATCGTTGATGATGATGAGGGACTCCGCGGGTATGCCGATCATCCCTATCATCTGGACGTCGTCAAGAAATACATGACGCAGGCGAGCGAAAAAAGCGTCGTCGTCGATTACATCATCTAAAAAAAATAAATTCGCGGGAATCGTACCCGGCTTTTATTCAGGGATATTTATAAAACGGAAAAAACCTATATAGAGTAAGTCAAAGGAGTAGTGAATAATATGCCAACAAGTAAGAAACAGATGGGGAAACTGAACAAAGAAAAGAAGGTCAAGGCAGAAGGACTCGCAAAGCTTGCAGCCGGGGGCAGCAAAGACGCCCAGAAAAAGCTCAAGAAACTCGAGAAAAAACTTAAGTGAACCAATTGAACTTTCCACCTATTTTCTTTTCTTTTTAGGGACCGGTCTCAAAGGATACCGTCCTCTTTGCCGAAAATAAAGACCTCTTCGATAGCACAGCCGAAAACAAGAGCCAGCTTGTAGGCGAGAAGGACCGATGGGTTATACTGGCCCTTCTCAAGCGAAATGATCGTTCTGGACGACACGAAAATGGTCTCTGCAAGCTCCGCCTGGGTCAGATTTCGGGCGGTCCGCAGTTCTTTTATCCTGTTCTCCATTAGAGCCTCTTGTCATAATAGATCTGTGAACCGATGGAAAGACCTGCCAGCAGGATCACAAGTCCGCACGCCGCAAGCGTCACATATAATTCAACGCCGATAAGAGCCGAGGCAAGTGTCAGAAAACACAGAACCGGCGTAAAGATCCGGACAGTATTCCAGCCGGCACGTTCACGAATACGGATGTTCCTCTCGTCATTTACCTCGATCGCCTGTATTTTGAGGGTCTCGGGCGTCTCTACCGATTTTATAACGGATTTTCCGATCAGAAATCCCGCAGACAGGGCAATCAACGCGGCCCCGATTCCGTAGCATGCACCATTCAACGTAGTACTGCCCGTAAAGACGAAGACTGCGAGAAGGATCAGCACGATTCCAATAACCAGCCCAAAGATTGAGAAGAGAATATTCTTTTGCATACAATATCATATGAAGTTTATTTCATATGAAGTTTCCTTCACATCAGGTGTTTTAAAATAGGAGTTACGCGGTGTTATTCCCAATCCAATTCGGGAAGGGTATTACTGGGTGTGGATATCTGAGATAAAATCAACCGCGAATCAGCGCGAATCCGCCCTTCGGGCGAGGCGAATCGGATTTGCTTATCCTCACTCTCGCTCGTTGGGTCAAGTCGCAAGGCAAAGCCTTGCTCCGCTAAGGTCGTCGACTTCGTCGCCAACCCGCTCGACCCAACGGCTCGTCCCTTCATCGGGACCGTTCGGGCAAATCCTGTCGGCGCCCCAGCGCCTCCCGTGAGGGAGAAATTCATTGAGCAGTTCTTAATCTGAAAAATATCCATTTTTCTGACAATCACGACATAAAATCAAGATGAAAATCAATAATGGGAGCCGCTGGGGCGGCGACAGGATTTGCCCGAACGGTCCCGATGAAGGGATGAGCAAGACAGCGAAGCTGGATTGCGAAAGTGAGGAAAAGCAAATCCGATTCTGGGAGCAAGCCAAAGGCTTGCGGGATTCGCGCCGATTCGCGGTTGGTTTTTTCTCTTGTGTCTAGATTAATGCCGTACACGAAATCGAAGTACATCTCATAAGGACTTCAGTTTTTTTTTCGGTTGAGAGCACACCGCGTAAGTCCTATTAAAAAAAAGTTAAGGGGTCATGCGTTTTTCAGCGCGACGATCTCCTTAACATCAACCAGTTTCCAAACCATTGTTCGTTCTTCGCTGATGATTTTCTCAGCAGACTCGGTGGGTGAGTGACCCAGGGCATAGAGACTGTTTTCCGAGATTTTTTTGTCTGAGATAAGTTTGACGAAGTGATTTTTTACCGCACGTTTTTTCTCATCGTCCGTAACCTCGGAGAGTTTGCCGAGCAGCGTCACGAACTTGTAGGCAGACATATCCGGCGCCACACTTTCGATCTCGACAGAGACGGCTGGATTCTGGGAGAACAGCTCCATTTTTTTGCCGTATCGGGTCGAGAGGAAGTAGAGGTTTTTCTCGTCAAAGACGTAGAGGAAGGGTGCGATGTAAGGATATTCCTTCCCTGAGAAGGCAATACGCGATACGACATTGTTTCTGATGAGAGAGTCGTATTCGGGTTTTAGCATCTTCGGGATTTTTAATGGTGCGGACATTGGTGATCATGCAATAAGTTCTCGCAGGCAACAATAAACTCTTGGTTTGCGGCAGAAGAGGTGGGCCCCGACCCAGAGGGTTTTTATCTGCTCAGGACGACCTAATTTATCATGGATCTCCCCTGTCTTTTGCCGACGACGGTCGTCGGTTCGTTTCCCTGCGTGAAAGGGACGGGACTTTCGTCCCTTTTGGACCCGTATAAGAAAGCGGTACAGTTTGCGGTATCAGAGCAGATACGGGCAGGGGTGGATATTATTTCCGACGGGCAGGTCAGATCGGATATGGTCCAGGCATTCGTTTCGAAGCTGCCGGGGATCTCGGAGAAGACAGTCGTTGGAAAGATCGGAGCGGCGGATAAGCCGATCACTGTGGGAGATACGAAGTATGCTTTGACGCAGACAAAGTACGTGAAGGGGATCCTTACAGGTCCGTGCACGCTTGCCTATGCTTTGCAGGTGGCAACGCCCGCCTACCGGAATAAGGAGGAAGTGGTGATGGATCTCGCCGCCGCTCTGCATCAGGAGGCAAAGTTTCTTTCGGAGACTGGGGTAACGATCATTCAGGTGGATGAGCCGATCCTTTCTACGGGGGCGATCTCTGTGGATACGGCACGGGAGGCACTGAAAATTATTTTTGCAGGGATCAAAACACCGTCATGTATCCATACGTGCGGGATGCTTGGGGAGATCGCGGATTCGTGGACAAAACTTCCGGTGGATATTCTGGATTTCGAGTATGCGGTGTCGATGGAAAATCTGTCGGTTCTTTCAAAGAGAGATCTTGCCGGGAAGAAGATCGGGTGCGGGTGCGTGAAGAGTTCGGATCCGACGATGGAGTCGGTGGAGGAGATCGAACGGCGGATCATGCTCTGCGTAGATGCGTTCGGGGCGGAGAATATTCTGATCGATCCGGACTGCGGTCTTCGGATGCATACGCCTGAGACGGCGTTCGAGAAGCTTTCGAGGATGTGCGAAGCGACGCGGAATGTGAGAAAAGCACTCTGACCAAACGGACAGATTATATATTTCTGGAACGAAAGACCCATCATGAAGAAACAAACGGTGATATTCTTGATAATCGGGATCCTTATCATCTCTGTGATCGGCTTATGGGTGATTGTCGAACCGTTTAATGATACAATCGAGGCGTTTACGATGCGCCCGATTGCGGAGGATGAACTGCCGCATGATGCTGTTCTCATGAATCTGACGGAGGAGGATTTTGCGGCCCATCAGAGTCTCTATGAGTGTATGGGAAAATATGTGCATATCTATGAGCGCCCCCTTGATTATTTTAAGTTTTCAGGGGTCACCTCTCTGGAGGGGCAGGAAATTTACGGGAAGTACGGCGGGAAGATCCTTTTCTGGAATGGGACCTATTATCAGTTCCTGTTTCTTACGAGTTGATGAGAGGGTAAGGAGAGCAAAAAACGTATTTCCGGGCCTGATTCTCCCAAAACCCCAAAATATTCCGGCAGAATGTATTGTAGGGATAGTTTTATCGTGACAGAGATACCTACTCCTACGTATCGGAGAAGGAATGGTATTTTCAGAAGATGTGGTAAAGAACGCGTTTGACAAAGTGAATGGATATTGTCAGATCTGCGGGAAGAAATTGATATTTAATAGCAGAGGAAATGCGGAGGCACGCGGAGCCTGGGAGGCACGTCATATTAAACCGGCGAGTGAGGGGGGGAAGGATGAAGTGCGAAACTGTATGATCTTGTGTATGGATTGTTATACGAAACCCGCTGAGGTGAGAAGCGGGAATGCGCCGGCCCGGGTCGAAGGGCCGCTTTATGGTGAGAGACGGAAATAACCGGAATATTTCCGTTCACTTTTTTTATAGTATTATTTCTCCGTACTGCGGTTGTGATTTTTGAGGAGGAGGATCACGCCAATGATGAGGAATGCCAGTCCGAAAAGGGCAAAGAGTTCGAACTCGAGAGACCATGGCGTGAATATCGCCGTTCCGATCCCGCAAATCAGTGCGAGAATGAGGGATTCTACGCCGGATAAGTGGGGGATGAAGCGGTTTAACATAGTTAATTCATGATGATACTACTATAAATTCATTTTGAGATTGATGAGGCAGCAGTTTTGCGGACCGGGGTCCTGGAGAATAGTATGGATGCAAAAGAGCTGGAGGAGAATGTCCGGGGATTGTATTCACCGGATACGAAAGCGGCGTATGCGAGTTTTTTGCGGCTGAAGGCGGAGAGCGAGGCGGGCAATGCGGTCTACCGGTTCTGGGACGATTTTGCCGGGATGATCGAGAGCGAAAATTCGTATGTCCGGACGCGGGGGCTTTTGCTGATTGCGGCGAATGCCGCCTGGGATACGGAGCATAAGATGGACGGGGTCCTTGCCCGGTATCTTGAGCATGTTTGTGATGAGAAGCCGATCACGGCAAGGCAGTGTATTCAGGCGCTGAAGAGTATTGTTTCGGCGAGGAGGGATCTTGTCCCGGAGATCAGGGAGGCGCTTAAGAATGCGGATACGGGGAGGTATAATGCGAATATGCGGCCGCTGATTGAGCGGGATATCGCGGGTGTGCTGAAGATGATGGAGGGGTGAGGGGCTATTTTCCAGTCTCCTGTAACTCTTTTATTTTCATGATGAGCTGTTGTTTGAGATCTTCATTGTCGTTCCAGAAGATGGTATTTCTCTGGGCGATATCGAAATGGAGAGGGGCAGGCTCTTCATCATTATTCACATCCGAGTGATTTCAGAAGAGCAGTCGCCTCGACATTAACGGGGTATTCTGGAGAGAGAGATGGATGAAAAGAATGTACGAGTTAATATCTCACAAAGAATTAATTCAGCAACTAAACTTTTTTTGCTATTGAAAACGAATATATTAATATTATCTATACACTATGCAGACTACCAACGATGAAATAATATCATACCTTGACAAACTGGAGCGGAGCGCTCTCTTTCTTTTGAGCGGAGCAAACAACTCCCCCATCCCTGGTGATACTGCATATCAAAAAGAGCTCTTCCTCATTGCAAACTACGATGAAGAACTCAACACTGTTGCAGATTTTCAGGCATATAACTTCGGTCCTTTTAGTGAACCCGGAGAAACGGCAATGGAAAATCTCATCGTATACGGACTTGCAGAAAAAATCGATGAGAAATATCTCCTTACCAAACGTGGGAAAGAGATTGCAGATCTGCTCAAAAATGAGGATACTGACGTTGATCTTGATGAGATAGAAGATGTCAAAATATTCCTCAATGACATGACCCACGACGAACGGATACTCTTTACCTATATCCTGCACCCGGACTACACCTCAGAATCGAAAATACGTGAGAAGGTCCTTGCAAAACGAATCCCACTTTCCATCTCACTCTACAAAAAAGGAAAAGTCGGACTTGAAATGGCAGCACACCTTGCCGGGATATCCATGGAGAATCTCCTTGACAAAATGCGGGTAAAGAGGAATCTTGCATGAAAATACTTGATGCAAGTCCTGTTATATGTGTCCTAAAAGAAATCGAAGAACCAAAAATATTTGACATCTGTGAAACATTAGGTCATGAGCTCTATGTCACAAACGAGGTCTATGAAGAATTAAAGAAAAATGAACATACATTTAAGAAATTTCAGGATTATGGCAAAATAGCAGTATTACCCTCTGATAAATTACCATTTGATATTACAAAAGCTATAGAATCATATAAAAAACGATATCCATGGATACACGATGGAGAAGCAAGCGTGATCTGTGTTGGGCATTATCTTAAAGACAATAACATACCATTCTATTGTATTATAGATGAGGATGCAAGAAATATTTCAAAAGCTGAAAATCTTCCAACAACAGGAACTATCGGGCTTATTATCTGGGAGAGAGACAAAGAACAGCTTGGAACGGATGATATAAACAAAATTAAAAAGGAACTTCGTGACTCACCATTCAGAGTCAGTGAAATTCTATTAAAAAAACTTGACTCATGACAACTGAAACACGAATAAAAACCCTCTCTGTTGCAGACGACACGGCACTTCGATCCTTGGAAATATCGCTTGGAAAATCTAAAATTACGACACCTTCCAAATCTCTTGGAGCAGATTTAGTTTCACCGAAATTATCTTTTCCCAATGCCGGGAATCAGTTAAATGAAATCTACAAATCATTTACCTCAGAGATAATGAATAAAATCCAAACTGATCAAAAATATAATGAGACGAAAAACAAAGAATTCGGTAAATTATTTAACAACGGATCAAATTCACCCACAATAACACTCTTGGATTTTAAGGAAAGAAACACGGAAAATCCCCTAATTCCTACTGCTAAAGAGATAGACACCCTTACAAATTTTGCATATACTTTTTCAGATATTACACCAATACCCGCCCTCCCAAATTATGCAAGTAAACTCACTATCGATAATCAGGAGGAATTTCTCAATTATCTCACATCAGCAGTTACCTCAATAGAAGAATGGAATCATAAACCAATTATGGGTTATATTCCCCTCACAGTAGGACCAATTCTTAATAATATTGTGGACTTGTACGTGGAACATGGGATTAACGCGTATTACATTGATTTTAACAGAAAAGGACCATTGAGCAATCCAACTGCCCTAACAACAATAAAGAGACGGTTAGGTAAGCATGGACTCGAAGAAAATCATTTTCTTCATTTTGTGAACATGGATTATGGTAAAACAAATAGAGAAGCAATCTATCTTCCAGCACGAGATTTCCTTGGATTTGGCTCCGGATTGGATAGTATGGGTAATGCACATCGACCCCGCGTATTTGTAAGACCAACAAATGGAACGACACCAATAATTGTTCCAAAAAAGTTCCGCGTGTTTGATAAGGAGGAATATGGATACTACCGTCTTGAAGTTGAAAGTCTACACGATACGTCCCATTTCCCAGAATCTGCATTATTTTCTCGTGATGAAATATTGGCAGAGCCTGTTAAAATTACAAAGGAAAAGAAGATGGGGCTTGTAAATCTTCAGGAGCAAACAGCAGAGTGTCAGCACCTTCAATTAGTTGCCGCAGAAGAAGTGAAGAACTCATTTGGCTATTTCAAATCCAAACCCTGCCTTGAAGAAAAAGACCTAAAACAGATTAAATTAACACATTCGCGGTGAAAAAAGGCATCGATTATAAAATCCTCTTTTACCCTAGTGTCACATTTTTCTCAAAACCCTGGGAAAATCTTCAAACACCTGAATCTATACCTATATACTACTAAAAAGAGAGTTTCGGGAAAAACCTGACACCACACAATAAATCCACCATATGTCCTGTTTTTTAAGAATTCAGCCAAAATAAGCCTGATTTTGGTGTCACCATCATTTTTCAAAACCTGACACAAAATTCCCTCCAGAAAAGAGGTGTCACGTTTTTCAAAAACCAACGTGACACAAAACCCACCTCTATTTCAGCCGGCACTTGAAATACCGCTGACTGTTTGTCCGCAGTTCATCATACCCATACACCCGCATCCCCTTAAACAGCCCCCTCTTCTCCTTCTCCGACAGACCCTGCCGGAAATTCACCTGCGAATACTCATCATACCCCGGCATCTGGATCTTAGCAAGGCCCACCGGAATATCATGCCGGGCACACCACGAGATATACGCCTCCTCCAGCTCCAGGCGGGACACCTTCCCCGTCTCCGACCTCTCCACGCACTCCTCGATAAACGCCGACACCTCGAAGCCTGCCAGCAGCTCATTCTGCGTCGATGCGCAAAACGCCGGAACCGGCAAAAGACCTTCTTTCGTATACGCGATAAGCTCATCTACCATCATCGAGAAGATCTCGTTCTTTTCGGCAAGCAAAGACTCCCGGATATCACGCACCCGCTCATCCCCCGCAAACAGATGCGGGAACGGGATCGTAAAGATCCGGCGCAGAAGGGCAAAATCCAGAACCTTATCGAACCGGGGCAGTTCGTTCGTCACCCCGACCGGCGTACAGACGATCTTCTGCGGGCGGGACTTCTCATACATGTCCCGAAACCGGCTGGTCACCGCGTCCCCTGTGAGAGCTTTCACTGTGTCCGCACTGATCCTGCCGCCCCGCGACTCCTCATCGCTCGCCTCGGCGATCAACATTGCACGTTTTCTAAGCGACCGGGCAATACCCGAAGCCGGCCGATCCTCGGCCCCGGAATACAGCTCCCTAACCGAAGCCTCCGACATCTCGGGCCCGAAGATCTCCCTCAGCACATCGATCGTCGTCGACTTCCCGTTGCTTCCCTTTCCCCACAGGAAAAGGATGATCTGCTCCGGATTCCCCGGATACAGCAGATAGCCCATCAGCCGCAGAAAAAACCGGCCGAGTTCCATCATCCGAAGCGTCCGCTCCTCTTCACCGAGCCCGCTCATGTTGTCGTCGAACGCTTTTTTCAGGTGGCCGATGAACGCCGGCGAGCGAAGCCCCGGCGTATAGGTCCGATCGAGATAGATCAGCGGATACTTCTCCCGGATCGAATCGCACGCCCAGATCGGGATGATCTCCCCGGTTTTGCAGTCGAGAGCACCGTTTTTGAAGGTGATATACCGGCCGTCGGACGCTTCGGCGAGGTTCACCTGCATGGAGGAGCCTTCGATCATTTTCCGGAGAGCGATCTGTTTTGTGTGGTTTTTGCTGAGGTTCAGGTGATTCTGGAGCTGAGCAACGAGGTTTCGCATTTCGGGGGTGTTTTCGATTTCTGCCCGCCGGTTCCAGTATTTCTGTTCTTCTTCGATGCTTTTGCCGATGAACCGGAGGGTTTTGCCGATTTTGTCGCCGGCGGGTTCCCAGTGATTGTTGATGTAGGCGAACCATTCGCCCCGGGCCGCGTCGTAGATGAGGTGGCCGGCAGCTTCTTTTTCGAAACGGACGGCGTTTCCTTCGTCGTTGAGAGAATTCAGCAGAGCTTCGGGGGTGGGGAGCTGCCGGCGGGTCATGGTCTTTCGCTCCCAGGGCGGGGCAGAAGACGGGTCGAAGAACCGAAGAAGGAACGCTTTTTCGGGACCTTCCGGTTCATTGTCCGTGATGTGTTCTTTGACGGCCCGTGTAAGGTCGGGGCCGGTATCGAAGGTGGTGATTATGTCGACGAGTTCGCCGTTTTTATACAGACCGAACCGGTAGGCGTTCAAATCCAGGTTGACGCCGGGGTGTTCGGGGGAGAGTTGTTCTGTGATCGTTTCGTGATGCTTTACTGTGTAAGGCATCGGCAGGGTTGTTTGTACTTCAATCAAGGCTAGGTTGTCACTCCTTTTGTTGTATTTATCAAATGTATCATGATATACAGAATAATTAGATAGCATAGTATTTATAGTTTAAGTCTCATATGTATATCTTAGTATTATGTCTGAAGAAAGAAACGATGATCAGATCCTGATTCGACTCCCGAAGAACCTGAAGATGCAGCTGGAAACGGCGGCACGCGTGGAAGGGACGACGGTTCAGGATTGGGTGCGAAAAGCGATGGTGAATCGGATCAGTCTGCTGAATGTGTGCCCGACGTGCGGGACGGTGAATTCCGGGACGGCGAAGTTCTGTAATGAGTGCGGGGCGAGTCTGAAGGATAGTAAGAGGTCGATGTATTTCGCGTGGCTGAAGGATCTGCTGAGGGAGGAGCTTGAGGAAGGACGGGATCTTGACGCGGTTCTGAAGGTTCTGGAGGATCCGGCAGGGGTGATGGAGGGGCTGGAGAAGAAGGGGAAGTGGATCGTGAAGACGGAGGAGAGGGGGGAGTAGGGAAATATGAACTTTCTAATCCTAAAATACACTGAGATTGAATCTAACATTATCGTATATTGTGGAGTATAGCTTATGATTGAATATATATTACTGTTATATTCTGTGATTAATATGACAATTGAATATATATTACTAAATAATTCACCAAATACTCTCGCGATTATCAGTATTGTGCTTACTCTCATTGGAATAATTATCACAATAGTAGTTGCGGTTTTGGTGTATAATTTCCAAAATAAATCAACTAGAGATATGTTGAAAATTGAGCATACTCTTAGCACCTTTATGGATAATGAAATTCTCCTTTACCGAACTCTCACCCCAGTAGTTGCGGATTGCTATTCATATGCATTAGGTTTGCACCCAGGTCACGGACTTGGAGGAGGCCCCTCTTCTCGGGAGGAACGAAATAAATGGCATGAAGAGAGGTGCAATGAATTATTGGAAAAAGTTCGTAAGGTTGAAGTTTTATCTGAGGCAAGCACATCTTCCATTCCTGAAAATATCATTGTTGATTTGCGGAAATTTGCAGAAACCTGTTCATATCAAGCGTGTGATTATGCACAGGCATACATACCGGAAGCTCAGACTCCGGAAGATGCAAAATTACGTGCTGTGTACCCGGAGAACTGTTATAAGAGAAATTCTGAAATCAAGGCCACCTATGATAAATTTCAGAATGATGTGAAAACACGGATGGATGAGCTGAAGAAAGGGTGAAAAATCCGGGATATTGTGTGGAAGGAGCAAAGGGATTTTTCTTTTTTAGTGTTCTTTGATTTCGTGAAGGCAAATATGCGATATTATGAGATTAAACCAACCGCGAATCGGCGCGAATCCGCCCTACGGGCGAGAGAATCGGATTTGCTATTCCTCACTCTCGCAATCCAGCTTCGCTGTCTTGCTCGTCCCTTCATCGGGACCGTTCGGGCAAATCCTGTCGGCGCCCCAGCGCCTCCCTGATTTTATTATCATCTCAATTTTTAACAGAGGGCTAACCATTTATCTGTATGTACGTTCGATAAAACATTAGAGAATATAATGTCATTAACTTCAATTATCAATGGTTCAGGATCCATTTATGAAGATAGGTTCAGAACAATTTTAGAAGAGGCTAAACCTTTAAAATCAGATTTCACTACGATTTCCGGGAAAAAACCATTTTTAAATATTTGTACAAACTATCCCTATATCCTAGAGACAAAATATGAGGCTCAACTTGTTGGATTCACATTTGATTACCTAGCACGTTTTATGATTGCACAGAAAATCAAAAAAAATAGAATGGAGGTAACAAAGAAATTAGTCGCTTTTGCTGGATTAGATTTATTAAATAGACATAAATTCGAAGAAGATTTTGATATTGATGGGATGTTTAATTCAAGTATAAATCAAATAATAGAATATATCCAAGGCAATATGGATGATTTTAACATATTAATTCGTTCAGCAATTTTTTTGTCACGTTTAGAACATGTCTTTCGTTCTAAGTTGTTCCCAACTACAGAATATCTGCAGCAATGGTTTGAAGAAGTTCCGAAAAACATAAATCAAGATTTGACACAATTATGCACAGATTTTGAAACAGAATTCGTGAATGTTTTAATAAATGAAGATAGCGAAGTAATATTCAATCCTATTTTTGGGCATGCAAGTGAGATTGTGCATGGAGCTGATGCAGATATATTTATCGACGGAACATTGTATGATTTCAAAACAATCAAACGCAACGGATATCGTAAGGAAAATACGATGCAATTAATAGGTTACTATTTGTTAGATAGAATAAATTGTGAAGAATTCAATGGTACTCCTGTTGGATCTGGAATTAAAAATATAGCATTTTATAAAGCAAGATTTGGAGAAATCGAAAAAGTTGATGTTTCAAATATCTCAAATATAGAAATTCATGTTGAAAATGCCAAATCATTGTTCAATAAATGGGATTTTAGTTTAAAAAGAATGAATAAAATGGACAATATTAATTAAAATTTAAAAAAAAAAGGTTTTTGCTCTTCTCACAGAATAAACGTCACATACACGATGCCCGCAAAGATCCCGGCAACCAGAAGAACCGTCACGAGATCCGCCGCATGGTAGACCATCTTCCTCCGGTGCTCCGACGCTTTCCGGTAGCCCCGCATATCGATCGTCAGACCAAGCGTATCCGCCTTTGCGAGTGAATTCAGCATCAGCGGAAGCATCACCGGGCCAAGCTGCTTCAGCTTGCCGATAACGCCTCCTCCGGGAGAATACCCGCGGGAAAGCTGAGCCTCATTGATCCGGACACCCTCTCTCTGCAGAGTCGGGATAAACCGGATAGCAATCAAAAACATCAGTGCGTAATCGCCCGGAATCCGGAGCGTGTAGAGAGCATTCACCAGATCACGCGGCTGGGTCGAGATGACCAGCAGCTGGAACGAGAAGATCAGCACCGCAAACCGGAGAGCCATCTGGACCGCGAACATGATTGCGCCCGTCGTCACCGGGATCATCCCGTTCGGCAGAATCGTAAACAGCACATCGCCCGACGCACTCGTAAGCACCGTCAGGACGACCAGAGCAAGACCGAGAATGATCAGCAGAGGGACCTGACGGATCAGCGGCTTCATAAGCCCGCCGATCGCCGCGAACGCCAGCACGAAAACGACCATCCCGCCAAGAAGCAGCGGATTCGATGTGAAGATCGCCGCAAACATCATACCGACCGCGAAGAAGATCTTCGTCATCGGCGACAACCGGTGAACGAACCGGTTCCCCGGGATATACTGCATAATGTCTTCCATTTCACTCACCTCCGCGGATCGCGGTTATTTTACCCGCTTCCATCTCGATGATCCGGTCCGCATACTTACCCGCAAGAACGGGGTCATGCGTCACCATAAGGATCGTCTTACCATCATTCCGCATCCCGGTCAGAACACGCATGATCTCATACGACTCCTTCGGGTCAAGACCCGTCGTCGGCTCATCCATAATAACGATCTCCTGACCCGTCGCGATAACACAGGCAAGAGCAAGCTTCTGGCGTTCCCCGCGGCTTAAATGACGGGGATTCATCCCGGCTTTGCCGCCGAGACCGACCGCCGCAAGAGAGACCGACGGCGAAGCATCGGACTTGCCGATGTTCTTCAGACCGAACATGATCTCCTTCTCGCACGTATTTTCAAACAGCATCGTGTCGGGATTCTGGAACACCAGACCGACATGCTTCGAGATCTCCGGGATCGACCGGCACGCGATGTCCTCGCCTTTCAACAGGACCGATCCTGCATCCGGACGGAGAAGACCGTTCAGATGTTTGACGAGCGTCGTCTTGCCTGATCCGTTCTCACCCAGGATCGCCGCGATCTCGCCTTTGTAAAAGGAGACCGAGACATCGTCCAGAGCAAGGACCTCGGGGAATTTGTGCGTGACGTGGGTCGCTTCCAGCACGACTTCATGGGTCGGAGTGGTCTTCTCGAGCGCCGGGTAGTTGGTGTTCTCGGGTTTTGGAACGCCGTCATACACGACCTTCCCATTGTTCATCGTGATCATCCGCGTGGCATACCCGATCGTCTCATCGATCATGTGCTCGATCAAAACGATCGTATGACCCTTTGCCGTCATGCTTTTCAGCAGGGTGTACACCTGGCGTCTGGCATTTTTGTCCAGCTCGGAGGTCGCCTCATCCAGAACGAGGAGAGGGGTCTCGCGGGAAAGTGCCGCGGCCATCGCGACCCGCTGTTTCTGACCGCCGGAGAGGTTGTGCGGGGCACGGTCTGTAAGATGACCCGTGCAGGTGACCTTGTAGATCTCGTCGAGTTTCTTTCTGACCTCGGTCTCAGGAAGATCGCGGGTCTCCAGACCGGTGAGGATCTCCTCCTCGACCGTGGTGAAGATCAGCTGGGCATCGGCATCGTCAAAGACCATGCCGACTTTTGACGAAAGCTCGGTCACATCTTTGTATTCATCGGCATATTTTCCGTAAAGAGAGACGTTCCCAACAACCGTCCCGCCGTATGCGTGAGCAAGGATACCAGAAATCGCTCGGGCAAGCGTGGTTTTTCCGGCTCCCGAATGACCGTTGATAACAACGAACTCGCCCGGGTTTATTTTGAGCGAGACATTATCGAGGGCCGGCGTATCTGCCGCCTGATAGGTGAACGTGAGTTTGTCCAAGGCGACCGAATCACTCGGCGCAGATTCCGTGTGGGTGGTTTTGATGACGGTCTTCGTCTTCTGCATGACCGAGGTTGCCGGCATCGCGATGATCTGGGCGATGATAACGTTCACCACCATGGCGCTCATCACGATCGGGATCAGTGCAATCGCGAATGCGAGAACGGTCGCAACGGTGGTCTGGGTCGTGAAGAACATCACGAAACAGGTGACCGCGATGAAGGTGAATCCGCTTGCAGGGGTGGCGATCGCAGTTGAAATTGCCGGGGCAAGGCGGGTATGATCCTTGACGAGTTTATACACCGCTAAACAGACAACGGCGCCGATCGGCTCCGAGATCAGGTTTCCCAACGGAAAGATCGAATGCGAAAAAACCGCACAGATAATTCCGGCTACAACGCCTATCCCAAGAGCTTCTTTGAACTTCGGGACGACGAGGATGATCGCAAGGCAGTAGAAGGCGATCGTCAGATTCGCGACGATGGCCCCCGGTACGAATAAGGAAATGTACCGGGCAATTGCTCCGGCGGCAAGTAAAATGCCGACGAGTGCTATATCACGTGATTTCATGATTGGTATGTGTTATGAGTATTGTTCGCGAAGTTCCCGTCTCAGGAGCTTCCAGCCGTTTACCCGGGGGAGGGCATCCACCGTAATGATCCTGCGGGGGACTTTATATCCCGCAAGCCGCTCTTTCGCAAATGCGCGAAGAGAGCCTTCCTTATCAGAGCTGTCCCAGCCCCTCCGCCAAACGACGGCGGCGACCGGCATCTCGCCCCGATGTTCGTCCGGGATCCCGAAGATCGCGATCTCGGCGACCCCTTCGTGACCGATGAGGACCTCTTCGACCTCGGTCGGATAAATTTTCCAGCCTGACATCACGATCATGTCCTTTTTCCGGTCAGTGAGGCAAAGTCTGAGATCTTTGTCGAGATACCCGACATCACCGGTGAGGAACCAGCCGTCCTCAAGAAACGACGCGGCGGTCTCTTTGGGCATGTTCCAGTAGCCTTTTGCCACGGCCGGACCGCGAAGCGCGATCTCGCCCGGCGTGTCGATCGGCAGCTCGATCGAAGAGTCGAGCTCGTCAACGATCTTGACTTCCGAGAAGCAGACCGGGTGACCCACACTCTGGAACCGGTCGGCCGATGCATAATCCTCGGGACGGATCACCGTTCCCGTGCCGATGACGACAGTTTCTGAAAGACCATAGGCGTTGATGACCGGGATGTTGTACCGGTAATAGAATTTTTTCCAGATATCGTGGTGGAGCGGGCCGCCGCCGGAGATGATCTCTCTGACGGTTGCCAGGCTCTCTTCGGGTCCCGCAGGGGCTTCCGTGAGTGAATGGATCACCGGCGGCATGCCGGCGAGAACGGTCACTTTATGTTCTTTGCAGAGATCGAGGTATTTGGTGTAGTCATACCTCTCCATCATAACATAGAGAGCGCCTGCCCGCATCGCGGCGATCCCCCAGGCGAGACCTACGTGCCCCATCGGGTAGATGCCGAGATAGACGTCGTCCTGTTTGTAGGTCAAAACATCGCAGATGTTGTGGATCGCGGCGAGCCAGTTTCCATGGGTGAGCATTGCCCCTTTGGGTTTGCCGGTGGTTCCGGAAGTATACTGGAGCTGGCAGAGATCATCGTGTTCAGTATTCTCCGGTAAGAGACGGGGAGCGCCGCGCATGGACTCGATGTCGTCCGGCACATACGTCTTGACCGGCAGATCACGGGCTGCAGACACTCCTTCTACATCAGTAATGAAGATCTTTGCCCCGGAATTCTCCGTCATATAGGCAAGTTCGCTTGGCGTATAGACACGATTTGTAGGAACTGCCACGCAGCCGATCCTCCAGACGGCGAAGTAGGAAACGAGGTATTCGGGGCTGCTGTTCATATAGAGAAGGATACGGTCGCCTTTCACGGCACCGAGGGAGAGGAGATCGCGGGCGATCGCGGAACTTATTGAGAGTATTTCAGCGGAGGTGTATGACGTGTTTCTTTCCGGACAGAAAAAAACCGGTTTTGCCAGACGGCAGGAGTTTGCATCAAGAAAGGTGGTTATATTCAACATCAACTATCACAACAATATACGTTAATGTATAATTGTGTGCATCATAGGTATAAATATGCTCCCAATTGAACGGGGAGCAGGAACCTCCCTGAGGCAAGGCAAGAAAACATCTATCAGAACGTACGTAAATATATTGACTAATTTATGGCAGAAACACCAGAAGGAATACCCGCACCTCTGCAGTGCTCCGGCGTAATTGCTCCTCTGATCGATGAGGCGCGGGCGCGGGAGATCGTCCGCGAGTGGCTGGAGTCGGACACCAAGCCGTTCATCCCCGACGACAAGATCAGGTTCGGGAAAGCCGTGATGCTCTATTATCCTTTCTGGAAATACAGCAGGGAAGACGGCGGCACGGATGTGACCATCTACCGGCCGGCCTTCGGAACACTTCTTTCGGGTCTGCAGAATCTGCAAAGGTTTGATATTAAATCCAGCCCGGTCCCGGATGACGCAAATATTTTGCCTGCCACCATCTACTCCTCGGTATATTATCCCGATCTCCACGGGATCGCCCGGGCAGAGGAGTTGATCGGGATCCCGCTCTGGCTGATCAGTTACAAAGTGAAAAATTCCATCTACATGGTCGAGGTGGACGCGGAATCCGGCATGGTCTATGAAGAGTGGCACCCGATCAAAGAGCCGGTCAACTGGAGAAAGACTGCGATGATCGCCAGTATCCCGGTAATGATCCTCTCGCTGATCGCCGTCTATTTTAGTCCATGGTTATTCCTTCTGGTGGCGGCACTGCTGATATTCTTCCTGTATCAAAGCGAGATGCTTGGTGTGATAAACCTCAAACGCAAGGAGGGAAAAGATGGGGCTTGAACGTTCAGTCGAGGATCAGGTCGCCGAGTTCTATTACAAGGCAAAGATCACCAGAGGTGTCGCCGACCGGACACTCCGTACCTGGTTTGCAAAAGGGATCAAGGCCCCCGATCTGGCAAAGTATGCCGTAGTCAGCGAAATGTATCTTATCTATCTGCCGTTCTGGAGATTCATAGCTCAAGGTAAAGCAGTCGCCTGCGGCTACTCTGAATACACCGAGCAGACAGGCAACGTGATCAGAAACATCTTCGAAGAACTGATCGACGAGGAGTTCATCTGGACAGAGTGTGCCTGCGATACCGGCAAATACGGCATCGAAAAACTCTGGCTGGATCCCGGAGGAGAGATGCCGTACGTTCGGGGCTCGGTCGTCTCGATGGAGCCAGGCGGTTCCGCGATCGAAGCAAGCAAACGGGGGCGGGAAGCCGTCCATGATCTGATCCAGGATGCGGCCGAGAAGCGGATCGATATCCTGACGCTGACCAAGTCGTTTCTGATCCCGAAGGTGTTCGAACTGGTGTATGCCCCGATATGGATAGCGCACTATGAGTACAAAGGCGGGAGCTTCACGGCGATCGTGGATGGAGTGAGAGGCGATGTGCTTGGCGGGTCCAGCCCGATCAACCTCACCGCACGTACCCGGATGATGATCCTCTCCCTTGCCGTAGGGGGGATCATGATCGGTTCATCGGTTGCCATGCTCATTCATTCCGGGCCCTATCAGCTGGCCGAGATGTTCCAGATCATTCTGCTTCTCCTGGGTATTGCCATGTGTATGGCGGGATACCCCGCGTTCAAAGAGGGTAAGACCTTCGTTGCTTCGGGAACGATGCAGCATATCTCCTCGCTCCGTCCCGCAGTCAGAGTACCCAAACAGCTCACCGATCACGAGATCCTGAACCACGAATCGACCATCCTGAAGTGTCCGCTCTGCGGGGAAGAGGTGAACCAGCCGTGGGGTGAGGTGATCTCTCCCTGTAAGAAATGCGCCCATCTCCTGGACATCACCGCAGATACGGTGAAAATCGTTCCCTATGATGTGGCCAAACCGGATCTTCTGTCGAAAGTAGCGATGGAGGGAGTGAAAGCTGATTTCATTCCGTTCTGGAGATTCGATGTGGACTTCGAAGTGACGGATAAACTCACAGGCGGAGATACTACGACTGGTCTTCCCGACATTGACGGAAAACGGAGTTACTATATTTGTGCGGCGGATATCCCCAGGTATCTTTCCGAGCCGTGGGAGATCGATATGACGATCAGAAACCCGGAGATCGTTGAGATGATCGCCGGGTATGAAGGGAATTATCTGCCGATCCTGATGAACCAGAAAACCGCACGGGAACTCACAGAGTTTCTGTATCTCCGATACGAAACGGAAAAGCCGGGTATCCTGCAGGTCCTCAGGTACAACTTCACTGTGGAGAACTCGCGGATCGTATATATTCCGTATTATAAAGAACAGGGATCCCACATTCCCGGCATCTGAAAAAAGAGAGGGATTCTCAATTTTTTTGATTTTATTTATTTGAAGTATACACCTACATCCTTCAGACCATTTCTCATTGCGATGGTAATGACAAGCGGCGTGATCCCCTCAACGACCTTCGTCATTGCGAGAGGTCCGGCATCGAGCGGCTTCAGTTTGGATACGCTGCCGACAAGCTCCATAACGGTCTTCTTTGCGTCTTCATCATCACCGCAGACAGCGACGCTGTAATCCAGAACTTCGTCGAGTTCCATCCATTTGTTAGCTGCAACATTGTTGAATGCTGCAATGAGTTTTGCAGAGGCAGGGAGCATCTTCTGGATAGCGAGTGCTGCGGAACCTTCTGCCGGTGCGTCCGGGAGGAAGTACTTTTCTTTCGGGTTTCTGATCATCGGGTTGATAAGGGAGATGACGATCTTGTTTTCAAAGGCGGCTTTGCCGATGGTTTCAATCGTTCCCTGAACTCTCTCGAAAGGTAAGGAGATGATGATGACATCTGCTGAGCATACTTCTGCATTCGTCGTGCCCGAGCAGGTCGTTGCCGTGCATTTCCGGTCGTTCAGAGCACAGACAACACCGTCTGCTGCGATGCAGGCCTTTTCCGACTCACGGGAACCAATAACCACATGGAATTTCTCGCCAAGACATATCCTTCTTGCCAGACCTTCACCGATGTTGCCTGTTCCGCCAATAATTCCTACTGTTTTTGTCATAAAAGTAATCCTATTGATTTGTTTTTCGACGGGATTCCTTTCGGCAATACAGAAAATGAAACCCGGATCGACGATTTACTCTTAATCCTAATCGCATATACCCTTTTTGTTCAGAAATTGAGGGACAAGGCTGTAAAAGCAGTAATATCGCCGGATATAGTATGGGTAAATATTTACCGGCTTAATTAGCATAAATACATGTATTAGTCTGCTTAACTGCAAATTTATATAAATTTACATAATTTATCGAGGGTGATTCTATGATAATTTTGGAAAAACCATATGTTTCCGACTATCTGCTTAAATATCTTGCATCAAATAAAATTCCAGTACTTGCAAACGAGTATGCAGTTTCCAATACCAGAGGGAATACCCTTAATTTCATACGTACAAAAGAGGCGGTAAAGAGATATCATGACGGCGAACGGCTCTATACCGTTTCTGAAAACGCCCTCGATTGGATATATACGAATCTGCCGGACGGCGAACTTGTCCATAAGATCAGCATACTGAAAGACAAAGCAACATTTCGTAAAACGGTATCCGATCTCTATCCCGATCTGTTTTTTGAAGAAGTCACACTGGATCAACTTCGAAGCGGCGATCATACAAAGATTCCTTATCCGGTCATTCTGAAACCATCCGTCGGATTTTTCAGTGTCGGGGTCTATGCGCTGTTCAATGAAGATGATTTGAGAACTGCAGTATCCGACATTGAGGCAAATATACAAAAATGGGCGGCTGATTTCCCGGAAACGGTCATCGGTTCAAAATTCCTTCTTGAACAATATATCAGAGGCACGGAATATGCAATCGACGCGTATTACGATACTGAAGGAAAACCGGTCATACTGAATATCCTGACCCACAGGTTTGCATCCGAATGCGATGTCAGAGACAGAATATATTATACGTCTGCTGAAATCATGCAGGAGTATCTTCAGCCGTTTACCCGGTTCCTTGAACGCATCAATACACAATTACGTATAACGGATTTTCCGATGCATATCGAGGTCAGAGTTACCGAAGACGATATTATCCCAATAGAATTCAACCCGCTGAGGTTCGCCGGTTCCTGTTCTACAGATATAGCGTATTTTGCTTACGGCATAAACACAGTAGACTGCTATCTGAATCAGATCAAACCTGATTTTGATGATATTATCGGTAAAAAACTTGGGAAGATATACAGCATGATCCTGCTCGACAAGGGCGGAAAAGAGATAGACAGTGACAGATTCAACTACGGTAAACTCTATACTGAGTTTGAACATGTTCTTGACGTCCGCAAGGTTGAAGCCCCGGAAATGGGATTGTTCGCTTTCCTGTTTACAGAAACAAGCGTCGTTAATGAGCAGGAACTTGACAAGGCGTTGGTATCTGACTTTTCGGAGTACCTATTCTGAACAAAATTACACTCCCAAAAGCTGAGCAATGAATAAAGTGGATAAGAGAAAAGTGAATACCCCGCCGGCACCAAAATAAAGGTGAAGAATGTCATCTGCATAGAATTTCATGACGAAAGGGATACAGCAAACTCTGGAAAGATACTTCCATCATCAGACGTTCCGTCCAAACCAGCAGGAGATCATTGAAACGATCGTCAGCGGGAGGGATGTACTCGCAGTGATGGCGACGGGCGGGGGGAAATCCCTCTGTTATCAGCTCCCGGCCATGATGCTTGAGGGGATGACGATCGTTATCTCTCCCTTGATCGCCCTGATGAAAGATCAGGTGGATTCGCTCTCGAACCAAGGAGTAACGGTGGAAACCCTGAACAGTCTGCAGACCTATGATGAACGGCGCAGGGTCGAGCGTGAGATGAAGGAAGGAAAGATCCGGATTCTGTATGTTTCGCCGGAGCGGGCGGTCACCCCGGCATTTTTCGCGACGCTTGCCGGCTGTAAGATCGCGCTTTTTGCCGTGGACGAGGCACACTGTATTTCGATGTGGGGGCATCAGTTCCGACCCGAGTACCGGGAGATAAAGCATCTGCGGGACAAGTTCCCCGGCGTTCCGATTGCCGCTTTTACGGCCACGGCCACTCAAAGGGTGCGGGAGGATATCATAAAAGAGCTGCGGCTGAAGGACCCTGCGGAGTTCATCGGAAGTTTCGACCGGAGAAATCTCCGGTACTCAGCATTTGCCGAGCCGAACGCCCAGGTCAGGATGCAGAAAATCATCAGCTATGTTACTGCCCACAAAGATGATTCGGGGATCATCTACTGTTTCTCCCGGGCGAGTACCGAAGAGATGGCGGAGCGCCTCCGAAAGGTCCATATCCTCGCAAATCCGTATCACGCGGGTCTGCCGACACCGGAACGAAGCAGGGTCCAGGAGGGATTTCTGAACAACTCGATCAGGGTTATCTGTGCCACGGTCGCTTTCGGCATGGGGATCGATAAGCCGGATGTCAGATATGTGATCCATTCCCATATGCCAAAAGACATCGAGTCTTATTACCAGGAGACCGGCCGTGCGGGAAGGGATGGGAGGCCGGGGGAGTGCCTGCTGTTTTACTCCGCGGGCGATCGGCGCAAGATCGATACTATGCTCGTACGGGAGTTCACCGATCCGAAAAAGTCGGAAATTGCGAGAGAAAAACTGGATCAGATGTATGCATACTGCACGGCCGGGTCATGCAGAAGACGGCTCCTCCTTTCGTACTTTGATGAAGAAATCGATGAATGTGGAAATTGCGATAAGTGCGGAGACCAACCCAAAAAAACGGTCAGACCATCAGGCGGCAGTCTTACGAAGGTGATCCTCTCGGCGGTCCAGGCGGTTGACGGGATGCTGACGACGCCGGAGTTCATCTCGTTTCTTCTCGGACTGGAACGGGCAAAGACGGTGAGACTTCAACTGAACACGCATCCGTACTTCGGAGCGGCTAAAGGGCGGGAGAGGGAAGAGGTCGAGCTGGAAGTCAGCGGACTGATCCAGGCAGATAAGCTCCGCCTTAAAGGAAAAACCGTGATGAAGTTGTGCTCTGCTCAATGAGAGGGCGACTCTATTAACACATCAAAAAACGTTGTACCGATCATCTTTATACCATTCTTTTTCACATTTTCAACACGACCTGAATGATTTCTGCCGCCGATTCATCTGAGAAAAAAACACTCAGAACATCAGAGCGCGTCGCAAAATTCCGCCATTCATCACCATAAAACCGCCAAAAATCTCCAAATTTTAGCATATTCCGAGATGGTTGCCGATTATGACCTCGACACCCCTGTCACGAAGATTTCGTGTCTGAGAACACACCTGTGAGCCTTAACCGAGCACATCGACGCGTTTTTCGTAAATAAAACCAAAATCATCATCAGTCGCGGGGTATTTTTGCATTATTTTTCTTGGAGTAACTGGAATCCGAATACGTATAAAATTATATACCCTCATCCCCATACACATAGTTACACGTTGACGTGCCTCTATGAAAAACGGCACACTTAACGAAAAAAGGACACGATATATAATGTCATTACCAGATGTGCAGTCCACCGCCCCGGATGTGAGAATCAGCCTGACGCGTGTTGGTGTGAAAAATGTCAGAAAACTTGTCGAGGTCGGCAGGCCAGGAAAGACCCGGCCGGCGATTTTCATATCCGAGTTTGATGTATTCGTTGATCTCCCCAGCAGTCTGAAAGGAGCAAACCTTTCCAGAAACTTTGAAGTGATCGACGAAGTGCTCCAGCAGGCAACGAGCGGTGATGTCAAGGGTATTGAGGATGTATGCGGGATCGTTTCACGAAAACTTCTCGATCATCATGAATACGCTGACCGCACGGAAGTTTTTATGAGAAGTTTCTACATGATGAACCGGGAGACACCGGTCTCGAAGACATCATGTCAGGAAGTCATCAATGTCTATGCACACGCAGTTGCTGAGAGAACGAACGGTAAACCGATAGTCAGAAAAAGCGTCGGCGCCGAGGTCACCGGTATCACCGCATGTCCGTGCGCCCAGAACATCATGAAGGATCATGCGATGCATGTGATGGAAAAACTCGAGATCCCCGAGGATAAGATCGATGCATTCTTCAATGAGATCCCCATGGCAAGTCATAACCAGCGCGGACGGGGTTTTCTCTGTGTCGAGACAGACGGCGACATTATTGTCCCGCTCGAACAGATCGTCACCGTCCTCAAGGAGTCGATGAGCGCAAAGATCTACGAACTCCTGAAACGCGGCGATGAAAGCTATGTCGTGATGGCGGCCCACAAGAACGCCAGATTCGTCGAAGACTGTGTTCGTGAGATGGCACGAAGAGTTGTTGCCACGTTCGTTGACCTGCCCGGAGACACGCACATCACGATCCGGCAGACGAACGAGGAAAGCATCCACCAGCATGATGCCTACGCCGAAAGAAAGGCAACACTTGCCGAGCTTCGCGAAGAACTCAGCATATAATCCAATTACTTTTTTCGAACCTATTCACCCACGCTCATCCTTCAACACACATAAATTCACCACAACCACATAGATAAATTTATGTACTTATGACCTATTGTGAAATGTATATATGGTTTGAAAGTCTAACTCTCACAAAATCAGAGGTGGAATCTCATGACGAACGACACAAAGCAAAAAATCATGTATGCTGCATCCATGGCGGCAACTTATCAACCAGACTCTTTATCCAACGATAAACTTGAGGCTGCAACAAAAGGTCACGGCGCACTTGTAATTCAAGTCTATGCTGCCGCCAACTCGATCACAGAAGATATCTTCTGCTCGATTTCCGGAAAGCAGACCAACTGTGCGGAAAAAATGACCGTTCTTGATGCATCTCTGGGACAGCTCCCTCTGGATACGGTCATTGAAAAAGCCGTTAAAGCGGCCATGAATTCAGGAGCAGCTCCTGAAAATGCAGCTTTGATCGTTGCATCCCTTGCCTACTTTGCAGGATCGGCCGCACGATCGGGTGTTCCTCTGGGAAACAGAAAACTCGGCGCTATGGCCAGAATGCATGCCGGAGGAGCCAGAACAAGCGCTATTGCTTTGGTAACCGGAAAATCTACCCACAGGATCCAGGCATTTCCGGCATACATGGCGATCTACAAAGCCCTTGATGAGAAAAAACTGACCAGAGTCGACGGATCAACCCTTCCCGGATTCATCTCAGGCGGAACGATCTATGGTCACTCCGCACTTGGCGAAGACTACAACATACCGGAACTTGCCTACAATGCCGCACAAGTCGGAACAAAGGCCATGCTGAATGCAATGGCCGGAGCCGGAGTCACTCCGCTTGGACTTTGGCCGGCATTGATCGGGGCAGCGGTTACGATGGAAATCGTACATCCTGACGCAAGTTTAGGTGAAGAATTTGGAAAATTCGGAACCGTTGATTCCTCATATATGGCTGGAAAAGGCGCCCGTGATGCAGCAAATCTCCCTGAAAAACTGCATATCCGCGGAACACATGAAGAATATGACGTGGCAACACTCATAGGAGACTTTGGTCTTATTCTTAAAGATATCGGCGGACCGTCAGTGATCGGATCAATGGCATTTTCAGAGATTTTTGCCGGATTTGAAGAAGCAGCGATGATCGGCGCAGGATTTTCCGGAGGACCTGTCAATGCTCCCCTGGGTCACGTGCTCGGAGACACTGTTCCTGCTCTCCGGCTTTTAATGCAGAACGGCGGCGACGTGTTCGCGGCAGCTGACATTATCAGGGAATACAAGATGAACTCGTTCATCGATCCGGAACTTGCCATATGCAGTCTGAATACCATCGCACGAAAAGCCGAGCAGGTTTCACGGGGAAAGATCACAAAAACCTGCATCTTAGCATCCGAAGGAGTCCGTGACAGAGCGATCTACCGCCGTGCGGAAAAGACCTATGATATGATGAAAAGCGGAAAATCTTTGGCCGACGCAGCAAAACTTCTGGATGAAGAACGGAGAGCGTATGTCGAAAAGAGGGGGTCTGCGATCCTTTCCGGATTCACCGGTCATACTATCGAGCTGAAATTCACAGAACTCAGGTCGCATGGAAGACGCACGGATAAGTTCACCGAGCGTTACTGGGGTTTTGATTCCTATGTTTCCTATGACGTAAAAATCGACGGCAAACCCTACCATGTGGAAAATCTGAGTGCAAAAGAAGTGCCCGCATTTGCACTCGAAGGTAAAAACAAAGACAATCCCGACTGGGGAATTGCTCTCCAGTGCGGTGCGATCCTCACACAGGAGCTTCAGTATATCGGTCATACCATCATTAATGTGACGGTACCGGCGGCAGTTGGCGCTCTTTTTGATATGGACGCAAAAACGGCGGCAAAAGAGGCAGAAAACGGGGCATATCTGACCCGCTCTATCCCCGGTGCAAAAGATAAGGCCGCTGAAGTTGCAAAACTTGCCCAGCTGATCTATGCAAAGATGGAAGAACCATTCCCAGAATGAAAACGTTATTCATTGATCCGCGGATCGGAGGTATCAGTGGAGCTGCCTTTACGGCGGCTCTTTCTGATCTTGGTGATCTTGAAGATCTGCACAAAAATACTGCTGATGTTGTGTCTCGATTCACGGGAAACGATCCTGAGATATTGATGAACGATTTGGGATTGTCAAGTGCTGCGAAAGAGAAGGCACATGCAGTTTTTTCTGATCTGGAAGCTGCATTCACGAAGTTTCATGAGGGAGATTTTTCCATCACGCAAGTACTCCCGGAGGTTTTGTGTCCGATCGCACTGTTGGATGCAATGGAGCTTCTTTCGTTTCCGATCTATGCGGCTCCGCCCGCTCTTGGAAACTGCCTGCCTGAAACTCTGGAGATCTGTGCTCTGCACCGGGTACCTGTTTCAGATACTTTCACCGATAAGGAACTGACAACACCTGTTGGTGCATCTCTCTTAGCAAATCTTGCGGTTTTTCGCAGATCGATCCCCTCGATGACGCCGGTGAAGACGGGATACGCAAAAGAGTATGGTCTTTTGGTCGTTCGGGGCGAGGTTTCTGATTTGACGGAGGAGAGGATCATCATTCTTGAGACAAATATTGACGATGTCTCAGGAGAGATAATCGGATATACCGTTGAGCAACTTTTGGCATCCGGGGCGGTTGATGTATTCGTTACGCAGGGATTTGGCAAAAAGAACCGGCCGGTATTTGTCTTATCCGTCATCACGACTCTTGATCAATACCAAAAACATGTAGAGATTTTAATGGAGGAAACGGGAACTCTTGGTGTGCGAATAAAGGAAGAACCGAGGATCGTTGCAGACCGCTGTAGGAAATCCTATCCGTTTACGATCTCCGGAGAGGAGTTTTCCGTGCGGGTCAAAGTGTCAAAACACTGCGGCCGTATTATTTCTATAAAGCCTGAGTTTGAGGATATGAAAAATGCTGCACAAAAACTGAAGATCCCCCTTAAAGATGTGGCAGCGGAAGTACAAAGGCAGATCCCAAAGATAATGGATGACTGAATTTTTTGCTGCGGTTATCAGACCAATATATCAGAAATTTTCCTGATTATGTCAGAAAGAGAGCCGTTCACCCTAAAATAGATTGGGGAGGAACTAATTCCTTTTTTCTAAAAAATGAGCCTCACTGAGAGCGCACACTCAATAGGGGGCAGAAACGCCATGGATTCCCCGGAACTTGACGTAAATAATCATAGCGATTGTAATTATAATATTTTATGCATACTTTTATTAATAATAGTAATACTACATGTAAAAATACATGCGCAGTTAGTGAATTGTCATTAACCGTGTGGGGAATACTTAATTACTCACGGAATAAAGACATGGATTAGCGTACTTCTGTACGTGTCATTAATCCAAAAGGACAATGGTAATATTCCTGTATAGCTGTTTGAAAACCTAAATAATTTAGGATGAGGCGAAAACATTGTCGAAAGTAGTAGAAATTTCCCCGACCACAAGACATGAAGGTCACTCCAAGCTCGTTTTAAAAGTAAACGATGAAGGCATCATTGAGCGCGGAGACTGGCTTTCTATCACACCGGTTCGTGGAGTAGAGAAACTTGCCATTGGTAAAACCTATGAGCAGGTCCCAAAGATCGCTTCCCGTGTTTGTGGTATCTGTCCGATTGCCCACACACTTGCCGCAACTGAGGCAATGGAAGCATCAATGGGTGTTGAGATCCCAGACGACGCATACCTCCTGCGTATTATCCTCCAGGCTGCAAACAGACTGCATTCCCATGCACTGCACGACATCCTGGCTCTTCCGGATATGTACCTCCCAGGAACCGACACAAAGATCAACCCCTTCACACCTGAAGAGCCGGTCAGATCTGTCGCAAAGCGTATCCAGACCCTTCGTATGATCGGTCAGACCATCGGCGAGATCGTCGGTGGCGAAGCAGTACACCCGTCCAACCCCCGTGTTGGTGGTATGTACAAAAACATCACCCCACGTGCAAAAGCAAAGGTCTACGACCTTGCAAAGCAGGCACTCCCGCTTGCACGTGCACAGATGGAATTCATGATCGCAGTCTTTGAGAACTACGGCAAACGTGACTGGGCAGAAATGTGCGGCCGCGAAGTTGCAATTCCAAAAGACCTCGGTTTCCACCAGCAGGGCTACATGGCAGCTGACCCAATGTACGGCAGCTCCTCTCTTGACGAACACCCGACCTGGGACCCAGCACGCTGGCTTGAAGTCAGACCCTGGGACTGGTATATGGGTGAAGAAGAGATCACCATGGACGACCCCGCATACCCAGTCGGCGGAACCACCAAAGCAGGTGCAAAAGCATGGCCGCAGATGCAGGCATGCACCGGCGTACCACTGTACGACGGACAGCCTGTTGAAGTCGGTCCCCGTGCACGTATGTCCATCTTCAAGAACTACGACCGTAAAGGCGCAATCGGCCTGAACATCGCTCGTGAAATGGAATACATGGACTCGGTCTACAAGATGATTGAGGCAGCAGATGCACTCAACACTAGCGGATCCACCGTAGCAGACGTCATCCCACAGGGAGACGGCGAAATCGGATGGGCAGCAAATGAAGCACCACGTGGCTGCGACGTTCACCTTGCAAAAGTAAGGAACGGCAAAGTCGAGTGGTTCTCCATGCTTGTCCCGACCACCTGGAACTTCCCGACCTGCAGCCGTGCACTTACCGGCGCACCCTGGGAACTTGCAGAAGTTATCGTCCGTGCATACGACCCCTGTGTTTCCTGCGCAACCCACATGATTGTGCTGGATGAAAACAACAAGCTCGTTGCACAGAAGCTCCTTGAGTAAGCATATACCATGGAAGGACTGTTCCCAGAAATAATGATCGCCGGTGTCGGTAACGAACTCTTTGGCGACGACGGATTTGGTCCGGCAGTGATCAGAGCTTTAGCTGACTACGAACTTCCCGACAATGTAAAAGCAATGGATGTCGGCCTTGGCGGCCCTCACCTCATCTTTTCGATGCTGGAACCGGAAGTCACAAAGAAACTGATCATTGTGGACTGTATGGATTTCGGGGGAAAACCCGGAGATGTTACGAAAATCCCCGCCGACCTTCTGCCGGAAGGCAGACAAGAACGTTACATGGATGCCCATTCCGGAAATCTGCTCGATCCAATCGGCAGACTGAAAGGAAAAATGGAAATTATTATTATCGGGTGCCAGCCCGGGTATATTCCTGCTCCGGACTCAGAGGACTTTGCCCTCGAATTAAGCCCGGAAGTTCAAGGAGCTGTTCCCAAAACTGTAACTGTCATCTTACAGGAATTAGAGAGCTGAAAAATGGGATTATTAGATAAACTCAAAGGCTTACTGTTCGGTAATGAGGCTGTCAGCGAGGGAAAACAGGACGCAAAGCCTGGTGCAAAACCAGCTGACGCAAAGGTCGAACAAAAGCCAATTATTACAAAACCAAAGGAGGAGAAGCCAGTGGCTGACAAGATTACTGTAGGACATGTACACATGAGCGGTTGTACCGGATGTCTCGTGTCCCTTGCAGATAACTACGAAGGATTACTTACAATCCTCGACAAATACGCTGACCTCGTCTACTGTCTGACTCTCGCCGATGTGCGCCACATCCCAAAAATGGATGTCGCATTAGTCGAGGGTTCCGTCTGTATCAACGACGAGTGCTCAATGGAAGAGATTTTAGAAACCCGTGAGAATGCAGCAATTGTTGTAGCTCTCGGAGGCTGTGCCTGCTACGGAAACACCACCCGTTTCTGCCGCGGCGGACAGCAGAACCAACCCCAGCATGAGGGTTTCCTGCCAATCGGCGACCTGATCAAGGTCGACGTGTACATCCCCGGATGTGCACCGACACCACAACAGATCAGAAACGTCTGTCTTATGGCATTCCTGTTACTCAAAGGAAATGACGAGCAGAAGGCACTTGCAACCGCATACCTTACGCCCCTTATGAGCCTTGCAGCAGCAGGAACCGAAGCATGCGGCTGCGACCTGATGACCGAAGTCATCAACCAGGGTCTCTGCTGCGGATGCGGCAGCTGCGCAGCAGCTTGCCCGGTCCGTGCAGTCACGATCCAGTATGGTAAGCCGCAGGTCGAACGTGACCTCTGTATCAAATGTGGAGCATGCTACGCACAGTGCCCGAGAAGCTTCTTCAGCTTCGAAGTCTGTGGACAGTATGAAGCAATCACTAACCTCATTGGAGAGGTTATGAAACCCTGAGGGTCCGGAGGCGAAAAAAATGGAATATCTTGGACAATACAAGGCAGTCTACAAAGCTAAATCCGGCTGCGAAGACATTCTCGCAAAGGCCCAGGACGGAGGAATCGTCACATCAATGTTTGCCTACGCACTTGAGACAGGCATTATTGACGGAGCAATCGTCGCAGGACCAGGATCAGAGCCATACAAGCCTGAACCAATGATCGCCACAACTGTAGAAGAACTCTTCGCAGCACGTGGAACGAAATACTCAGTATCACCGAACCTTGCACTGATCAAAGAGGCAACCCGCAGCTATGGTCTTGACAAGATCGGTATCGTCGGAACCCCATGCCAGATCCAGGCAGTACGCAAAGCACAGCTGTACCCGATCGGTATGCGTGACGTCCCCGACAAGATCGCACTTGCACTTGGTATCTTCTGTATGGAGAACTTCCCCTACCAGGGACTCTTCCAGATGGTCGAAGACCACTGTGCAACCAAGATCGACAATGTCACCAAGATGGACATCGGAAAGGGCAAATTCTCTGTCTACACCGAACGCGGTGTAAACTCACAGATCCCCTTAAAGGTCACTCACAAGTATGAGCAGCCCGGATGTCACGTCTGTCTTGACTACGTCGCAAACATGGCAGATATCTCAACCGGTTCCGTCGGAACTCCGGATGGATGGTCTACCGTCTTCGTTCGCTCGGCAGCCGGTGAGGCAGCCTTCAACAAGGCAGTCGAAGCAGGCTGGATCATTGCTGAGTCAATGGACGGAGTCAAGCCAGGTCTTGAACTCGTCGAGAAACTCGCAACCGAGAAGATCACCAAGAACCAGAAGTACCTTGAGCACAGGCTGCACAAGGAGCACCCGGCTCTCAAACCACTCCGTAACCCCTACATCTAAACCGTGTAGAATGGATTACGACATGTACCCATCCTCTCGGGTACACTTTTTTTTGAACCTTACTCTTTGATCCGATGATCTCAAACGAACATCTTTTCATCTCTAAAAGATGTACCTCTTTATCATGAACGATACCTCCTCTCCTGCGCCGAAAAAACGAACGGCAAAACCCAAACCGGATAAAACAACTGAGCCCAAATCGGCAAAAACTTCAAAGAAAACAGCCCTTGCAGAAGATATAGTCACTAAGCCTGAAGAACAGCCGCACGATACCCACAAACCTGTTCCTGAACAGTTCCTTACTGATCTTGCATCTCTTGCAGAGATTCTCGAAACAAATCCCACCATTCTTGAGCCAATCAGGGAAGTCTTAGAATATCATCTCGTTGACCCGATCGACAGGAAAACCTTCCCGAAACTCGTCAACGCAATGTCGATGCTGCTTGGAGCAAATGCTACTATGGTCCTCATGACGGCCTGTCATGTCAACTCAGCGGCATTCTTCGAAGATCTGCTCTATGCGATCAAAGATGAAAAACAGAAAAGTGCCGTCTGGATCATCCAGCATCTAACATCGCTGTACGGGAACCGTGTCCAACAGGCATACACGCTCTCTGCCGGCACCATGGACGAAGACTGGCATATGATCGATGTCAACACCTTCAAACGGGAGGGTGATACCCCTCTCTGGATACTCAACCTTGAGCTTGTGCTCTACAACGGGACCGAAACCAAAATCACCATGACACCCGACTCCGTCTTCCAGCTGGTCGAGATCCTTTCCGCCGAACTGGCAAAAAATATCCCAAAGGAGAATGTTGACGAAGGACTCATCACCAAATGCGAAAAGAACTTCACCGCCTTCTATGAAAAGTTCTATGGCTGCAAAGATGATGAGAAGCACAAGGAAGAACACCCGCCCGGATATGCGTGAATGCTCATAATTCCTCTTTTTGGAAAAAACAACGTAAAAGAGTTGCAACTCTCCTGCTGCCGGAGAGTAGATACTGAATTTATCACACAAATATAATCGTACCTTGGGAGAGATGATGTTTAGGATCGGCGAGTTCTCGAAGATGAGCAAAACCACCGTAAAAACTCTGCGGTATTATGACGAAATCGGGATCCTTGAACCGGAAAAGGTCGACCTTGCACGCTACCGTTATTACACGACCGGTCAGCTTGTAAAGCTTCACTACATCCAGTCTCTTCAGCAGGCAGGTCTCTCACTCGATGAGATAAAGAAAATAATCTCTGGAGAAGATGCCGCAGGAATTCTCGAAAAAAGAAGAGCCGGACTTGAAACGGAACTTAAGGAAAAAACCGACCAGCTCTCCCGTATCGATTTTATCTTACAAGGAAAGGAGGAAGAATATTTTATGAATTATCAGGCAACCATCAAAGAAATCCCCGAGTGTATCGTCTACTCGAAAAAAATGACGATCCCGAACTATGATGCATACTTCACGGAGATTCCGGCAATAGGCGCGGAATGTGCGGCAGCAAACCCTGACCTCAAATGTACGGTGCCGGGTTACTGCTTTGTCGTGTATCTCGATGGGGAATATCGGGAAAAAGACATAAATGTCGAGTATTGTGAAGCAGTTGAGAGATTCGGCAATGAAGTGGGTGACATCAAATTCAAAAAAATGCCGGCCATCACCGCAGTATCAGTAATGCACAAAGGATCTTACAGCAATCTTGGTGAGGCATATGCATTCATATTCAAATGGATCGAGGAAAACGGATACACGGTAACAGGAAGCCCGAGAGAGAGTTACATCGACGGGATCTGGAACAAGGAAAACATCGCTGACTGGCTCTCAGAGATCCAAATCCCGGTAATGAAAAAATAAAAAATCTCGCTCTATCACACCGAAAATAATTCGTTGAACGCTTCGGCAATGGTCGGATGAGGAAACACCTGGTCACGCAAAACCGTGTAGTCGACATCCCGGTCCATTGCCAGTTGTATGATGATGATGATTTCATCCGACCCTGCACAAAATAATCCGGCGCCGAGGATCTTTTTTGTATCGGCATCGATGATCGTTTTCATCATTCCGGTTGTCTGACCGATGACCTGAGCCATTAAGATGCTGCTTGCAGGAATTGTTGTGATCAGAACATTGCATCCGGCCGCCCGTGCCTCCCGTTCAGTTTGTCCAACACGCGAAAAAGGCGGGGAGATGCACATACTGCAGGACGTACGGTGATCGTCATTTGCGGCATGATCCACGCAGGGACTTATGAGGATCGCATCGGCCGATATCTCCTGTTTTTGTCCCTCGGAGGTCAAAGAGATCAAGGATGATCGCTTTTCCATTACTATTTTCTCGACATGAGAGCCGAGTTTAAAGGTAACACCCCGTTCTTCAAGAGCTTTTTTGATCTCAGCAGCAATATCCTCATCTTCTTCTGAAAGAAACACCATCTCTTCGTCTAAGAAAGTGACGGTAGAGCCAAATCCCGCATAGATCGAAGCGGTTTCAAGCCCGACCTGGCCCCCGCCAAGAATGACGAGCCTTTTTGGAAGATCCACAAGATCCATGAGCATCTCACGGGTATAAACGATCGGGCAGGTATCAATCCCGCTGATCTCGGGAAACATGTATCGATCTACGGAAGCAAATACGATCTCGGATCCGGAAATGACCGATGTCTCCTTTGAGGATTTTATCTGGACTTCATTCTCAAAGATGACCGACCCTGAACCGCGAAAGACGGTAACATTGTCAAGCTTTTCCAGCTCATCAAGATCATTATTTACGAGCGTTGCCTGAAACCGACGCTTCTCCTGGATGGCTCTCCTATACCAAATATCCTTTTCATCAAAGGAGAGGCCGGGATGGAGCTTCACAAAATCCGATTTGTGCACAAGAAAGTGTGATACGATATCTGCCTGATCAACAGAGGTCCCGTTAGGTATGTCAGCGGATTTTTCTATGACCGCCACTGATTTCCCTGCCGCCGCAGATTGTTTTGCAAGGATTTTCCCGGTTTTGCCGATCCCAATAAGAATCACATCAAACTTTTGCATTGATGCATTACTCTTTCCTCTGATGATTTAAGTAAGTATAGCCAAAACAGATTTTAAAAAATGAAAGGGATAAGCCGGAACAACCGGCATTTTTCATTCTGATTATCGTCTTTTTGCAATAGCAAAAACTGATGCAGCACAAAGACCTACAAGGATTCCTGCTAATGGAACGGGAGTCTGCGTAGAATTTGCAGATGAATCGTTCTTTGCATAGATCGTCAGTTGGTCATAATCTGAATCGCTAAGATCGTACCTGAAGAACAATGAGTAGAATTCCTTGACGTTGTCTTCGACGTTGTAATTGAACACATCAGGGTAGAACAAATTACCAAGCCAGATCATTGAAAGGAGCCGCTGAACTGAGGGTGGACCTCCCATCCAGCTGTAGGGACCATACGGTGCCTCGTAAACATTTCCATTCTTCACAGCAGAAAGTGACTGCCACATTTCTCCGTTCAGAATATCATTGTAATAGGCATGATCAGCGGTGTAAGCTACAATGATATAATCCGGATTCATCGAAAGGATATCCTCCATCGTATACTCATCGCCTAATCCGCTGCCCGTAACAGCAGGTCCTGCAAGATTGTCTGCCAGATAGTTGATTACTTCACCGTGATACGAATTCTCGCCGGAACCGATCAGATGAACTGAGTTGCCGTCAACACCGGTGACATAGATCATGGAGACTTTATTCGTGCCCACTTTTGCCATTCCGGTATCAAACTCTTTCAGAAGATCCGAAACATACGTGGAAAGCTCCTTTCCGCGTGTCTCATTCCCAAGAAGAGTCCCGAGTGTGAGATAGGACTGGGGGATATCGTTGAGTTTATTTTGCGTAACAAACGCAAAAGGAACACCCGTGGTTGCCTGCATGTTATCAAGATCCGTTTTCATCGTCGATTTTGCCTCACCAACATCCAGAACAACATCGATATGGAGCTTCTTATTGAGTTCCATGATCTCTTCGGCATTCATGGTGGATTTCGATCCATAGAACTGACCGGTCACCGGTAAAGCGAGAACACGTGCATCGATGTATTTTTCCTGATCAGCAGAATACTTGCTGGATATGCTCACTAACAGATCAGGATTGAATGAATAGAGCACAATTTGTGCAAGAGGGCCGGAAGGCGATACAGCGTCAATAGTTGCCGGTAATGTAATTTCACGACCGACATCATCAACAAATGTTTTAGTCTCTTCAGCTGAAACGCCACCGCAAAAAACAGCGGCTCCAACACAAATTAGAACCAAAAACAGGATTATTCCTCGTATTTTTTTCATAGATACCTCCACCTCACAGATGGATAAAAGAATATGTCTTGGAGCGTATATAACAATTACTGAAATATTACATTAAGTAAATTAAACATAGTTAACACAATGTGCTTTTTTTCTGATATGTTTCCGAATGTGATGGAACGATTTGCCGGCATTCGATCATGACCCATAACGGTGAGAAAAACACTGTCTATAATGAGACGGAAAAATAGGGAGAGGAACCGCCCAAAATCAGCGGATCTCGTGGATGACCATTCCAGAGAGCAGTTTCGGCTCGAACCATGTTGATTTGGGCGGCATGATGAGTCCCGCATCGGCCACATCGATGACCTGCTGTGCAGTGACCGGCTGCATGATGAACGCCGCAGAGTATTCTCCGTTGTCAACATCTTTGATGACTTCTGCAAGAGGAGCAATTCCGCCGACAAAGGAAATACGCGGATCGCCGCGGGGATCGAAGATCGCAAGCATATCATCCAGGACGAGCTCCTGCAGTACTGAAACATCGAGCCGTGAGATCGCATCGGCGGCGGGATCGACCGGACGGGTCAGTTCATACCACTGGCTTTCAAGATACAGATGGATGATGTGCATCGATCCGTCATTCTTGACGGGAATGATATTTTTGGATACATCGACCTTCTTTAACGGTGTGATGGTGAATCTGAGAGAGAGATCTCCCAGGAACTGGTCGGCATTCATGCCGGCGAGATCCCGGACAAGACGGTGATATCCGTAGATGCGGACCGAGTCATGCGCAAAGAGGACGCTCATGAACTTTTCTGCGTCAGGGGTCGCACGACCTGCAGAGAGCCGTCTTTCCAGAACGTTGGCCGAGGACTTCGCCCGGTGATGACCGTCGGCGATGTACAGGTTCGAGATCTCCGCAAAAAGTCCGGTTATCCGGCTGACTTCAGCAGGGTCTGCCACCCGGAAGATCTGGTGGAGATTGCCGCCTGCAGAGATATATTCACCGTCGGGTGTATGGGCGGCAGCTATTCTGCATAATGTCTCATGGATGAGACCTGAATCCTTGTAGAGTAAAAATACCTGACCGGTGTGAGCGGACACAGAATCGATATGCCGGGTCCTGTCCTCTTCTTTATCGTACCTGGTCAGTTCGTGTTTTTTGATCGTATCATCATTGTATTCAGCTACAGAAACGCAGGAAACAAGACCGGTGAACAGTTCGCCGCCAAGAGTTATCTGATAAATATAGAGCGAAGGCGTATCATCTTCAATGAAAAGTCCCTCTGCCTTCATCTTTGCAAACATTTCTGCGGCTCTTTCATAGACGCGGTCGTCATGCGGATCGATATCCATGAGTTCCGCATCGGGTCGGATCACACGAAGGAGGGATCGATCATTTTTTGCTATTTCTGCAGCAGCCTCTTCAGCGCTGATTACATCGTATGGGACGGACGGCACGCTTCGATATGCATCCGGAGCGGGGCGAAGACCGGTGAAGGGATATACGCTAACCATTATGCTATATTGGTTAGCGCCCAATAGTAAAAATAGCAAATGGTAACCTTTAGAGGAGTGGGCGGGACCGCCGCCGGCTGTCTGATCAGGAAGGCAACGACCGAAGATATTCCGGATATATACCGGATCGAACTCCTGTGCTTCCCTGATCCCTGGGATTATAAGGCAATGCTTGAGATGATGACGGTTTTTCTGACATCGTTTTATGTAGCGGAAGCGGAAGGAAGGATAGTCGGATTTTCAGCAGGGGCAATTGAAGAGACCGATCAGGAAAAATACGGTCATATCTGTAATCTTGCGATCTCTCCTGATATGCGGGGATTTGGTATCGCGAGACTTCTGCTCCGTAAGCTGGAGCGGGATTTTTTTCTGGAGGGATGCTGTGGCTGCAGTCTGGAGGTGCGGGTAGGAAACACCCAGGCACGAGCTTTTTACAAAAAGATCGGGTATGAAGATGTTATTTTATTTGGGGAGTATTACAAGGATGGGGAGGACGCCGTTGTGATGATGCGGTGGTTCTAAATGTCCTTGAAAAATATGTTTATGTTGGAAGACCTCGGATAAGAAAGTATCATGATGCAGACTCACTTCAAAAAGCGGAGTAACGTTCAAGGTGCCAAGGCCGGCAACGAGGAGTATCCGCCTGGTTCGATTGATCGCCATATGAATATCGTTAAGGAAAGAAAATATGGGTTCATCCCCCAGCCCAGATTCAAAAAGCGAAGAGCTTACTGAGCATCAACATCCCTGATGCTCTCAACATTTCTTTTTTCATCCTGATAGACAAAACTGTCAGCCAGGCGTTCATCCTGAAGCTTTTCCCATGCGTCTTGGCCCTTTTCACGAAACAGATCGTTGTCGTGTTTTACTATTGGATATCCCTTAAAAAATTCAGCAAAATGCTCACAAGGATAACTCTCACATACTGCACACATTTCTATGCCTTTCTCTTTTGCACATATCCTTATTGCACAACCAGGATTTCCTCCTCCTTCGCGGCATGAGGTGCAGGTTCCGTTTTCGGCCATGTCTTTCAAAAATGGCCAGAAACCGCTACCCCCGGGGATCATATTGATGATCTCCTCAAATCCGGCTGCTTTCATTTCATTGTATAAGACTTTGGCAGCAGGAGTGATTTTCGCTTTGACGGCGCAATTTTCGCAGTAGAGACCGCAATAACAGCTGTATTTTTTATCCATACGTTCACTTCCAATATTTTTGTTGACTTACTCTATAACTATATCAACAACCGGCATTTCACCTTTTCGTCAAAAACACGTAATCATTTCAAACGATTTTTCCTCTTCAAACATCAAAGAGCGTGTCGGGCATCTACCATAAAACTGAGGATGGAGAGTTTATATGATTGGGACACCGATAAGAAATCATGAAAGAGATCAAAGATCTGATCGGAACGCCTCTGCCCTTGAAGAGTCTCACCGATTATCAGCAGGGCTCAATCGTCTCCCGGATGGTCATCAATAAAAAATCAGGTACTGTTACGGCCTTCGCTTTTGAAAAAGGCGAAGGACTTTCCGAACACTCTGCTCCTTACGATGCTCTCGTGATCGTTCTTGAAGGAGAGGCGGAGATCCCGATCGGCGGGGTATCCCATATTGTTAAGGAGGGAGATATGCTGATAATGCCGGCAAAGATCCCGCATGCGGTCCATCCCCTGTCACGATTTAAAATGATGCTCGTGATGATCCACGAGTGAAAATATCCGCGTGATTTTTCGGAAAGCATCCATTCACCAAAACTTTTTTCGGCAAAAATCCCACATACGAAATATTTCCGGCCCTGATTTATACAAACCAAATACCCAATAGAGAGAGTGGAACATTGTGTTCCATTACCATTGAAAGACGATGAAAAACACGTTTACTCTCTCGGAAAAAATTGGAGGATACTTATGAGCGGAATTCGTTAAAACAAAAAGGCAATTGTTACCAGCTTTATTATTTCAAACATATACCCGCCAGGATTAATTGACACACCACAGTCAATCGACACCCAATACTCTTTATGAGGTTAATAGATAACCTACTCTTTTCTTCCTTCTTAGAAAAATGATACGAGACGTTGTTTTTAGTTGATAGAGATTATAGCACAAAATTCCTGTTTTTCATAACGCCCGTGAGAGGTCTGATCAAACCAAAACAGCTGATAGTTCCGATACGGATTCAGTCAGCGCATATGAAAAAAGAACGAACTTCCTGCCAAAAAAAAGTTGTTGGAAATTTTTCTGATCCAGTCTTACATCAACAGAAGAACCGGTACGAATACCAGTGAGATCATTGACATAAGTTTGATCAGAATGTTGATCGAAGGTCCGGATGTGTCTTTGAACGGGTCACCAACAGTGTCACCAACAACTGCTGCTTTGTGAGCGTCAGAACCTTTTCCACCGAAGTTACCGAGTTCGATATACTTCTTTGCGTTGTCCCATGATCCACCGGCATTTGCCATAGTGACTGCAAGGAGGAAACCGCAAACAAGGGCTCCAACAAGGAGACCGCCAAGAGCTAACGGACCGAGGATGAAACCGACTGCGAGAGGCGCAACGATTGCAAGAAGACCCGGAAGAATCATCTTTCTGATTGCTGCTTTCGTAGCGATCGAGACAGCTGATGTGTAGTCCGGCTCTGCGGTACCTTCCATCAGGCCTTTGATCTCTTTGAACTGGCGGCGGACTTCAACGACGATCTGCTGTGCTGCATCACCGACTGCTGTCATGGTAAGAGCAGAGAAGAGGAACGGAAGCATACCACCGATGAGGAGACCGATGAACACTCTGGTGTTCAGGATATCAATCGTATCAATACCAACGGCAAGTGCGTAGGCGCTGAAAAGGGCGAGACCTGTAAGAGCGGCTGAGCCGATTGCAAATCCTTTACCGATTGCTGCGGTCGTGTTACCGACTGCATCAAGTGTATCGGTGATTTCACGAACAGAGTGGTCCTGGTGGGACATCTCGGCGATACCGCCTGCATTGTCCGCGACCGGACCATATGCATCAACAGCAAGTGAGATACCAAGCGTGGATAACATACCAACAGCTGCAATACCGATACCGTACATGCCGGCAAACTCGTAAGCAATGAAGATCGCAACTGAGATGATGAGAACCGGCCATAAGGTCGACTCCATACCTTTTGCAAATCCGCTGATGATATTAGTGGCTGCACCGGTCTGACAGGATTTTGCAATGCCTAATGTCGGCTTGTAATCGAACGAAGTGTAATACTCCGTGATAATACCGATCAAGAAACCTGCAAAGAGACCTGAGATGGTTGCATACCAGATACCCATACCGAGAGGGGCTGCAAACATGAATCCCATACCAAACTGACCGTATAAAAGGAAACTTGTTACACAGTAGGTTGAGATGATGGAGATGATGATTGCAACAATAAGACCGATATTAAATGCCTTGTGGATTGCGGAACTCTCGTTCTTCTTTGTACGAACACACAGAGTACCGAATGCTGCGGCAATAATACCGAATGCTGCAATGAGCATTGGGAGGAGAATTAAGTTTAACGGGGCGATGGTTTCGCCAAAGAGCTTGGATGCAAATGCTGCACCTGCAACTCCGAGAGCCATGGATGCGATGATCGAACCAACATAAGATTCGAAAAGGTCGGCACCCATACCTGCAACATCACCAACGTTGTCACCAACGTTGTCTGCAATGACTGCGGGGTTTCTTGGATCATCTTCAGGGATGCCTGCTTCGACTTTACCGACAAGGTCGGCTCCGACATCTGCGGCTTTGGTAAAGATACCGCCGCCGACACGGGCAAAGAGTGCGACTGAGGAGGCACCAAAACCGAATGAGGCAAGAATGGAAACAACAAGGCTGACACCAACAGCACTGTCAAATCCACCGTTGATCATAACAAGGATGATAAACACAATGGACAGGCCAAGAAGACCAAGTCCGACTACGGACATACCCATGACCGAGCCGCTTGCAAAGGAGACTTTAACAGCATCTGCGATTCCGCGTTTTGCTGCATTGGTTGTTCTTACGTTTGCTTTTGTTGCGCTGTGCATTCCGATATATCCTGCAGTTGCCGAGAGGGTTGCACCGATGACATAACAAAGTGCGGCCCACGGGGAAATGAGGATTGCGAGAATGATTGCAATAACGATAACAAAAGCTCCGATTGCACGATACTGACGATTCAGAAAGACCATTGCGCCAAGGTGAATGGCTGCAGCGATCTTCTGCATCTTCTCATCGCCTGCCGGCTCTTTCTTCACGATAGAGAAGGAGTAGAGGGCAAAGAGAAGGCCTAAAACGGCACATATTGGAGCGAGATAGATCAAATCCATAGGTATAGAAAACCTCCATAAAATTTGGTTGGTTTCTCCTTATATTAATGGGTGAAGGAGCTAATAATACTAATCCCTTACCCGAACTAAGAGAGAGAGGGGTAAATTCAGTTAAAGAAAGCAGAATTTCTCATAGGCAAGTGTAGAAAGATCCACGACAAACGCCTCGGCAGGGGTCGGGGTGATGTTCATCTGTTTCTGGAATGAGGTCTGTGACTGCCAGGTCCCGGCATTTATCCCAAGAACACCCCGATAAGAGATGACATCACTGATATGGACATGCCCGGTGTGAATGATATCCGGCACGTCGCGAATGACAAGGGCATCTTTATCGGTGGAGAGCAGAGGGGTCCTCTGCCCGTAGATCGGACCCAGATGCCGGCGTTTGAGCATGGCCTCCATGATCTCGCCGGGTTTCGTATAGGATGCACCCGGAATGAACTTGATCAGATCGTCAATGCTTCTTCCATGGTACATAAGTACGTTGACCGACTGGATATTGACGAGGGCAGGATTTTCAACGAAGGTGACGTTAGCCGGAAAATTCCCGCGAAACTCTTCAGGAAGAGCCGGCTGGGGTTCAGCTCCCCTGACCGCATCGTGGTTGCCGGGCGAAATTACGATTTTCAGTCTGTCCGGCAAAGCAGCCATAAGTTCGCCGACATGGTCATACTGTTCATAAATGGTCTTGATATCCAATTCCTTGTCCTGATCGGGATAGATACCAATACCGTCCACCACATCCCCGGCAATAAGCATATATCCTATATCTTCGCGTGTCTGCATCCATGCCGAGAACTTCTCCCAGGCATCAGGCAGAAACGTATTACTGCCGACATGAATATCGGAGATGAACACAGCCTTACCCGGTTCTTTTGACGGAGAAATAGTATTCGTCAGCGGGATATCCGGCCGATACAGCGTGTCGGAAAAAACCATCTGAGTCTTTCCCATACTGTCCTTTGCAAGCTGACCTTTGACGCCGATGACCTCATCCGGAATTATCGCCTCAGCCTCGGCGAATCCATCGCGGTTTTTATTGAAAAGTACTTTGATAGTACCGGTCGAATCTTCCACCTCAACGATCCGATGACCCTTGGCACTGGTCGAGATCGTTGTCACCATACCCACGAGACCGATCTGCTGATCCATAAACCGATTACCGGTCCTGACGAGAGCTTCGATCGGGATAGGACCGACCCGTCCGCGCATCATGGCAGCCAGCGAATCATACCGGTCGCGAAACATCGCATATGAGGATTCCGGATCCGGGAGGGGGACCGAACTTCCTGCCCGCCCAAAAAGGATCTCGGGGGTCCTGCTGACGCCGACATTGAGTTTGTCGGTCCTGAGAGGGATCATTGCAGGCACCTCCTTTGGCGTGACGACCGTTATTCCCTGTGGGAGGGAAGCGATGATCCCTTCGATAACGCCCGATCCTCCGCATTCACTGATATAATTGACAACCTGGTGGTTTACCAGAAATCCGGCATCGGCAAACCTAGTGACGATCTCGCGTTTATCCATAAAAAAATGATGCGGGTTAAATTAACTTTCCACTCGAAATAAAGGGGTTATTATAGTTCACGAAAGTGATTCGACAAAGACCCCGATTCTGCGCACAGCCTCGGTAAGTTTTGTACGATCCACCGCGTAACAGGTACGGATGTGACCAACACCGCTTTCGCCGAATGCACTGCCCGGAACGACGGCGACCTGCTGCTCTGTCAGGAGGCGTTCAGCAAACTCTTCGTCGGAAAGCCCGGTACCTTCAATCGAGGGGAACGCATAAAACGCTCCTTTGGGAAGATGACAGGGGAGACCGATATCATTGAGACCTTTCACGAACAGGTTTCTTCTGATCCTGTACTCGGCAACCATCTCATTCTTTGAATCCTCGGCGTTTTTGAGTGCTTCGATCGCAGCAAACTGGGAGGCAGTCGGTGCCGACATCATCACATACTGGTGGATCTTGAGTGCGGCATCACAGATCTCCTTCGGTGCACAAAGATACCCAAGCCTCCATCCCGTCATCGCATATGCCTTGGAAAAACCATTCAGCGTGATCGTCCGGTCCCAAAGACCGTCGATCGATGCTGCTGATACATGAGAGCCTTCATAGGTCAATTCCGAATAGACCTCATCCGAGATCAGCAGAAGATCATGATCGATGATGATATCGGCGATCGCTTTCAGATCGTCTCTGCCCATTACACCTCCGGTAGGATTGTTCGGGAAGTTGATGATCAGTGTTTTGCTGTTCGGCGTGATCTTCTCCATCAGCGCATCAGGGGTGACTTTGAACTGGTCCTTCGCATCGCAGGGAAGAGAGACGGGTTTTCCTCCCGCCATCAGTACTTCGGATTTGTATGAGACAAAACAGGGATCAACAACGATGACCTCATCGCCGGGATTCACTACCGCCCTTACGGCAATATCGAAACCTTCCGATACACCGGTCGTTACGATGATCTCGTTTGGGGAGTAGGGGGTATTATATCTTTTTTCCAGATCTTTGGAAAGAGCTGAACAGAGATCAGGCAGACCACGATTCGAGGTGTACATGGTCATGCCTTTCTCTATAGATGTGATAGCAGCTTTGGATACATTCCAAGGGGTATCAAAGTCCGGTTCCCCGACACCCAGACTGATAACCTTATCGTTATCCATCGTGAGGACGAGATCGAAAAACTTTCTGATACCTGAAGGAGGGATCTCAGCAGCTATTTTTGATACAAAATTTCGCATGATAGACCCAGCTTAGAACGAAATCAGCTGCCTGTCACGGATTCCCGGACGGGCCATCTCCACTCCCTGTTCCTTATACGTCCGCATCACGATTTGGGTCATCGTTTCCCTAATACCATCGATCGACGCGATCTGTTCGGCAACGAACCGGGATATCTCAGCCATTGACTGTCCGGTTATGGTGACCTGAAAATCGTAACTGCCGGTAAGGAGTCTGATACTCTCGACCTGAGGGAAATGAGCAAGTTTCTCTGCAATACCATCATATCCCAGACCTTTTTCCGGAGTCACTTTGAGAGAGAGAATGACCGAAATGTCATCGACACCTAATGCCGAGTAATCGATGACTGCCGTACACCGGCGGAGAATACCTGCCTGCATGAGACTGGTAATCCTTTTAGTCACATCGCTCTCGGTCAACTCCAGCATGACAGCAAGATCGCTTTCAGAGATCCTGCTGTTCTTTCGGAGTTCCTTTAGGATTATGGTGTCTTTTTCATCCATGTTTACTCACCTTTTTCACGACTTTTTACTAGAGGGTGCAGAATGCTGCATTCCTGAAACCGTGAATCATTCATGATCACAGTACGTATCTCATTGGTCGGACTCTTAAAATAAATTTCTGTCGTCCGGCCGTGCCTGCCGTGGGAAACAACACGGGTCGTAATGATCCCGAGCATGTTGAGTTCGTTGATAAGATCGGAGACGCGGCGATGACTTAACGCTTCGGTGTCAAGTTCTGCGGCGACTTCACGGTACACATTGATGACCGAACCGCTCGTGAATACTTTCTGACCGGAAGCGGCCATAAGAAGCATGGAACACAATACGATCTTGCTCTGTGCAGGAAGCGTTTTGACGCATTCACTCATCGTATCGGTTTCGATATTTTCCTGCGCTCCATTGACATGCTTTACCATGACCTGCTCGGCGCCTTCACGTTCGGCAAGTTCACCGGACACACGAAGCAGATCAAGAGCCCGGCGTGCATCGCCGTGTTCCTGAGCTGCGCGTGCTGCGCAAAGGCCGATTACTTCATCGGAAACAACGTCCGGGAAGAATGCCATCTCGGCACGCTGATGAAGGATGTCGCGGAGCTGATCTGCGTTGTAGGGTGGGAAAACCAGCTCTTCTTCCGAGAGGGAGGAAAGAACACGCGGATCAAGAAAATCCTTGAAGGTGAGGTCGTTTGAGATGCCGATGATGCAGACACGCGACGAAAACAGGTCACTATTGATGCGCGTTAGATTGTAGAGGGTATCGTCACCACTTTTTTTGACGAGTTTGTCGATCTCGTCCAGAACGATGATTTGAAGGCCTCCTGCCTGCTCGAGAACATTTTTGAGTTCCGAGTACACCTGATCGGTATGCCATCCGGTTGCCGGAATGGTGTTTTTGACCCGATCACTTGCTTTCAGATCATGCCCGCTGACATGATTCGCAATCTGGGCAAGGACCCGGTACTGGGTATCGATGGTTTCGCAGTTGAGATGGACAAGTCTGCATGGTGAAAACTCCGAACTCTCATTTTCGAGCTCAGCCCCGACGAATTTGACCGTCGCGGTCTTACCTGTTCCGGTTTTTCCGTAGATAAGAATGTTCGAGGGAGTTGCTCCCTGAAGAGCCGGGGCAAGGATCTCTGCGATGGAATCGATCTGATTTGTCCGGTGAGGAAGTTCTTTTGGACTGTAACTGTGTCGTAAAACCTCACGGTTCTGAAAAATTTTATTAGGACTGATATATTTTTTGAAGAGGCCAGTAGATTTGTAGGGTTCGCCATCCATCGTAATTATTTCCTTATAGAAGTATTATGTTTTTTTTCCTGATAATGTACCACTACTGCGAGTGGAGGGTGTGGGGGATTTCCAATGGAGATATTGTGATAACCAGTTGTTTCGATGGCAGATTTTCAATTCGACAAATGTACGACCGTATTGACGCCCCCACCCCTTTGTTGCGAGTGGAAATTTTTTTGGGGTGGGGGAGGATGGGTCGTATTTTTTTTCTTTTTCTTTAAATACTTTATATACTTTAGGGCTCTGAGAGATCAAAATTTCATTTATGTCTATATATTCTCTGGTTTTTTTAGTTCATACATTTTTTTTAATTTTTGTTTTTTAGTTTTTCAATTTTTCTTTTTCCATATTTACAAAAGAAAATCTTTATATAGATAAAAATGAAATCACTTATGATTACAAAAATACGTAAATGAAAAACGTGTTTTTCAGCAATACAAAAATAATACTTCCACTCGCAACAAAGGGGTGGGGGACTTCTTTTGTAAATATTCTATAAACAATAAAAAATACCCACAATATCTCATTTAATCCAATTGCTTTTCTCTCATGAAAATTATTGACTAAGAAGGAGAATAACCTATTATCTTTGAACTCATACATTTCCTTCATGTCAAGGGAACACCGGGAAGATATTTCAGTTAAGGCAGCTGTGATCACTGTCTCAACGACCCGCACGGAAAAAACCGATCTCTCTGGAAAGATCATCCAGGAAACATTCGAAAACGCAGGGATCCCTGTTATCTCACTGATAATCGTTAAAGATGACATTGGCGAAATCAGATCAGCTGTTATGGGAGCGCTTGGTTCTGCCAACTGTATCGTCGTGAACGGGGGTACAGGTCTTACACATGATGATTGCACGATCGAAGCCGTGTCCCCACTCTTCATAAAAACGATGGACGGATTCGGCGAACTCTTCCGTCAGAAAAGTTATGCCCAGGTTGGAAATTCGGTTATCCTTTCCCGCGCTGCTGCCGGTATCAATAACGGCCGTGCGATCTTCTGCATCCCAGGTTCCCCCAAAGCGGTCAAACTGGCAGCTGAAGAGATCATCATCCCGGAAATCGTCCATATTCTGACCCATGCAAATCAGTGACCCACCCCTGTTGCTTACACCAGTTCAAACCGCTGAGCAGATTCAGGAAGTTGCCGAGCTTGCAGAAACCATCTGGACTGAACACTACACCTCGCTGATCGGCTCCGCACAGGTTTCCTATATGATAGAAAAATTCCAGTCGGCTCCTGCGATCACCGAGCAGATCCGGCAGGGATACAGGTATTATCTGATGAAGTGCGATGGTATTTCTGTTGGATATACAGCCATCCTTTCACAGCCGATGGAAAAATCGCTCTTTCTTTCAAAGATCTATGTGGAAAAATCCTACCGCGGCAGGCATTTTACCTCGCAAACAGTTGCAGTTCTCAAAGAGATCTGCAGAAAAGAAGGACTCACAAAAATCCGGCTGACGGTGAACAAAGGAAATCACACCTCCATCGCCGTGTATGAACATCTGGGATTCATCAAAGTCCGTGACGTCGTGACAGAAATCGGGGAAGGATATGTCATGGACGATCACATCATGGAAGCAACCATCTGATAGGTTTCCTCCCTGCTGTAGGATCCGGTGTTGATTATCTCCAGTTCATCGATGTATGCATAACAGGTTGCCATGTACTCGTTATAGCTTGTGAGGTTTGTCTCATATTTTTCATATACCACCGGATCATATGCCTGGCTGAGCTGGGTCTCCTGATTCATTATCTCATTTTTCAACACTCTCATCTCCTGACTCAGCGAGTCGATCGTAAGAACGATCTGATCCCGCTGCTCCAGGATCGTGTCGACCTGCCAGGACACCGTATAAGCGGCCGTCCCTCCTCCAACAAGAATGACCGACTCTTCTCTGACGCGTGTCCTGTTTCTGCTTCTGATAACGGCGGAGTTCTCACCGATATAGGCGTACCTGGTCGTTTCGATCAAAATATACTCGCTGATCACATTTCCGGTCGCCTCATCTTTGATTGCGGCCATCATATGGTTTTCTTCACTGAAAACCACGACTCCTGCCGCATAGCCGGATTTTGCGAGGAGACCTGTCAGAAGAACACTTTTATCATCACAATCTCCCTTATTTTCGATCACGGTCTCGATCGGGAAATTTACCTCTGCCCCAACCGTTTTATAGGGAATGTTCTGCACATAGGTCGTCAGCAGTTCGACGTACTCATCGCTTGTAAGATCATGGTCCTTTGCATACCCGTCAAAAACCCCGAGAAGTTTTGCATACATCTCATCCTGTGCCGGGTCATTCACGATCGCAGAGTAATACTCCTCTGCCGAGTACCCAAACAGCGGTGTCGATTTCGATCCCTCCTGTTTTGCCCCGTTGTACGGAGCAAGATTCAGGGTGATCTCCCCCTTAACCACGTTCTCTCTGAAAGGAAATTCGATTTGCACAACAGTTGTCGAGGTGTTGGCCTTGTCCACCGGAATCGTTGGACTGACATTCTGGATACCCGTCAGACTTACAGCTGATGAACTTATCATACAAAGGATAAGGATGGAAAAGAGTATTTTATTCAGTATTCTCATCTGTTCTAGGGAAATTGACCCTGTTTTGCTTTAATCGTTTCTGTTTATATGTTAACTTTTCCCGGTCCCGGATCCTCTCTCATGGACTGAATCGTCTGATACACTTTTTCCCTGTTGTAGGGTTCTGAATTGATCATATGCAGCGTCGCACGGATTTTATTTCCTGCTTTGATCCCCTCGTCGTACTCATCTAGATGGAGATCATACTCGGAGCGAAGCGTCGTATTCGATGCATACTCCGGGTTTGCGAGTTTCGCCTTCTCCTCCTCTATCGTCGCACTCAGACTGCTCAACCCCTGATACAGAATTTCCAGGGCTGCATATGCCGTATCCCGTACGTTCAGGATCGTGCTGACCTGCCAGGATGCTGTATAGACCTCTGTTCCGTTTCCGATCCGGTAAAACGAGTAATCACCGTGATCGGATCCCTGGTGCAGGAGTTCAGGGATCTCTCCGATGTATGCATATCTCGTCGTTTCGATGATACTGTATCCGCTGTTTTCATAGTCTGTTTGAGATCCTCCTTTCACGCCTGCTGCCATATGATTGTCTTTCTTGAAGAGAAACACACCGGCATCATACCCCTTTTTGTCAAGGAGACCTGCGAGAAGAATACTTTTGTCGTCACAATCCCCCCAGTCGTCGATCACTGTCTCGATCGGGAATTTGATCTCTCCCCCGGATGTTTTGTAGGGAATGTTCTGCACATAGGTTGTCAGCAGTTCGATGTACTCATCGCTTGTCAGCGCATGCTCTTTTGCATAGGCATCGAAGATTCCGAAAAGTTTTTTGTACATCTGATCCAGTGCCGGGTCATAGGCGATCGCGGAGTAATATCTCTCCGGCGAACACCCGAACAGCGGTGTTGCTTTCACTCCCTCCATTTTTGCGCCGTTGTAGGGAGCGAGCCGGAGGGTGATATCACCCACCACGACATCATCCATGAAGGGAAATTCTATATGAACGACGGTCGTCGAGGTGTCGGACTGATTCACCGGGATCTCCGGATACCTGGTTTGATCAACGGCAAGACCGATGCCTGCCGCAAGTATCAGAAGAATGAGAAAAGAAAAAAGGAGTATACGCGGTATTTTCATCGGTTGTATGGAAATACACCGTATTCCGAGTTAATCGTTTCGTTTGGAAGTTTATCGCCATGCATCGAGCATCGCGACACGTTCTATTACAAGTTCGCCGATCCGGTCCTCGCCGACAACGCCGATCTCCTCTTCGGAGATGTCAAACTCCTTTTTGAGGGTCTCTCTCGTTGCCGTCACTTCATTTGATTCTTCGATGAGTCCCCGGATCTCTTCTTCCGCTCTCTCGACATCGCCGTCAAGGATCAGAACATAGACCTGGTTTTGTCCTTTCTGCAGTCCGAATCTCGGTGCAAGAGAACACTGTCTCTGCCCTGAAGCATACACCAGGATCTCCATCGAAAGGGTACGGGCGATATTTTTTCCTTCGGAAAAGGACCTCTTCGCATGCATCACAGCCGACTCAATGTGGGGTTTTCCGGCGATCTTTGCTGCGTCGAAAAGAACGATCACCGATCCAGTCTCTTTGCCGATACTGTTTATCTTTTTCAGCGTGTCTGCAACATTTTCAACATCCAGTTTTCCTGAAAAAATCTTCATCGTCATGTTCACTCTCCAAAATCAAACAGGGTTGCCTGCGGTTTTTTCTCGGTCTGCATCTCTTCGGTCTCTTCTCTTTCTGTATCAGGCCGGATCTTTTTCGCTGATTTGCGGCCGGCTTGTTCAAGAACGTTTTTCGCGATGGTCGCTCCGAGGATCGAGACGACCTCATGCTCTTCTGCGGCCATGAGCCCCTCCGGGCTCGTGATTCCCCGGTCGAAGAGTCTCCGGGCTCGAACACGTCCGATGCCTTTGAGCGAGATCAAGGGGAGGAGCTCCTCTTTCACTCCGTGGCTAACTCTGAGTTCGAGATCCCGCATCTCGTTATCACAGCCGGAGGCGAACTCATGACAGATCCTGCCTGCCGCATGCATGAGCCATCTGAGGTTTTCGACCACTGCATGGATATCGCCGGCGCCTACGCCGAACCGCTCGCAGATGGAGTCCTCGCCGATCTCGGAGATCCACTCCTCGGCAACGAGCGCCGTCTTGATCGCCGCAAAGAACTCCTCGGAGATATCTTCGAGCAGGAGTTCATCCCCTCTCTCCTTGAGGATCTTATCCACGAACTTCTCGTCCGAGGCTTTCAGATAGAATCTGAACATATCCGGGGTCATGCAGAGAAGATGCAGCATCCCAAAAGCCGTGAACTTTTTCCCGGCAAGGCCGTCTTTGATCATCATGGCGGATTCGGGATCGAGATAGAGCCGGGACGTCAGCGCTCCAAAGAGGGTCCCGTGGATCGCATCTCCCTCCTTCTCGACCATCCCGGACTTTTCCAGATATGCAAGCGTCTTCTCGATGTTTTTATCGAGACGCCGGTGAACGGACTTCTGGCTTGCATAAAAGGATTTTTCCATGAATCCTTTGACCTCATCCCCGGTCTGTGCAAAACCCGAGGTGATGAGTGCGAGGAGATGGCTTCTGAGTTCGTTCTCTTTCTGACACTGGGAAGAAATATCCTCTGCCGGGGCATCGATGAACTCTTCGAACAGCCGGTCAACGTCATGTTTTTCTTTGGCGATGAGGACTGCCTCGCCGTACGGATCGAGTCGCGGTCTGCCGGCCCGTCCCGCCATCTGACGGTATTCGAGGACCGGGATAGGGTTCATGCCGACTCCCCGTTCATACCTCTGATAATCCCGGATGATCACCCGCCGTGCAGGCAGGTTCAGTCCTGCGGCAAGCGTCGGGGTCGATGAGATGCAGAGGATGTCTCCGTTTCTAAATCCTTCTTCGACGGCCCCTCTCGCTTCACGTGGGAGGCCTGCGTGGTGGAACGCCGCTCCGGATTTTACCGCAAGGGCGAGATTTTTTCCGGACGCGGTCGTGTCGGCTTTGGCGATGCGTTTTGAAAGTTCATCGAGCGCGGGCGAGGATCTTTTCAGCGTTATCGCCGCCCGTTTGGCGTATGCCTCGGCAGAACGCCGTGATGAGACGAACACGAGACACTGCCCGCCTTCATTTATCGTATCCAGAAGGAGATTGAGATCGTCATCCTTTTTCGGGGTCTCGAGCAGCCGTTCCGCTCCGTGGAAATGGATCGCTCCGTTATAATAGACTCCCTCCCGGAGATCGACCGGTCGCCATTCGCTCGTGATGAGGGCGGCATCCAGCCATTTTGCAAGGCTTTCCGGATTTCCCATCGTGGCGGACAGGCCGATGATCTGCATCTCCGGGTTCTGGAACCTCAGCTGCGCGATCACCATCTCCAGGGTCCCGCCCCGGGAATCGTCGCCGATCAGGTGGATCTCGTCAACGACGAGAAGAGTGATGTTTTTCAGCCACCCGGCTTTGTTCCTGATCAGCGAATCGGTCTTCTCAGATGTTGCTACGATGATGTCGTACCGGCCAAGGTACTCGTCGCGCTGGTCCGGGTCCCCGGTCGCGATCCCGACCTTCACAGATTTGCCGCTGAAATCTTCGTATTTTTCCGAAGCAAGGGCTTTGAGAGGGACTATGTAGAGACACTTTCCTCCCTCTGCAATTTCCTTCTGCATCGCCATCTCTGCGATGAGAGTTTTTCCGGAAGCCGTAGGAATGGCGGCTAAAATATTTTTCCGGTCGAATAAACCCGCATTTACACACTCGGCCTGGGGAGGATAGAGTTCCTCGATCCCATTTTTCAGATACGCCTCGCGCAGGTGATTTGGGATCGGCATCTCGTTTATTTTCATGAAACGAGTCCGGATTTATTTAGACCCCTTTGTTTCCAGTGGAACTCTGCAGAATCACTCATGATATTTAATGATTGTTACTTTAGTACGCCTTAGTAATAATAGTTCAGAACGTCCAGCTTTGCTTCCTTCTTTTTGCGATCCAGGAAGTTAAAGACGGTGCTGTGATCCGAGCCGTTTATGAGCATGGTTACCGCGGTGTGGGCATCGTTCATCTGATCCGGCATGCCGATGATGCCGACGGTTTTCCCGTATACGGAAACGAGGGCCCCGGTCATGTTTTCGATCTGTTCCCGTGCTTTTCCTTCACGGCCGATGATCCTTCCTCTGATCCTTGCAAGTTTCTGGGGGGTGTCGGCGATATCTGAAATATCGATCAGGGTCAGGATCATGTCGTCGTCATCGAGCAGTTTCTTTGCCCGCTCGGGTGAGAATCCTCGTCCGATCGCTTTGATGACTTCCATCGCACGGATCTCTGAGAGGGAATCCTCTTTGTTTATGATCTCAATAAGACCGGATTGGCTGTCGACCTCGAGGGTCACGTGGAGCATTTTTTCCAGAAATTTTCTGGTCTCGCCGCCTTTTCCGATGATTGCGCCGATTCTGTCGTTGGGGATCTTTACTTCTTGTGTCATGATTTATATCTCGAAAAATTCTTCTCCGACGATGTCTCTGAAGAGTTCGTGTTCGTCGGTTGTTTTACATTTGGTGCCAAAAAATCTGTTGATGTTTTTGATGTCCCTGAAAAGGAAATTGTAGGCCCGGGGGTGTTCGGGGATCACAGCCTGTGCCATATCAATTAAGATGAGTCCGTCAGGTCCGGTGAGGATGTTGTACTCGGACAGATCGCCGTGAACAAGACGGGCTTTCTGATAGAGATCGCGGATGAGTCCGATGGTCTCCTCGTAGCCTTCTTCGGGAGTTCCCGGGAGGCGGAGACGCATCTGGGGATAGGGGATGTTCCCGGTCCCGAGAAATTCCATGACGAGGATGTTTCTGTCGAACGCATACGGGGTCGGGCAGGGGATGCCGGCTTCCCTCGTTCGCGATAGGTTGCTGTACTCTTTTTTCGTCCAGGCAAAGATGATGTCTTTGTGGGTCCGGCGAATGCCGGAGAACCGGGGATCACCGATGATGTAATCACTCATCGTGGTGAAGTTCCCTGTTCTGATCCGATAGATTTTGACGGCGGCAGAGATCTCTTCCCCTGCATCGTCGGTTTTTCCTGCAAGGAATACGTTGGCTTCCTTGCCGGTGGATATGGATCCTCCCATGGATGTGATGATATTTTTCTTTACGAGTTTGTAGAGCGCTAAAAGAGTGACTTCGTCAAAGACTTCGCCGGTGACTTTTCTTGAGTCGGCGTCTTTGAGTCTGATGCCGAGTTCGGAGAGTTTACGGTCGAGGTATTCGATCCTGCCGTCCTGGTCCTGGTGGTGATCTGCTGAAGATGCGGATCGTGGCGGTGAGCAAGTTTTAGGTTTGCGGTTTTTTTCGGGGGACATGATAGGGGTTGATGTAAGTTTCAGCTGTGCTGTTCTGGTATATGTTTCATTTATAGGGTATTAGATTTTGGGGAGGGGGATGTGTCTCCGGAGAACTCCGTTCACTGAGTACGGTTTTTGAACAATGGTGAAAAATCGGGGGCACGTGGTATGTGCCCCCAGATATTTTTGTTTGAGTTGGGGGCACATCTGGAAAATCTACGTGCCCCCAAAATCCGGTTGATTTGCGGGTTTTATTTGGAAAAAAGCTATATTTGCTGAGTTTTTGATGTGGGGGCACATTTTTCCCAAAACTCTATTTTTTGTATGAGGAATAAGAAATAACCTCAATATGAGCTTAGATTCAGGTGTTTGAAATTTTTTCCAGGGTTTTGAGAAAAATGTGCCCCCGGATGGGACTCTGTTAAGAAGGAGTTGATCAGGTCCACTCACCATGAAAAGTGGGTGTTGATTTTGGACACGTTGTATTTTTCATACCTGTCCAACTCATTTTTTTGGGATGTTTTGGACACGTTTCGAAAACTGCACGTGTCCACGAAAAATCTTTGTAATTCTGGTTTTTTGAAAAAAAGAGCTGTATATAGGGGTTTTCCCAGTTTGGACACATTTTTTCCAAAACTCTGTTTTTAGTATGGTAGAAATGAAATAAGCTCTATATAAGCTTAGAATTAGGTTTTTAAAATTTTTCCCAGGGTTTTGAAAAAAATGTGTCCAAATGTATTTTGGGTTTTTGATCTATATCGGCAAGGAGTTGGTCATATGTGGACACATTAAATATTCCACCGCGAATAATCGCGAATCTCCGCGAATCGCATTTTTCTTGCGTCGTCGTGCTCTGCTCCGGCTGATCGCCTGCGCAGGAATCGCACGCCGTCTGGAAAAATGCTAGGGAAAAACCGGCGTGCCGGTTTTTCTAAAAAGGAGTGGGATATCTCATCCATCCACACCTCTCCGATACACGAATTCAGCGTACCCGGTGTTCCCGGAGTATTTTTGAGGTATTATAATCACGAGGGAGGAACTATTCTATGATTTTCAAAGGCAATTGCAGAAAAATTGAAATTTTACTATTTTAGCCATTCAAATGATATTCTTCTGCTATAGATCTCATATCGTCCATATATGAATCGAATACAATCTGATGTATTTTATAGATTTCATCACTTGAATAACCCTCAAAAATATAACTATTAGGTATTGGATATTCCACGTGAATATCTGAGCAACAATTTTTCATAAGTGCACAAGCAACTGCATGGAGTTTACATCCTGTTGGAGAAATTATTATCCGATTAGAATAATAATTCTCTTGATAAATTTTTGCAATATTCTCAAAAACACCGATGTAATCTGTTAATTTGTAATTCTGAACACCTTCATATAGGGGAGATGTGTTAATAATATTTTTATGAATCTCAATAGTTGCTTCTTCTCTCCAAGTTTCTCTCTCATTTATAGTGTTAATAAGGAATATGGATTCGGGGTTTGTATTATTTAGTAAAACTGTAAGGAGTTGTTCATTAAACGATAAAAATGCAATCAAAATAGATGGACTATTTTGCATAACAATACTAGATAGTTTTGGTGTTTTGACAATGTCATATACTCCTACTGATGAAAGACCAAAATAAGTGAGAATGCTGCCATTATCACAAATATTACGTTTAGAGATTTCCTCATTGTATTTTTCTAGAGATGGACTCCAAGTTATGGGTTCTGAATAAATAATTGTGAGTTTTTTATTATATATTTTAAGTGAACACAATAGTATCATAATGAGAATCTTTGACATCACAGTGATATCAATTATAATTTCATCAAAACGATTTATTTGAGACATGCGGCCATTTAATTCTTGTTCAAAAATAGTGGGACTGAATCGGTTAAACTCAATCGTGTGTACATCATTGGTCCTACACGAGACTTCCTGTATCATAGCTAGATATTTGGATTTTTTACTGGGGTCATATTTACAAACCCATGCTTCATTAAATAGACTGCTGCTCTTTGGTTGTGAGGTAATCCAAGATAATGATCGTGATTCAAACCCTTCTGAAATAATTAATAATATTTTTGAGTTGGAATTTCTATCTATATTAGAAGCTTCTTCAATAACTGGTAATCGTCCCATTTTATTCGTCCCAATCATTCTCATTTCCAAATAATTCTTTCTGGCTTTCATCATTCAATTTCGTATATTTTTTTGCAAAATCATCTGGTGTAAGAAGTAACTCTTTAAAATCTTCCCAACCTAGAGTTATACTATCCCTTTTAGAAAAAGTAATGTTAAAATATGGTACAAATAAACTACGTAAATATATTCTTGTTGCAACTGAACTTCGGACACTTTTTCCGCGTGGATCTTCAACAAAGACACCATATCTGATAAGACCTCTATAATAACATTCAGCAATTGGGTCTAGTTTTCCAATTATTGATCCATCAGATATTTCTATTCTTCTAGCTTGTTTGGGCGGATTTCGATCCCCATTTTTTGAAGTTTTGTTTTTCAAATCATAATAGAACATTCTCTGGCACGCGGATGAAATATTGAATAGATGTTCACCATATGTTTCTGGATCAGGTTTATCGTAAATGATGGCTTTATCACAGGAATTTGTTGCCGTTTTCAATACATTAAGATACATTCCACCTGCCTTGCGAAACACATTATCCTGATTAGTTTTCTGTATTATAGGATTATTAGAGGTACTGCTGTGAGAACGCACATCCGCAATCCTTTTTAAAATATCGCCATTTTGAGTTTCTTCTGATACCATTTGTGAGAATATTTTAATTAACTGCCTGATATCACTTGACCATATATCATAAAAAACTCCTGTCCCATAATATGTATTTGCTTCATTTTTCTTTATTTTACTTGCTCGAGTATTACCTGCAATACGGATATTCCCTAATAACTCATTTAAATTAGTATTACATTTGGCAAAGAGATCACTTCTATTAATTCTACGTTCAAAAATCGAATAAATAATATCTTCATTTTTAGTATCACCCTCTTCCGTTATCGATTTTATGCTAAGATCGATCAGTTTATAATCATTATTTTCTTCAAGAGTTTTATTATTTAGTCCATAGGGGAAAAAAGTTTCAACACTTTCTGTGGATATCTTAAAGAAAACTGTTGATGTACGCCTGAAAATAATCGGGTTAAGTATTTTTTGAGTACACTCATTAATCATTGGTGATGAGTAATCATCGAGGAAAAGGAAGAAATCTTTTTTTTGGGAAAAAACACACTTATTGTTGATTAATTTAGTTAATATCTCTAAATAATCATAATCAGAAAATGCCCATTTTATCTCAGGCATATATGCGGCACCCAGTTTACATTTTAATAACTCTCTCTCACATCCTGAAATAGCTGTATTTATAATTCCTTCATTAGATGTACTAGTAAAATAACAATCTTTCAGATACTTAGTAAAGAATGAACTTACCCATGAACAATTTAAATCATTATATATCTCTACCTCGCATCGTAACCATTGGAGAATTTGAATGGTCCACTTTAGATTGAAATAATTGATGACTTGTTTACGTGCCACATCTTGCTTATCTAATGGTAGCCAAGGAAAAGCCTCTCCAATTGTCCTTGCATTCAAATACAACCCTATAAATCCATCTTCCCCGGGAATGCCTGCATTACCTAATTTCCTTTTTAAATCATCACTCACTCTCATAAAGATAGTTGTTTTTCCGCATCCTCGAAGACCTGTTAAAACACAAATATTTTTATCAAATAATTCATTTGTTGCTAAAAATTTTGGAACAAATAATGCTTGCCACTCATCATAACGCTCCCCCATGTATTCTGCGACCAAATAATCCCCAACATTTTTATCCATTATTTGAGAGGATTTATCTTTATTAAATAATACATACAATGCGTTCCGAAGTTCATGTGGATTTTTTACATACTCACCCTCTGTTATATTATTTTCAAGTAATAATTTTGGGAATTCATTTTTAAGTACCCGATATTTATTTTTATCCTCCTGCTCAAGAGAATGCATGTCAATTGATGCGAGACATTCTTGAATAATATGTGCAAAACCTTTATAATCATCCATTATTTCTTCGGAAACAACATGGGGTGAGAAAGTGCCATATCCAAAATCTGTTATAAATACCCTACGCTGATTTGGATTAATTGATAATGGGTCTGGATTTTCAATTATAATATTTCCAGAATGAAAGTCAGAGTGTTGAATTCCCACCATTTTGCATGCATAAAAAACTGCTAATGTTCGATCAATAATATCAACCAACATCTGTATTGTGACTTTTTTATTGTTTATAATATTGGCGAGACTTTCACCATTAATACAGTCCCATATCATATAGAGATAGTTTTTTCCAGAGATCTCTATAAATCCATGATCATGATAACGTACCACCCCCTCTGTTTGTTCCAGTTTAATAACTTTAATGATTTCCTGTTGCCATGTTGGTTTTTTTAACACCATTTCATTTGGAACAAATTTAATTGCACGACTTCCATAATTTTCCTTCTCTCCTCTAAAGACATTACCAATACATCCTTTGCCAATTTCCTCTTGAATTATATATCCATTTATATTAATACCAATGAAAATATCAGAATCCATTTTTCACAATCTCTCTAAGACAGTAATTATCTCTCTTTTTACTAAATCTTTACCTTTAATCTGTTTCTTTGCTTCGGGCATAGAATCATAAAATGCTTCAACCAAACGATATTTTTTTGAGGAAATTTCCGTTAACATTTCAGCCAGCGGCATTTTTTGATTTTTATATTGAATATTTATATCTCCAAGAACAACTACGCAGGTATCACCAGAAATTTGATGTTCAGACCATTTTTTGATACATTGCTTCATCATTAAGATAAATTCATTCCCTTGTGGAGATATTTTTTGATCTAACGAATTCCAATCGTCTTTCCCTAAAAACCACAATCTCAAGCGATTATCACGTGCGTATGTTAGTGATTTCATATATGGAGGACTTGTAATTATTGTGCCAATTCTGTCTTGCTTAATCTTCATTGATGCAGAATTTTTGTTATAAACAATGCGCTCTTTTGAAAAATCCAAATTAGGTACAAATTTATAACTACGTTTTACCTTTGCGTTGAGTTTTTCGTAAACATTCCTATATGAATACATTTCCGGGTAATTTTCCCGAGGGTATTTTTTTGTACGTAAATAAGGTACCCCGTGACTTGAGGGATATGACAAAAATCCCGGACGTTGGTGATGCAAAATACCCATGAGACAAGCTAGCAGGAACCATTCCTTATGTTGTCTGAGATAATACGTCCAGGCAATTATTTCCCGAAGTGTTTGAGGGTGGTAAAATGATTGTACCCATTCAGGAATAACATCCAAATTTATTTCACTTGCTTTTTTGGTTATTCGATTATTATATTTATCAAGCGCTACACATGCTTCTATTTCTGTATGATATGGATATAATTTACCCATAGTTAGTACATAAGCATAATAATTAAGGTCATTGCCCATTACATTGTAACCTTTAGCCCAACCTTCAAGTAATACTGTTCCACTACCACAAAAAGGATCAAATATTAATTCATCGGGTTGTGCATATTGATCAATTAAATAACCTGCACACTCATAACGAAGTCTCCCTATATATGGTGATAAAGAATTAAGAGAATTTTTATATTTATTATTATATTTTATATCATCAAATTCTTTCAGATTCATATTCCTCTCATTAATATAACCTATCTTCAAGATATTAAATCATGCCTCTCCATTATGAAAAATTAGGGTGCACGTGGGATGTGCCCCCAGAAAAAAGAGGGAATGGATCGGCTCACCACTCGATCTTCAGCCCGACACCCACTTCATGGACCGGGATCACCTGATGGACCGCTGCTTTTACCGCAAACGAGGTACAGTGGCAGGGATACATCTCAGAGATCCCCTCGTTTTTCATAAATCGGATCGTCTTCTCCGCACGCTCATCCATCTTTTTCATATGCCAGCCGCCGATGATCCCGAGGATCGGTTTCTTGAACAGCTCTTTTGCATACGCACAGATATTACATATCCCGGCATGCGAACAGCCCGTAATAATATAGATGCCGGCATCCGTTTCAAAGACAAGAGCCGAATCCTCTAAGATAAAGTCCGGGACGTATCCCTCCGGCGTTTTTCGCGTATCCATCTCCGGTCTCTGTTCGAATTCCTGGGTGATAGGGATCTGCCCAAGGAACGTTATATGATCGCTGATTTTGATCGGATCCTTCGAGAGATGCAGACGGGTTTTTTCCCGCATCGTCTCTTCGGAGACGGGAGATCCCGTCAGCAGATCGCCCCGGCGTTTCTCGGCAAAGGTATCCGGATGGGTGATCACTTCAAACGACGAAGTGTCGAAATGTTCCAGCAGATGCGGCAGGCCGCCGGTGTGGTCGTCGTGTCCGTGCGAGATCACGACCTTTGTAAGGGCCGAAAGATCGATCCCGAGTTTTTTTGCATTCCTGATGAAGAGATTGGAGTAGCCCGTATCGAGCAGGATCTTCTCCGTTCCATCTTCGATATAGAAGGAAAGCCCCGGCTCTCCGTAAAAATATTTATCGATGAAGGTGTTATTGTCGACGAGTACCGTGAGTTTCATGTCAGCTACCAGGGTTTTTCCCGTCAAACCAGCCGTTTTCTTCCCAGTACGCTGCATCAGATTCAATAAAGCGGTATTTTTTCTGCACGAATCTCATCAGATAGAAGAGCATCCTGACTTTGAGCCGGGGGCCGGCTCCCTGCTGTCTTCGAATTTTTCGGGCTGTCTTCTTGACTTCTTGTGCAAACGCCGCTCTGCTCTTGTCGGTGACCTCTGTCCAGTCTCCCGCCAGGACCGCATTTTTGAAACTGTAGGTCCGCCCGACTCCCCACCAGTCAAAGGAATCCTGAACATCCTTTCCTGCACTCCGCATACCGGCTCTTGCGGCCGTTATAATAACAAGTGCCTGTTTGCGAAACATCTGCGGGTTTGGCTTGTGTCCCATCCACCGACAACCGAAGTGGTCTAAGAGTGCCTTGACCTGGCCGGGCACATGGAACACATACACGGGAGCAGTGATAATGATCAGATCCGCATTCTGCATTGCCTCCTCAATTGGCTGGATATATTTGTAGTGAGGACATGTTGTGGTGTCGGAAAAACAGTTGAAGCATCCGGTGCAGAATGCCGGCATGTCCTTCGGCAAATGGAATTCGGTGACTTGATCGCCGTCTGCGAGTTCAGCCAGGAACTGTTTGGCGATGTTATACGTACTGGATTTTTCCGTACGGCTCGTTCCGTAGATGACGGTGATTTTCATGAGATGATGGAGTATATAACTTCAGGAATATTCTAGTTTACTCCCGTCCCTTTTTTGCCTCCACATACCAGAGGGGAACGGAAGTTTTCATATCATCATACCAGAGAAGGACCTCTTTTGCCATTTCTACTGCTGTTTCTACCTCTTTTTGGCCAAAAGGTATCGACCAGGGGATCGAGGAAAGCGTATTGCTGCTTATGTATAACAGAAGCAGATCCCAGAATTCCTGCGGGACGGATCCGTCAAAATATCCGTCGATCCGTCCTGCCGCAAAATAGCTGCTTTTCTTTGCACACCACACGATCCGGTTGAACTCTTCCCAGGGATCGCCGTAGTCGATCCGGTTGAAATCGATTATACAAGGGTCCCCCTCCTCATCGATGATGATATTTCCGCAGTGAAAATCCCCGTGCTGAAAAGACTGCGGCCGGTTTTGTATCAGATGTCTGTGCTCTTCGATGAAGGCAAGCATCCGATCGTCATGCTCGAAACGGATGCCGCATTCAAGATACCGCTCGCATTTCCAGTCGAGTTTTTTTCCAAACCGCAGATCCCAGGGTTTCATATCCTCAGGTGCCGGAATTGAATTCAGCCGTTTCTGCAAAATCCCGGTCTTTATCCCTATATTATACTGCTCCTCTTTTGAAAGAAGAGGCAGAATTTCATCTGCCGCTTTTCCCTCTGTCCAGGTAAGAAGCATGTACGATGTAGTATCGCTGCATCTTCCGAATTCCACAGGTTTTGATGCAGGAATCCCTTTCGATTCTATCGTTTTGAGAGCCTCGAACTCCTCTTTTTTTCGGTCGTATTTGTCTGCGGCAGACAAACGAAGCAAAAGTTCCCGGCCGTCGTCTGTTCTGACACGATATTTTGTATCGTCGGACCAGCCTTTGAGGATCGGCGTTATTTCTGTGAACGTATAGTCGGGTATCTCAATCGGCATAAAAAAGGAAAATTAGTTTTTATAGCTCTGAACGTATGCGTAGGCATCCGCGAGTAACTCAGCCAGGGAATCGCCGCATGCAGCTTTCAGATCCATCGGGTGGACCTTTCCGCCGGCATACGCCGTCTCGAGTTCTGCATAGCTGTGGAACTCCAGATCCCCGCCGAATTTTTCCGGGCGGCGGATCGCGACCGTATCGATCCTCGGGAAGACGTTGTACTGGAAGATCTGCAGGATCGGGTTTCCTTCCGTCTCCGGCGGGCAGAATGCCTTCTTCATCTTCTTTTTGATATCTTCGGGGGAGTCTGCGACCGAGATCACATTTCCTTTCGAGGAGGACATCTTCTCACCGTCGAGACCGTTTACGATCGGCGTGTGGATACATACCGGGGGTTTGTATCCGAGGGTCGGGAGGTGTTCGCGGGCGAGCATGTGGATCTTTCTCTGGTCGATCCCTCCGACCGCTGCATCGACGTTGAGGGTCGGGATGTCGACGACCTGCATGACCGGGTAGACCATCTGGGAAACCATCGGGTTGTCCATCGCACGGCCGACCTCGTCCATACTGCGGGTGGCACGGTTCAGGGTGATCTGCTGACAGAGGGTCAGCACTTCGGTCTGATACTTCGGCGTGAGCTGGACATCAGTTCCGAGAACAAACTCCGCACCTTTGAGACCGACCGCCTCGATGCAGGCTTTGTTGTAGTCGGAAAGCTCTTTGATCTGTTCGAAGGTTCCTTTTCTGTTCAGATAGGCGTGCAGGTTTGCGATCAATACCACGACGTCAAACCCTGCTGCTTTCATATCCATCAGTTTATTGATGGTCACCAGGTGACCGAGGTGAATCTCGCCGCTTGGTTCATAACCGGTATAGACCCGTTTTGTTGGTTTGTTCAACAAAGCTCTGAGTTCGTCTTCGGTGACGATCTCAGCCGTATTTCGGGTGACGAGTTCGTATGCGTCCATATCCCGATATGTTGTCCGTGAAATACCATAAAGGATGTGTGAGAGAGTGTGGACCGGGACACTGTCTAACATGTAGACAGGTAAAAAAAGGAGAGGTGTTTACTTGGAGGATTTTCATCTTCCGAACTTTGAACCGGACACGGCGATCGTGATGATCAGGACGACCAGCCCTGCCACGATCTTATCCAGCACTGAGGGTGCGTATTTCATACTAGATTATTATGGTTAGTATGGCATAAATGCGGCGTTAACTACAAAAATTTTGTTAGTTATCCACATAAACGAAAAAATCGGCAGCAAAAACATTTACTGCCGCAGTATATCCCTGCTCTCGTCAGGGATGCCGGTGAAAAAGCGTATGATCATGTTTCCATCACAATGCGTTCACCGCTGCCCAACTCTTCAGGCCCCATCCTGAAATACACATCCCTGGCATCCGGGCTAAGCGAGTAGTACGAGTTCCCTCCTTCTTTCACCTCGGTAAGTAATCGGCCGTCGAATTTTTTCAGATGAAAATACACGGTGTCCGGGGATTTGCCGATGATCCCGGCGATCTCGTGACGTGTCAGGTTTGGATGATGATATAATGTTTTGAAAATCGATCTGGTTGTTTCATTTTCCAGAATGCCGTATACGACCGGTTCTAAGGATTCCTGATCGATTGGGTGTGCCGAATAATACGTTCTCCCGTTTATCTCGGCTGCAAATATCTTCTGTTCGTTTTGGAGCCGGTGAAGCTGATAGGTAACGGATCCCCGGGAACTTCCCACCCCGTCAACGATCTGTTTTTGCGAGCAGAATTTGTGCTGCCGAATGTAGGTGAGGATTTTTGCCGGCGTTGATTCCGGGTTTTTCTCGGGAAATTTCCGGCGGCTGAAGACGATGAAAATCGAGAACCCTAAAACAGCTGCTGTGAAAGGTATTACTCCGCCTCGCACAATATCGCGATACGGCGTCTCTCTCCAGAGAGAATCAATGAAGGATAATACCTCCGTTTTCCACAACATGAAACTTAACAGAGGAGTATTCTCAATAATTTCTGTGCCGTCATCAATCGGGACTATTTCATAATCTGCCGGGGCAATAACCATGTCATCAGACCCGGGAACAAGAGGACTAGCAGCTAAAGCGGCTCCAACATTTGATACAAGGAGTAAACATGCAGATATGACTAAAAAAATTAAGAGTATCCGGTCTTTTGGATTATTGTCGTGCATTTATTGATAAACTGAATGATTGTGTTCCACTGATATTTCCCTGTTGACATCAAATCTCCAGAGACCGCTCGTGATAGGATTAACAGTGCTCACGTTTCCATCACAATGCGTTCACCGCCGCCCAACCCTTCAGGCTCCATCCTGAAATACACATCCCTGGCATCCGGGCTAAGCGAATAATAATTGATCCCCTCTTCTTTTACCTCGGTCAGTAATCGGTCGTCGAATTTTTTCAAATGAAAATATACGGTGTCCGGGGATTTGCCGATAATCCCGGCTATCTCGTGACGTGTCAGGTTTGGATGATGATATAATGTTTTGAAAATAGATTTCGTTGTTTCATTTTCCAGAATGCCGTATACGACCGGTTCTAAGGATTCCTGATCGATGGGGTGTGCCGAATAATACGTTCTCCCGTTTATCTCGGCTGCAAATATCTTCTGCTCGTTTTGGAGCCGGTGAAGCTGATAGGCAACGGATCCCCGGGAACTCTCCACCCCGTCAACGATCTGTTTTTGCGAGCAGAATTTGTGCTGCCGAATGTAAGCAAGGATTTTTGCAGGTGTTGATTTCGGATTTTTTTCGGGAGATCTGCGGCGGCAGAAGACGGCGAAGGTACCGCAGACACCAAAGATCGTAGACAGAAGCGGAACCAGTATTGTGCTGGTCATGTTTCCAAGAGGCGTTGGTTCAAAGAAATCAAAGTATGAGCCGATGTAGATGGGAAGCACGGTTTTCCAGTAAACAAGGTTCAGCCATCCGGTAATTGTTACTCCCTCGATTCCGTCATCAATAGGAACTATCTCATAATCTGCCGGGGCTATTACCAAGTCATCTTCGCCGGGATAGGTGTAATAGAAGTCAAAGGCGCTCACAGGTCCGCATACACCTGCAAGTACGCAGAGGATCACAATACATAGGAAAATGTGGATTTTGTATCTAAACGGCATTGAATTGCAAAGTATATGGCTGAGTACCGCTCACCGATGCCCCATTAATAGATATAGTCCATTGGCCTGCTGCGATATTTCCGTTTATAGTAAGGGGAATCACCCCATTAGTTATTCCATCAAATGAATCGTAAAATGGTCCATAGAAAGATCCATCCGGTTTTTCTATCTTCATACTGAGAGTATTTTGTGTATTCCCCCATGATAGAGCAATCTCAATTCTTGTTTTACCGGCAGGAAGGAAATATGTGTGGCTCTTCCATTCTCCTTGGGTAATAGTATCGTAAAGCGGCAGAGCCTTACTACCATCGGTAAACTTGTACCAGGGAGTTATCGTATACTTTGCGGCATTATCAGAAAAATCAGCTGCACCCGCAGGCATTACACAGCATGCGGTCAAAAGGAGCATGCCGATCAAAAGAATCCGTATCTTCATACGTTGGTATGTTCTGTTGTTTCTGTGTTATAAATACATTGAGCATAGATTCCAATTCTGCCTCATTCCCTTTAACTCTTGAATACATGAATTGGAATCTATGCTCAATGTATTGATAATAGATGAAAAAGAAGGGATAGTTGTGGATTGAGTTTCAATCCGCAAGATTATCAAAAAGAGGGTTTTCCCCTGGTGTTGCTTACGTATCTGCGATGAGGAATCCCTCTAACGAGGTTAAAATGAATTTTACTAAACGACGTATTGAAATTTTATCACTTCTTCTTCTGTTCATAGTTGCAGTAATGCTTATTTTTCCAGTAAGTGCAGAAACTGCAGACAGTGATAACGTACCAATTTTTACCATCCCTGGTAAAACAACGATTTATGATATGAAAATGATTACAGAAAAATCTGAATCATCAATAGATTACGATTCTTTGAAGATTCCAGAGAGTGTCATAGCCTCATCTGATGCCAAAAAAGCATCAGGCGAGATAGCAAAAGATTCAGAAATCTATGATGTGATTTGTTTCAACAACCCCATTCCCGACCGTCAGGCTGAAATCACACTTCCAATCACATTATACGGAAAAGACTATCTTCTTCTCCTTAAAAGAATGAATTTTGAAAACATTGATGATGGTATTGATTCCTATGAGGGCGTGATTTCAGGCATTGATGACTCGCATGTTGTTTTGACCGCAGATATGGATAATATTCTTTGTGGATTTATAAGCTATCCTGGTGAATACATCACCATCTCTGCAATTCAGGCAAGTGAAAACAGCCGAACAACTGGTATGCCATTGCATATCGTATATTCAGAGTATGATATGCTTCAGCCGGATGAACCGATCGAATTCTGCGGAGTCAAAGATCAGATTCAAACGCCCCCCTTATATGAAAAAATCGTAAAACCAGCTGGATCAAACTCAAAGGGACCATATGACACGGTTTATGTTGATGTACTTGTTGTAACAGACAACGCTTTTTACTCTAGTAGCTGGGTAACAACCGCTCAAAGTTACATTGCAACAGCAAACTCAGTCACCAGTTATGGTAGAGATGATGTAAAAGTTGTTTTAGTACCACTTTATGATGCAACTCATAGATTTCAGTTAAGTGCTAATTCTTCAATTACTACATATCCTTTAGAGACTTTGGCATATTATTATCCGCTCTCGACGTTAGATTTTTTAGATGTTGATTTGTGTATTTATCTTGGTGGATATGATATTACTGGAGAATGGAATGTTGCTCAAGGATTATCATGGGGATATGATACCAGATATGCCTGGTCTCAAATGGTTATTGATTGGAGTGGCCCTGTTTATAATGGAAACGATTATTCAAGGACTTACAGTATCATTCATGAAATTGGACATTGTTTTGGAGCAGTACATGAACAAACATACACATGGTGGTTGCTTAATGTAAGAAATACTGTTATGCTAAGTGAATATTATGGGTATCCATTTAGCTTACTCGAGTTTTCCTCACCATCTTATAATGGGGATGCAACACATAATAATGCACAGATAATTAGAAATAATAAAACCAGTGTAAGTTTGTACACGTAAAATACATCTATAGTCATGACTGAACATACCAAAAACACAAAAGCAAGCGTCATCTGCATGGCACTCATCTATCTACTGCCGCTATGCGTTTTTTCGGCATATTTCTCATGGAGTATATCTTTGCCAAATGCCGTCACCGATGGTCTGTTTGCGTCTCTATTTTTTATTCTGCCGCTCGCAGTCCTTATCGGGGTGATAATGTATAAGAAAACGCTCGGCAGAGAAAACACGACATGGTTCACGGTCCTTATAATTGCCCTTGTTCTTTTGCTCGTCATCAACATCGGAATGGGCATCACAAATATCATCGACGGAGCATTCACTTCTTCTCAGTCAATGCTGACGAATTTCCTGCGAATGCCGGTTTTGGTCACCGCCCTCTACTTCTTCCTGATCCTTGCCCCCCTCTTCTCCCTTGTTGTCCCAAGACTCTGCGAAGCACGAAAACCGCAGAAGATCCTGTCGGGAGTCTCGAAAGGGTTTGCGTTATTCGGCATCTTCTATCTGATCTATTCTACGTTTAGCGGCATATCAGGAGATGCATACGATGTTGTTGTCCCCGGAATGCCTCCTGCTTATCCCTGGTATATATCCCCTATGTTTATGTTGAGCCTCGCCATTATCTGGGTCGTTTTCGGTCTCGCGGTTGGAGCCTGTATGATTTGGCTGTGTCGAAAATCTGAAAATGATGTATGCATGTGTAACGAATGTGATGAAAAATGAACACAATACAGAATCCAAACAGACCGGATATTTGAAGATTACAATATGCGGATGTGATCCCCTCCCTCTATTTTATCATTCTTTGTCTCACGATCTCAAAGGATACATTCTGCATTGAATTCTAGGCTCAATGTATTGATAAGAGATGAGGGAGAAGGTATAGTTGTGGAGTGGGTTCCAATCTGTACGATTATCCAAAAGAGAAGTCCCCTCTGACACTGCTTACGTAGATTCGGGAAGGAAATCGTCTAAAGAGGTTCAAATGATGAAATTGCGTATAAAAATTCTTGCTGCATGCATATGCATACTTCTGTTGATCATTAGTGCCGGCTGCATCTTACCGGAGCACCACTCAGAAAATAATAGCCTGCCTGATTTCATGCCGGGTATGTTTGATTTTGGATTTTTGATATCACCCCCCGAAGTCGTGTCATATAGCACTCCTGCTCTCGACTGGTACTTTGATCTGGATAATGCAACAGGTTTTGTAAGTGTACAGCGACGTGATGACCGGTCAAATCAGATTCCCATTTACGTTGCAGAACCGGGTGTTGAGGGAAGAATTGCCATACTAATCACGGCATCCCGGGAGGATATTATTGTTACTCTCAATAGAACAGTTCCTTTGTCGGAAGGGATGTCGCTCACCCTCGAAGGTGAGCCGATCCACGTGAAGGACGGTGAAACGGCGGATGCAACGCTTATTCTCCGGGTAGATCCCTCGGCAGTGAATACTGCTACGCACACGGTGGTCTGGCTGGAGACGAATGATGGATGGGGGCGGGCACGTGTATGTCAGTTGTATTCAGCTGCTGATCCAAACAGACCGGATATTTGAATATACAATATGCGGATGTGAGACTCCTCCCTTTATTTTATCACTATTTTTCTTACGATCTCGAAGGATACACTCAGCATTGGAATCTATGCTCAATGTATTGATAATAGATGAGGGAGATAAGATAATTTTAGTGTTGTTGAACGTAAACCACGTATAAAATCTCTTAAAGTTAGGTATACATAATGGACGGAAAATCTACAAAATCTAAAAAAATTATTTTTGGCATTCTTATTCTGATCATTGGATTGAGCATCGGCTATGCCATTATATTTTTTGCGCTGGGTCTTGGAGAAGGGAGCTATGTATACCTATTCTATTCATCAGAACCTGATGATGATCACTCTGAGTGGAAGATATTTGTTCCAACAGAAGAGGTTTTCCAAAAGTATCCTGAGTTAAAAGAGCTGCTGCTCACGAGAAACACAAGCATTAATCTGTCAAATCCAGATGAAGTAGAGACCTGGTCTCATAAAGTTCCTGTAAAAACTAGACAGAGATGCAATGAACTTCGTGAATTCTTATATCACAAAATTTTCTACTGGGAGGGGGAGTATTACACTGCGGCGATACCTATTGAGTAGGGATGCATACACCCATTTTTGCTTGAAAGCCGCTCTGAACTGAAACCTCTGTATGTCCGGACTAATTCTCACGATTCCAAGGGATACTCCCGGCATTGGAATCTATGCTCAATGTATTGATAAGAGATGAGCGAGAGAGTAATTCTCATGTCGTTGAAGGTATATTACACAATCTCTCAAATTCAGGTACCCAGGATAGTAATTGTGAGAATAGGTACAATTGATACTCCGATTGTGCTGTAGATCACTCCTGAGAGGCAATTCACCATGACCAATAACCGCATAGGAGTCATCTCGTGTTTAATAACACTGGTATTATTCTCAATTATTCCAACGATTCTGCTCAGAACGTATGATATGCATAATGGGGTCAGTATGTCGGTGGTTCTCCCGATGTATTTTGCAGGCCTGATTATTGGAGGTATTATTGCTGTTGTAACGCAATGGGTGGATAAAAAGTATCCTCCTCCAAAACAGGCCCGCGTTGTTGTACTGCCGGTTTCGGATAAAAATGCCGGGAGAGTAAAATGGGTGATCATCGGGATCCTTACAGGAATAATACTTCTCTTTACATGGCTGATCGTCGTGTATGTGCCTTCTGCAAAGATCGGATTTACGGCAGTTGCCTATATCTGTGGTCTATGTTTCGGTCTCCTGATACTGCTTGCTTTCATGAAAAGTACCGCAATATACGGATATCTTTCAACTATACGCAAAAAATAGCGGGTGACTGTCATCGACAGCCCTTGTTTGAACAAACTTACACCCAATGCAAGTTAGAATTACCTTAAATTTTCTCATATTACAAAGAACGTTCAGGACTGAGACCGATGGCAGATAAAACTACAGAGAACAAAAAAAGACCAAACCTCGGTATTGTGATTATATGCATCATATTTTTTGTGTCGGCGGTCCTTCTATCGCCGATACTAATCTCATCTATAGTTGGAGAGATTGATGCATTTTATACGGATGCATTTGGCGGACATCAGATAAATTTAGGGTATTCCTCATATCCAAATGATCCTCCCGGCAGCACATTTTCATGGAAAAACTGGAGTGGTGAAGTAATTACCATAACTGAAGAAGACTTCAAAAAATATCCGCCATTAAAGGAACTCTTCCTCAACATAAATTACAGCATCAATAAATCCGAAGCTCTTGAGAAAATGACCTTTATCAGTCGGGCAGGTATGGACTCGGTACCGATAGGTACTGGAAAGATGTACGATGAAATTAAATCCCAATATGCCGATAATAAAGTTTTGTATTGGAATGGTGAATATTATAGACTCTTAATGGTGAATTCATAATCATTTCTGAGTTTCACTTACCGAACTTAGATTATCATAAGTATTGATATGATGTCGATATTCACCGTTATCTAGATTATGTTTGGTCTCGCAGTAGGATTTTTTAGGATCCGGGTGTACATGAAATCTGAAGATAATGGAATTGAGATGGGAGAAGCTGGGTCAGAAAATAAAAAGTTCTGAGATATGAAAGAACGAATCGAAAATTACTTTCTGACAAATTTCTCCCTCTCCTCTATTTTATCACTATTTGTCTCACGATTTCGACGGATACACTATGCATTGGATTCTATGCTCAATGTATTGATAAGAGATGAGGGTGAAGGTGTAATTGTAGATCATAGGAACCATCTGCACGATTGTAATTAGATTTCATACACCTTGCCTGATACATGACTGAACAAACCAAAAACACCCAACGAAGTGTCATCTGCATGGCACTCATCTATCTACTGCCGCTATGCATTTCTTCAGCAGATTTCTCATTGAATCTATTATTGCCAAGAACCGTGACCGACGGACTGTTTTCGAGTATGATGTTTCTTCTGCCGATTGTAGCCCTCATCGGGGCGATTACCTATAAGAAAATTGTCGGTAAGGAGAAAACGACAGGGTTCGCGGTCCTTATAATTGCCCTTGTTCTTTTGCTCGTCATCAACATCGGAATGGGCATCACAAATATCATTGGCGGAGCCTTCACTTCTCAGGCGATGCTGACACATTTCCTGCGAATGCCGATGTGGGTCACCGTCCTCTATTTCGTCCTGATCCTTGCGCCTCTCTTCTCTCTTGTTGTCCCGAAATTTTGCGAAGCACGAAAACCGCAGAAGATCCTGTCGGGAGTCTCGAAAGGATTTGCTGTATTCAGCATCTTCTATCTGATCTATGCTATGTTTCGTGGAATAGCAGGAGATGCATACGATGTTGTTGTCCCCGGCATGCCTCCCGCTTATCCTTGGTATATATCCCAGGTGTTTATGTTGAGCCTTAGCATAATCTGGGTCGTTTTCGGTCTCGCGGTTGGAGCCTGTATGATTTGGCTATGTCGAAAATCTGAAAATGATGTATGCATGTGTAACGAATGTGATGAAAAATGAACAAAGACCCAAATCACGTGGGAAAATTTTGGATAATACTATTGGCTGTTCTTATTCTGCTGCCGCTCGTATTTGTCGTGCCTATCCTGATAGAATCCACCGGTATCTTGGACAGTAAGTCAATGATATTAACCTATTCATCATATCCTGAAAAACCGATCAACCACGTATGGAACGAATCCGGATATGCGATATTGAATATTACTGATGAGGATTTCGAAAAATATCCTGAGATAAAGGAGTTGTTTCTTACCAGGGATACCAGTATAAAAAAATCGGACCCTAGAACAGATAACCCTGTATTGAATAGTGTCCAGGTTCTGACTCGACAACGAATCGATGAGATCCGGGAAAAATACTGTATTCACAGAATTCTCTACTGGGAAGGAGAGTATTATCAGGCAGGCATCCCGTATTCATAACTTTTGTTGATTCTTTGACGAATCAAGTTGAGTATGAGACAAATCAGTGTTTACTTATGTGAGGTTCAAATGATGAAATTGCGTATAAAAATTCTTGCTGCATGCATATGCATACTACTGTTGACCCTTAGTGCCGGCTGCATCTTACCGGATCACTACTCAGAAAATAATAGCCTGCCTGCCTTCATGCCGGGTATATTTGATACAGGATTTTTTTCATCACCCCCTTCACCCCCTAACACATCGTCATATACTCATGCAATCGACTGGTACTTTGATCTGGACAATGCAACAGGTTTTGTAAGCGTTCAGAGACGGGATGACCGGTCAAATCAGATTCCCATTTACGTTGCAGAACCGGGTGTTGAGGGAAGAATTGCCATAGAAATCAAAGCATCCGGAGAGGATATTATTGTTACGCTCAATAGAACATTTCCTATGTCTCCTTTGCCGGAAGGGATGTCGCTCACCCTCGAAGGTGAGCCGATCTACGTGAAGGACGGTGAAACGGCAGATGCAACTCTTATTCTCCAGGTAGATCCCTCTGCAGTGAATACTGTTACGCACACGGTGGTCTGGCTGGAGACGACGAGCGGGTGGGGACGGGCACGTGTCTGTCAGTTGTATTCAGCCGCTGATCCAAACAGACCTGATATTTGAATACAGCAATATGCGGATGTGATCCCCTCCCTCTATTGTATCACTATTTTTCTCACGATCCCGAAGGATACACTCAGCATTGGAATCTATGCTCAATGTATTGATAATAGATGAGGGAAAAGGTGTAATTATAGATCATAGAAACCATCTCCACAATCATAATGTCACACTCCTTGCCTGATCATGACTGAACAAACCAAAAACACCCAACGAAGTGTCATCTGCATGGCACTCATCTATCTAGTGCCGCTATGCATTTTATCGGCAGATTTCTCATTGAATATATCTTTGCCAAACACCGTCACCGACGGACTGTTTGCAAGTCTGATGTTTCTTCTGCCGATCGCAGCCCTGATTGGGGTGCTAACGTATAGGAAAACGCTCGGCAGGGAAAACACGACATGGGTCACGGTCCTTTTCATTGCTCTTGCTCTTTTGCTCGTCATCAACATCGGAATGGGCCTCACAAATATCATCGACGGAACCATCACTTCTCCGGCAATGCTGACGAATTTTCTGCGAACATCGATGTGGGTCACACCTCTCTATTTCGTCCTGATCCTTGCCCCCCTCTTCTCCCTTGTTGTCCCGAAATTTTGCGAAGGACAAAAACCGCAGACGATCCTGTCGCGAGTTTCGAAAAGTTTTGCCGTATTCAGCTTCTTCTATCTGATCTATGCTATGTTTTATGGAATATCAGGAGATGCATATGATGTTGTTGTCGTTGGCATGCCTCCTGCTTATCCCTGGTATATATCCCCGGTATTTATGTTGAGCCTCGCCATTATCTGGGTCGTTTTCGGTCTCGCGGTCGGAGCCTGTATGATTTGGCTGTGTCGAAAATCTGAAAATGATGTATGCATGCGTAACGGATGTGATGAAAAATGAACCTGACACAGAGCCCAAACATAAAACTCCTCTTCCCGATCTATTTTTTACCGATATTTATCTTTGGAGCGTTTATTGCCTGGAATTTTTCAAATATAGGTATCGAATCCATACTCTCTGCAGGTCTTTTCGTATTGACGGTAGTGCTTTTCATTGGAACGATCCTCTGCTACAGAAATAGTGATGGAGCAGTCAAATCCCGCTTTGAATTTCTCGCAGTATTTACTGCATTATTGTTGATCGGCGAGATCGGATTAGGGCTCATATCCGTTATGGCCGGAGGGGGTTCACAGCTCACTGTTTTACTTAGGATGCCTGTTTGGCTGACACTGATGTACCTCATACTGATTGCCTCGCCGATGATGACATCTGTGATTCAGAAGGTATCGGCAGACTTTGCCTGCGGAACAATGATGAAACGGATCTCGTATACATTTTCCGTTTGGGGTTTTGTACTTCTCGTCTGTTATGTCATTCTGTCGGTTTTGGGAGATGCAAATGATGTCGTGATCGAAGGAGCCGTACAAACAGTTCCGTGGTGGATCTCAACGGTTCTTATAAACACGGTCTTTGCGGTCTGGGTTATTCTAGGGATCGCCGGCGGACTGCAGCTTGTTTTCGGATGTAAAAAAGATGACACGTAGACGTTTTGAAGGGAAGGAGGATAATGCAATGAACAAAGACCCAAATCACGCGAAAAAATATGGGTATATATTATTGGTAGTTCTCATTTTCTTACTGTTCATACTTTTTGCCCCTCTTATGGTGGAATCCACCGGGATCTTGGACAGTAAGTCAATGATATTAACCTATTCATCATATCCTGAAAAACCGATCAACCACGTATGGAACGAATCCGGATATGCGATATTGAATATTACTGATGATGATTTCGAAAAATATCCTGAGATAAAGGAGTTGTTTCTTACGAGGGATACCAGTATAAAAAAATCGGACCCTGGAACAGATAACCCTGTATTGAATAGTGTCCAGGTTCTGACTCGACAACGAATCGATGAGATCCGGGAAAAATACTGCATTCACAGAATTCTCTACTGGGAAGGAGAGTATTATCAGGCAGGCATCCCGTATTCATAACTTTTTTAGCTCTTCAATGGATCGAGTGGAAAATAGACGCCTTGACTCTATCATCATCCCCCTAATTATTTGTTACGTATAGATGTTGACCTGTTTTCTTTTTCCCGCACTATTCACGGGCCTGTTCAACAGATATACTCAACATTGGAATCTATGCTCAATGTATTGATAAGAGATGAGGAAGAAGGTATAGTTATGGTGGTGTAAAAACCGGCCTATAATGAAATGTACGAGAACACATCATGATGATTGATAAAGAGTTTTCCAAAGATGTTACGAAAATAGCATTAGGTGTTGTATTAGGCGTTGTATCTGCCGTGTGTATTTTATTTATCCTGAGTGTGATTGCCTCCGGTGTCGTTCTTCTCGTTGCCCAGATCATGTCGTGATTTTGTCCGGCATTTCGATGGGGAAAACCCTCCTGAAATCAACAATCAACGTTATACTGCCCGGCGGGAACCATGACTGACCAAACCCAACACACCCAATGGAGTGCTATTTTCATGGCACTCATCTATTTTTTGCCGGTATCAGTATGGCTCTTGTATATTTTATTCACGCAATATTATTATCCTGCAATTTCGGGCAGCCTTGCTCCGGTATTCCTTTTCGGCACATCTCTCCTTGCGGTATTTGCGGTCTCCCTTCTCCTCATCCCGTTTGCCGGGGCTATACAAGGTCTGCGGATGCACACGCTGCAAAAACTTCCCTGCATACTGATAATAACGGCAGTTGTTCTCATTCTCGGTATATCTGTATGCTTGATGTTCATCGGAAATCCACGATCATTTGGAGAAGCTCTGCGCATATTTTCCTTAAATCTCTTCTTCATCTCACTGATTCTAACGCCTCTCTACTGTCCGGCGGCATTTATGCTTAGAGGGGCATCTTCGAAAAAGGCAGTTTCTGCAAAAACATCAGGTATCTGTCTTGGCATTGCCGGTTTAGGAATGACATATGTGTACTTCTGGGTCTATCGCAGCGTTCAGCAGTATGATACCTCACTTCATCTGATAAATGACATATGGTATTATTCGACCTGGACATTACTCATCGGCTTTGGCATATGGGCAGTGATTGGCGTGATAGCCGGAATTCTGACGCTCGCGTCATTAAAAAATAGAGATGAGGGGCAGTAGATCCTTCATCCAAAAGGACATCGAATCTACGGCACGTCCTATAATCCCGGGAGTTATTCCTCTTCCAGGAACATCTCCACGACCTCTTCAGGGAACATCGTTCTTTTCGCGATCTCCTCAACGGTCATATCCTGTCCACGGAACCTGCGGCAGACGGTCACCATACTCTCGCCGACCTCGATGATGTGCATATCCGGATCATAGAATCTGACGACCCTCTGACCCCAGGCATGTTCGATCACCTGATGGACGTACTTCACCTCATACGTCTTAAGGCGTTCCACAAATGCGTCGAACTCCTCCTCCTCGAAGTAGAGTTCGGCATCATTTCCCTGATACCGGATCTCGGAATCAGGTTTCTCGATAAACCCTGTCCAGGAACTCTTCGACTGAATGGCGAACGATTCGGCAAACGTGACGTTTGCGCCGAAATCCATGGTTATCTCCTGACCAAGGATCCCGGTATAAAACTTCTTTGATGCTTCGATATCATCAACGACGATTAATGGGCAAATAAACTTCATAATTTTGTCTCCTTACCTCTCCACCAGAGGTACCATGTTTCTTTTTTCCTAAATAAAATACAGCCGTCCAGGAATCCGACCCAGTCGTCCGCGAAATCATAGCCGGTCAGGGTCGAAACAAATGCTGCCAGAAACACATCATGGGTCACGCAGACCGAGATCCCGTCCTGAAATGCTGTACTTTTTAGGAAGGCGAGAAGCCTTTCCGTTCCTTCCTTGATTGGATAATGGCCGAGCAGCGTGCCGGTGTTGATATACTCAAGAGTGATCGTCTTGGTCGGATTTTTCACATACAAGCCGCGGGTCAGATCGTCATCAAAAACGTATGCCCCCGGATCACCCAAACACGTATTTCCACAGACATTGTCCGTCTCTCCCGTTCCTGCAAGGATCAGTTCGGCAGTATGCATGCACCGGAACATCGGGCTTGCGTACGCTTTGACCGGCCGACCTCCAAGTTTTTCGCCAAAGGTCATGGCGGCACGTTCGCCCCGGGTCGTGAGTTTTTTCTGGGAACCCGGCTCTCCCTTAGTGAACGGTTCCCGCTCGGCATGCCTGACGAGAACGACCGCAGCGTCCCACTCGGTCATCTTTAGAATGGTGGGGATCGGGCTTTCTGTTCCGATAAATCTGACGATGCCGGAAACGGGATACTCCTCATCCGGGGGGTCGGTCCGCCGGATCTCCTGCCCGGTCTTGTCGATAACGAGCCAGCCGTCTTCGTCTCGGACGAGTGCCTCGCCGTTTTTGAAACTCCGGGCATCGAAATACCAGTCCCCGTACACCATCTCCCCCCCGGTCGTGATGTGCGTGGCTCCGTAATTTTTCCGGTAAATCACCGCCGTTCCTTCGGAAAACTCCTCTGCATAGAGATAGTTGTTGTGTCCGATCCGTTTTCCCTCTTCGTTGATGTGGAAATACTCATCCCCGACCGTTTTGACCACAGCACAGTCGTCGGCATAATCCCCGACCCAGGGATACCGTTCTTCATAAATCGGGTTTCCGGAAAAATCGATGTGGTAAGCCCCCGAATCATCAACTACGGCAGCAAGACCCGGGAACCTGAACGGTCCGACGGTTTTGAACCGCTTTTCATAGATAGGGATGCCGCAAAATTCGTGATAGGTCCCGTCCGGACTGGGTATTGGCAGATCCATGAAAAAGTTAGCGGATAGCAGTCAGACCAACTGCTTTGTTCGTGATCGCGATCGATTCCATCGCCGTCTTAACGTTTCCAGCCATTGCCCGGATACAGTCAACGGTTTCCACAACGACATCCGCTTCCTGATGGATCGCCTGGAAGAGATAGAGGTCGGTCCCTTCATCAAGAACCGAGAGCGACTCGGCAAAGATACCGTTCTCCCAAAGGTCTCCCCTTGGGCGGAGCAGATCGGAGGTAAACTCCTTGAGTTCTGCCGTGCTCGTGATACCCATACTCTTCTCGATAAGACCGAGACGGGAGTGGGCTTTGATCAGCTCGATGACCTGCTCTTTGGTCGCCGGGTTTTTCAGCTCCATATTGATGAAATGCATATGCATGAGGGTCGTTGGCACGATCATTGCGGAGGTTATGATATTGATATCGGGCAGAATGCTCTGTACATCGGGACCGTGATGGGACGGGATGGTGACCGGATTCAGGACGATCGCATCGATCGGTCCGCGTTTGATATCTCCGGGATCTCCTCCCCGGCGAACCATGGTCGCCCGGACTTTCTTCACACCAAAGACCGAGTCGATGAGTTTGATGATCCGGCAAAGACCGGTGGTATTACAGGAAACGACCCGTGCATACTGTCTGCCGATCGCCTGATCATAATTGCAGGAAGAGTTGAAGGAAAATCCGGCGAGTTCATGCTCCTCTCCCCCTTCCCAGACGGCTTTCTTCTGGTACTTTTCGTAGAGGGCTTTGTTTCCTGCACCGATCCCTCCTGGTGTTGCATCGACCACGACGTCGGCTTTCTGGATCATATCCTCGACCGAGCCGGCGACCTGTATTCCTGCTTTCGCGAATGCATCTTTTTTGCTGATATCTGCGATGTAGAGGGGGTATCCTCTCTCCTTGGCAACGTATGCTTCTGCTCCGGGTTTGGTTTTGGAAACACCGATTATTTCCATATCGGGCTGACAGGAAACTGCGTCGGCGACGCGTTTTCCGATCGTTCCATATCCATTGACTGCGACCTTGATCATAGTTATAGTATGCTTCTCTTTCATGAATGATAAAATTGTATGCTCCGGGTATGCAGAAAAGAGTACTCAGAAAAGCTAAATTAAAAAAAGAGAGATTAGGTCTTCACATCACCGATCTCTTCTACATACGCGTCAAAGACATCGGCGACTTCTTTTGTGGGGGGTGCAGTGATCTTTGTAACTACATAGATGGCTAAAAGACTCACGAGCACGCCCGGGATCATCTCATAGATCCCTGTGGAAGCTGCAAGTAACATATACCAGAGGAATGCGGTGACTCCTCCTGCAAGTATACCAGCAAGAGCTCCCTGCCAGTTCATTCTCTTCCAGAACAGTCCGACTAGGATAACTGAGCCGAATGTTGCTCCAAAACCTGCCCAGGCAAAGGAAACGATACCAAAGACTGAGCTTGTCATATCAAGCGAGAGACTGATCGCAAACAATGCAACGATAAGAACGGTTATGCGGGATATCCAGATCAAGGATTTCTGTGATGCTTTCTTGTTAAAGAACGTCTTGTACAGATCCTGGGAAATTGCCGAGGCTGCCACAAGCATCTGACTTGAGGCGGTACTCATGATCGCACCAAGGATACCGCAGTAGACAATTCCTGCAAGGAAACTGACGAGGGTCGCTTTACTCATCTCGATGAACACCGTCTCGGGGCTTGCGAGGGGTGTACTGAAGAAGATCTGACCTAAGAGACCGATGAAGATCGCGGCACACAAGGAGATAATGACCCAGACCATAGCGAACTTTCGTGCCTGCGGGATCTCCTCGGGTTTTTCGATCGCCATGAATCTTGGCAGGATATGCGGCTGACCAAAGTAGCCGAATGCCCAGGCAAGACCTGATACGATAACAAAGACTGAGATGAATTCTCCGGTCGATGGATCTTTGAAGAGTGAAAGCATGTCAGGGTTCATTGCTGCGACTGCCTCAGTACCTGAACCGAATAACATAAACAGTGCGAAAATCGGGACAAGGACCAGTGCGAAGATCATCAGCATTCCCTGAATGGAATCCGTCAGACATACTGCTCTAAATCCTCCGGTGAATGTATAGCACACGACGATCGCTGCACAAATGAGCATTGCCCATGTGTAGTCCACGCCAAAGATGGAGTTGAAGAGTTTTCCCCCTGCAACGAACTGTGCAGCGGTGTATACAACAAAGAAGATGATAATAAAAACCGAAGAGAGCGCAGAAAGATATGCTTTTTTGTCGCCGAATCTGTTTACAAAAAACTCGGGAAGAGTGAGCGAATCTTTTGCTTTGTGGGTGTAAACTCTCAGACGTTTTGCCACGAGTTTCCAGTTCAGATACGTACCGATTGCGAGGCCGATCGCGGTCCATCCTGCTGAAGAAAGACCCGATACATAGGCAAGACCCGGCAGACCCAGAAGCAGCCAGCCGCTCATATCCGATGCTTCGGCCGAAAGCGCCGTAACCCAGCGGTGAAGGCCTCTGCCTCCAAGAATGAAGTCGCTAACGGTCTTGTTCTTCTTCATATAGAAGAAGCCTATGTAGATCATAATGCCGAAATATATAATAAATGCGGCAATGATTCCAATTAAATTCCAGTCTACCACAAGATACACTCCTACGTTGGATTTTCCCTCCACACCAAGGGTTAAGAAAATCTCATTAAATGCAAGATATTAGTTGAGTTCCCATAATATTTATGTAATCTGAATCAACAGAGTAGATGTAATGATCGAAGAAATGACAAAGGAACGGGCATATGGGATCCTCGGACTCCCGATCGATGCGGATTTTTCCACAACCTCTCTTGCATTCCGGAATCTTCGCGACAAATATCATCCGGATACAAATCCGAGAATGCGAAGAGAATACACCGAAGTCATCGCCGCGTTCGAGTTTCTTCAGCGGATGTTTTCAGACTGATCTTGTCCGGTCCGGGTCGCATAAATACCGGAAAAACTGAAAAAATGGGAGCCTATCTCTCTGAGTGAGAGCGGTGTTTTTGCGAATCCCCGAGGCATTATCGCACCGCGCGGTTAGGGGTATATATAGTCCCGCGTTGTATGTAATTATTGTAAACACACCCTAAGGATGGTTCACTCTGACAGTACCCTTAACGGTTTGGTCCTTCATGAGCCCACCCTTCCTATTTTCAGGAATCATTATCATGTTTATCTCCCTTATGAATCAGTAAGGAATCATGATTCAAATCTACTCTTCGGTCAACGAGGCAAAGATCCCTGTTTTGCAGGAGACTATCAGTAAAGGCTGCTGGGTACGTATGATCCAGCCGACTGATGGTGAGGTCTCGTTTGTCTGCGACAGGCTCTCGATCGAAAAATCCGAGCTTACGGTCCTTCTGGATGAGGAGGAACGTCCTCGTGTAGAGTTTGATGAAGGTACCTCTATCATCCTTATCGATACTCCCTATGTGGTAACAGAAGATGATATAGAGTCATATATGACGATCCCGGCAGGTTTTATTCTCCGGTCCGGGGTTATCATCAGCGTTTCCCTGCGGAAAAATCCGATCCTCGATCTTTTTGCCCAGGGAAAAATCAAGAATTTTTCCACGGAAAACCATCCGGGTTTTATCCTGCTGTTTCTTTACAAAAATGCCGGTTTATTTGTACAAAATCTCAAACTTATCGACAAACGCACCAATGAAATAGAAAAGACTCTTAGAAAATCCACAAAAAACGAGGAGCTTTTTCATATGCTCACCCTCTCGAAATCCCTTGTATATATCATCAACTCACTGAAAGGAAATGAATCCGTACTGGAAAAACTCTCCAAGTCGCAATCCGCAACGGGAACTCTGACGGAAGAAGACCGCGATCTTCTTGAGGATGTCATCATCGAAAACCATCAGGCTCTGGATATGGCACAGACCTATTCCGAAACCATTTCCAGTACGATGGGGGCGTTTGCTTCGATAATCAACAACAATGTAAACTGGATCATGAAACTCTTCACCTGTTTTGCGGCAATCATGGCCATCCCTATGGTCGTCGCAGGATTTTTCGGTATGAATGTCAATATCCCTTTGAACGATTATCCGCTTGCTTTCCTCTCCATCGTGTTAGGTTCACTTGGCTTATCGACGCTCCTGATTTTTGTGATGCTGAAAAAAAGGATCCTCTAACCCCGGAAGACAAAGCAGCCCCAGGCCATATATTCCCGCCCATAGGTAAGGTATTCATCCTGGATCTGCTCAAGGTAATCATATAAATTTTCAGAGACTGCATTTTGCCAGACTGCAGATTCGTACTGGTCCCATTCCTCATCCGAGGCACTTAGCATACCGGTAAGCGTGAGCCCCAGATATCGTGCTGTTGAAACCAGTTCTAAGGATGTCGGGACATCTCTCCACTCTCTCGCGAAATCAGGCGGGACGGACTCCTTTTTCCAGAACCGGTCTCCAATTACAAGGCTGCCTCCTTCTTTTACAAACCCGGCAAGATACTCGAGTGTCTTTTCCGCTCCGCCAAAAATAAATGATGTGCCAAAGGCACAGACCGCGTCGTACGGTCCTTCCGGGATACATTTAGCGGCATCTCCTTCGATCACCGAGATGCCGGTTCCCCGGAGCAGTTCTTTTGCGCGGGAAGCCGACTCTTTCTGCAGCTCAATGCCGCATCCAGAAATCCCGAACTCCTTGTGCCAGAGACTCAGCAGCGTTCCGTTCCCGCATCCAACATCCAGCACCGACATTCCTGGCTTGAGGTTCGCATACTTCCCGGCAAGGATCAGCTTCTTTTCAGAAACAGGATTCATAATATTCATATTTCCCTGGGTCAGCATTCCGATCTCGTCCTCGTCCATGACACAATAATGGTTGTTCTCCATTAAAGCAATATTGCACAGATGTTCTTGCTAACTGCTAAAGTAATTTGTACTTATTTCAAGAAATACATAATTTATTATAGATTCTTCAGCCTATTTTAGTGACAGGAGTACTCTGTGGATCTTAAAAAATTATCAAGCTCGGTTGTCTTTTGCTCGATTCTGGTGCTTTTAGCATCCTGTTCGTATGCAATTCTCTCAACCATCGTAACGCTCGCTGTAATAAACGGTTTTGGCATACCGGTCATTTTAGTCGGTAAGTTCGTCTACGGATGGATCATCCTTTTCGTACTTGTGGTTCTCATCTGGTTTGTCTATCAGAGAAAGCAGCCAAAACATGCACCAAGCACTCTGCCGCTCTGGAAGCGTGTTGTAACTCTCATCATCACCGGTATCGTGATGGCTCTCGTAACGGTATGTTACTTCCTTTCACTTGGGTACCTGCCGATCTCTCTTGCAGTTGTTTTACTCTTCCAGTATTCCTGGATCGGTGTGGTTATCGAGGCAGTTACCAGAAGAAAACTTCCGTCGAGAAATCAGGTCATTGCCTGTGTCGTTATCGTCGTCGGAACTATCCTTGCAGGCGGTATCATTGGTTCAGGTCTTTCACTTGCAGAGATGAATCCGGCTGGAATCGCGCTCGGTCTCCTTGCGGCATTCTTCTACGCTCTGTTCGTTTACCTGAGCGGAAGGGTCAGCCCGGAACTTGCACCAATGAACCGCAGTTTCTTTATCGCTACCGCCGGTATGGCCTTTGTTCTGCTTTTCGTCGGCACGATCTATGGAGGAGCCGCAGTCATTGAAGGAATCACAAATGTGAATGCATTGGCCTACAGTATCCCGCTCGGTCTCTTCGGTATCGCAATTCCGATCTTCTTCCTTGCAGTCGGAGCCCCGAAAGTCAGTACCGGTATGGCAACCATTCTGAACTCAGCTGAACTTCCGGTCGAGGTACTTGCAGCCGCTGTGATCATTCTCGAGCCGGTCGCCGCGCTTCGCTGGGTCGGTGTTATTATCATCGTCATGGGTATCGCTCTCCCGTACATCCTTGAACGAAAGATTACCAGCGGTCTTGAAAAGTAGATCATACAGAAAATATCTTATCTCACTTTTTTTGGGACCTTCTCATCTCTGCTGTTTTTTCAGAATATTACGCAAGATCGGTTTCCCTGCCCGCAAGTTTACCATACTCAGGACCAAACTTTACTTGCTGATCACCCAAAATATCTGGGATAATACACAATAAAACGGTATTTTACTTGTCAAATCAGCAAATAAATTTGTTTTTATTTATAACAAATAAAATAGTTTATAATCTCCAGCCTCCTGATGTATAAGTATGACCATCATTGAAGATGCAAAGAAAGGCCTCATCACCGAAGAGATGAAGGTCGTGGCAAAATCCGAGGGAGTGACCGAGGATTTCATCCGTCGGGGGATCGCCGGCGGTCATATCGTCATTCCGATGACTGCCTACCGGAAAGTAAAACTCTGCGGTATCGGCTCAGGTCTTCGCACGAAAGTGAATGCATCGATTGGGACCTCATCTGATATTGCGGATGTGGATGTCGAGCTCGAAAAGGCACGTCAGGCCGAACTCGCCGGGGCAGACACTCTCATGGAGCTTTCGACAGGGGGAGATCTGCTTGAGATCCGCCGGAGAGTTTGTGAGCAGTCGAATCTTTCCGTCGGGTCTGTCCCGCTCTATCAGGCATTCATCGAAGCTGCCAGAAAAAAAGGCGGCGTCGTTTTCATGGATGAGGACGATCTCTTTAAAATCACCGAGCAGCAGGCAAAACTCGGTACGAATTTTATGGCGATCCACACAGGGATCAATTACGAGACTGTGAAAAGACTGAAAAATCAGGGTAGACACGGCGGTCTTGTTTCCCGTGGAGGGGCATTCATGACGGCATGGATGCTGCACAATGAGATGGAAAACCCTCTCTACCGCAGGTTCGACTACCTTGTCGAGATCTTAAAAGAGCACGAGGTCACGCTTTCTTTTGGAAACGGTATGCGGGCAGGCGCCTGTCACGACGCCACGGATCGTGCCGCCATCCAGGAACTTTTGATCAACGCCGAGCTTGCCGACCAGGCACATGATGCGGGTGTTCAGTGTATCATGGAAGGTCCGGGCCACATCCCGCTCGATGAGATCAAAACGAACGTCCAGCTCGAAAAGCGTGTTACGAACAACAAACCGTTCTATATGCTCGGTCCGCTTGTAACGGACATTGCTCCGGGATATGACGACCGCGTTGCTGCGATCGGTGCCTCCGTCTCGTCTGCCGCCGGTGCAGATTTCATCTGTTATGTGACCCCGGCCGAGCATCTTGCTCTTCCGACCCCCGAAGAGGTTTATGAGGGAGTCATGAGTTCACGTATTGCCGCCCATGTCGGCGATATGGTGAAACTCCCAAAGACCCGTGAAGCGGACCTTGAGATGGGACACGCACGCCGGGATCTTGACTGGGAACGCCAGTATGCCGTCTCCATCAATCCGGAGAGGGCACGCTGTATCAGAAATTCCCGCATGCCGGCAGATTCCGACGCATGCACGATGTGCGGCGATTTCTGTGCGATCAAGATCGTGCAGAAGACATTTAATTTCACCTCTTAACCCTCTTTTTTACATCAGTGTTGTTCTCTTTTTGGATGGCTGCATGTTGCAGCAAAACAGAAAACGACTAGGCCTTGCAAAAGGGTCCGGGAGCACAATGGTTTTTCCTGAAGGACTGGGCGATCAGGTTGCGGAAGACCCATTCTCAAATTGTGATTTCGGTTTCTTTATTTCCGGTTTTTCATCTTTTATCAAGTCAAATCTCATTCTTGCCCCGTTAAGCTGATCCGCAATCAGCCGTTCCATATATTCGACGATCATCTCCGGTGTCATATTCATCTCCCCTAATATCCAGTTTTCAACCATGCCGGCAAAAGCCATAGTATAAAAATGCGTCAAATATTCTCTATATCTCTTTAAATTCGAAATATTATCTCCATCCATCAACATATTCTCCCGATCGTCTCTCATCGAATCCCACATATTTTCTCCATACATCAAAATAATCTCACGAACGGCTCCCTCTAAATCCTCCTTAAATAACTCCTTCAGTGTTGCACGGCTGAGGGAATTCAGCGTACACAAACACACCTCATGATTTTCCGAGATATAATTGAAAAGCTGCAGAATCTTATCCTGCCAGCAAGATGCAGTATCACCCTGTACCAGCAAACTATCCATTTCTTCTTCATACATCCACTGTACCAGAGCATACACATCCCTAAAATGATAATAAAATGTCTGGCGGTGGATTCCGCATCCTTCCACGATTTCCTGAACGGTGATCTTATGCAGAGGCTTTTGTCTCATCAGTTTTTTCAAAGATGCCGCCAGCATTTTTTTGGTCATATTACTCTGGAAAGCCGCATCATTTGACATATGTATATATACTTGTATGGTTTGATTGCCATATATTTTTCCACAATAGGATAGATTAAAATATTACTTGCCTAGACACCTGTCCTAATCTGTCCAAAATTCAAGATGTTTATCACAAATTCAGGGAGACATATTCAGACAACCGGCTACCCGGTTCCCCCCAAACTATGATAGACATCTCCGGAACCATCCTGCAGAAAAGAAAGCAGGTCATAATCATAACCCTCTTGATCGCCGTTCTTTGCCTTATTCTGATACCGCAGGTTTCCGTAAACTATAACATCATTGATTATCTCCCCGATGAAGCTCCCTCCACCATCGCTCTCAATGTTATGAACGAGGAGTTCACCGAGGGAGTACCCAATGCACGTATTATGGTGCCGGACGTCACGATACCGGAAGCACTTGAACTGAAAAAACAATTTTCTGCCGTTGACGGTGTTGAAGAAGTAACCTGGCTTGATGATGCCGTCTCACTCGACGTACCATTTGAAACCCTCGACAAAGATACCGTTGAAGCGTATTATAAAAACAACACCGCACTTTTCAGCATAACTCTCGACAATGAAAAAGCCACTTCCGCCGTCAATGAACTTGCAGAACTTGCAGGTGAAGATGCGGCCATGTCGGGACTTTCCGTCTCTTCGACATTCTCGAAAGGGACACTTGCAAGTGACGTGGCAAAAATCTTCCTGATTGCGATACCTTTCATCCTCGCAGTTCTGTTCCTGACCACCGGTTCATGGTTTGAACCGTTTCTCCTGATGTTCACTATTGGTATTGCCATCGTCATCAACATGGGAACCAATATCATATTTGGAGAAGTATCGTTCATCACTCAGGGGGTGGCGGCCATTCTGCAGCTTGCTATAGCCTTGGATTATGGAATATTCGTTCTGTACCGATTCACCGAGATCCGGAAAGAAGGACTTCCGGTCTGCGATGCGATGAAGCATGCCCTCGTCAAATCAATTGGCTCCGTCACTGCGTGCGGTATTGCCACGCTGATCGGTTTTGCAGCGCTTATCCTGATGAGAATCCGGATAGGTCCGGATCTCGGTCTTGTTCTGACGAAAGGAATCGTCATCAGTCTTATCTGCGTTTTCACGCTTCTGCCGGCTCTCACTCTCGTCTGTAGCAGACTTATTGAGAAGACCCAGCACCGCTCGTTCGTTCCAGATCTGAAAAAACTTGCAAAGGTCATCGTCAAATTAAGCTTCCCTGCCCTGATCATCTTCTCCCTGATCGTGATACCTTCGGTCCTTGCTATCGAAAACAACGATTATGTTTACTTCGATCTCTTCTCCGATGAACGCACACCGATCGGGCAGGATGCCATCGCGATAACAGATACATTCGGTGGGGCCTCCTCCCTTGTCCTCATGGTCCATAAGGGGAATCTCGCAGAAGAACAGGCCGTCCTTAATGAAATCGAGGCGATACCCAATGTCGTATCGGTGATCTCCTATGTGGGCACGGTCGGTGCCGAAATCCCCCAGGAGTTTGTACCAGGGAGCACACTTTCCAAACTGGAATCCGACAACTACAGTAGGATGATCATCACCGTAGATACCTCTCTCGAAGATCCCGAATCCTTCGCAGCAATAGAAAAGATCCGGGAAATCGGCGAAGCCCATTATCCCGGAGAATGGTATCTGGCAGGCGAAATCGCCAATGCATACGACATGAAATCCTTTATCGAAGAGGATAATCTGAAAATCGAAGCGGTCGGCATCATTGCGATCTGCATCGTCATTCTGATCGCATTCCGTTCCTTCTCCCTCCCATTGATCCTCGTTCTCGTCATCAAATCGGCGATCTGGATCAACTGTGCACTACCCTACTTCCAGGGAGAACAGATGTTCTACATCTCGTATCTTGTTATAAGCTCCCTCCAGCTCGGCATCACCGTCGATTATGCGATAATGTTTACCAGCAGGTACGTCGAGTTCAGAAGGATCCATCCCAAACACGAGGCTGTCGAGATGACCATATCAAAAGCGGCGGTCTCGATTCTCGTCTCCGCATGCATTCTCCTGATCGCCGGTCTTGCATTGTGGGTCTTCTCCTCGAATGCTCTCTTAAGCGAAGTGGGCATGCTCGTTGGCAGAGGATCTATTCTCTCGATCATTGCAGTCTTGTTCGTGCTGCCGGCTCTCTTCATGATCTTCGATAAGATTATCCAGAAAACATCTCTGAACATGCAGTTTGTGCCTGACAAAACAGGAGTATAACATGAAATCATCGGTAAAAATTCTCATAACCCTGATAATAATCACATTATTCATCGTCCCGGCCGCAGCGGCCGGAACACAAAAAGAAGAAGTCATCTACGTCAATCTCAACGGTGACGGATCGGTCAGCCACGTGTATGCGGTAAACATCTTCGATATGCAGACAGGAGGACGGATCACCGATTATGGTTCGTATTACTCTGTCAGGAACATGGTCACGACTGACCAGATCAACGTTAACGGGGACGAGATAACGATCGATACGACTCCCGGAAAACTCTACTATGAAGGGGATCTTGGCGCCGCCCCCATCCCGTGGGATGTCAGGATCACCTACTACATGGATGGTGTTCCCTATTCTGCCGAAGATATTGCAGGCAAAAGCGGCAATCTCGAGATGCATATCGTCATCACCAAAGATCCGTCAGACACAGAGGACTTCTATGAAAAGTATGCTCTTATGATGACGGTGACCATGGATGCGAACAAATGCAGAAATATTTCCGCATCCGGCGCAACTATGGCAAATGTCGGGAGCGACAAGCAACTCTCCTACACCATCCTCCCGGATAAGGGAGCAGATGTCGTCATTACTTCATCCGTGGTCGACTTCGAGATGGATGCGATATCACTGAATGGTATCCGTCTTTCACTCAACGTTGACGTGGACACAACTGAAATGGAAGACGATCTTACGGAACTGAGTGACGGGATTGTAAAACTTGACGACGGGGCATGGGAGCTTCGCGACGGCGTGAACAATCTCTCACGGGGCGTGGGTAACGCGTCTGTCGGGGGATACAGGATCCAGTCAGGAGCAGCAACTCTTGCTTCCGGGACAAATGCATTATCATCGGGTCTCGCCTCACTTGCCGGGCAAAATGCCGCTCTGACCGGAGGTGCCGATCAGATCTTTAGCGGCCTGCTCGCATCGGCAAACGCCCAGCTTTCCGGATCAGGTATTCCAACGTTAACAAAAGATAATTACGCCGACGTTCTCACTGCGGTCATCAACTCGACCGGCGACCCGACCGGGCAGCTCACGCAGCTTCTCAGCCAACTGACTGCGTATCAAACCTTCTACACTGGTCTGGTGACGTACACAACAGGGGTAGGCTATGCCTCGACGAACGCCACCCTCCTTTCATCCGGGGCGATCACTCTCGCCAATGGAGCCTCGTCATTATCATTCGGTCTTTCGGAATTGAACTCCGGCACGAACGAACTCAAAGTAGCCATGGTCAATCTGACTGATGGAACCGGGGAACTGCGTGACAATACTACCGGGCTTGACACGAAACTCACTGATAAGATCAATGAAGTGCTCGACCCCTTACGGGGCGGGACCGGGAGCACACACTCCTTCGTTTCAGAAAAAAACACCCAGGTGAGCTCGGTCCAGTTTGTGATGCACACACCTGCAATTGAGAAAACCGAATCGGAAGTCCCGGATGACGAGACAGAAGAAGACCTGAACCTTATGCAGAGAGTTCTGCGGCTCTTTGGACTCGCATAATTTTCCTTTCCGATCGCTCTTCAATCATAAAAACAGGCGCCGGCTCAGAATTCCGATCAAATCAATACATTTTTTAATAGTGAGCCTAAATTAGGTTTATGGCCTTGATTAAGTCAGGAAATGGTAAAAGACCATGGTTTTTCATCAGTTTCCTCCTCCTTCTATGTGCCGGATTTATCTTCGCTTCAGGCTGCATCAGCACTGATACATCCGGTCAGAACCCCGAGACCCCGCAGATCCCGGCGGTCGATTACGCTGATTCTTACAACTGGTTATCTCTTCCAAACGTATCGAAAGAGGTCGACATCTTTTATGTGTATCCAACAGTAAGCAGCAATGAGACCGGTTCGATGTCCATCTCCGATGAAGGGGACCGGGCCCTTGCCCAGGGTATTTTTGCTGCTCAGGCAAGTGTGTATGAGCCGTACGGAAACGTCTTTGCTCCGTATTACCGGCAGATGACGACGAACGTCAAGATGGAAGACGGAATGCTCGCGACCGATACTCCGGAATTCAAACAGGGAGCAGTTGATGTCGAGGATGCATTCGAGTATTACATCACTAATCTCAATAACGGCCGGCCGTTCATCATTGCGGGACACAGTCAGGGAACGATGGCTCTTATTGAACTGATCAAGAATAAATTCGGTGACGACGAAGAACTTCGTAGCCGCATGGTCGCCGCGTATCTTATCGGCTATACGGTAACGGATGACGATCTTGCCAAAGCAGGACTCACCGCGGCAGTTGGTGCGAATGATACCGGCGTTGTGATCACCTACAATACCCAGTCTCCAACTTCAGTCGGCGGACCTATGCTCATGGAAGGTGCACACTGCATCAATCCTTTGAACTGGAAGACCGATTCAACCTATGCTCCCGCCTCGGAAAATCTTGGCGCACGGTTTTACAACGATTCGACCGGCGAGTTCCTGCGTGAAGTTGTTGGTTACTCGGATGCGAGAATCAATCCTGAAACCGGGGCACTTATGACAACGATCCCTGAAGGAGAAGATCTGGATATCGGAGCTTATCCTGAGGGAGTCTATCACCGGTATGACTATGCATTCTGGTACAGAAATCTTCAGCAGAATGTCGGTGACAGGATCAACGCATATTTGCAGAAAACATAAACGCGTTTTCTCAATACCGCATCTTTTTTTCGTGAACGAGCCGGCCGGGTCTTTCCCGGTTTAACAAATACATTATTTAATGAGAAAAATGTATTATGTGTATGGTTTTCGCGTCCCGTCAGAACAACGAGTCACCTATACCCAAAGAACCCGGTGTCGATTACTCGGATCCTTACAACTGGTTATATCGCCCGGAAATTTCGAAAGAGGTCGATATCTTTTATGTTTATCCAACGGTAAGCAGCAATGAAACCGGTTCGATGCCCATCTCGGATGAAGGGGACAGGACACTTGCCCAAGGCTTTTCTGCGACGGAAGCGAGTGTGTATGAACCATATGGGAACGTATTTACTCCATATTACCGACAGATGACCACGAGGGTCAAGATGGAGGATGACGACATGCTCATTACCGATACAGGAGCGTTCAAGCAGGGTGCTCTCGATGTTCGGGATGCCTTTGAGTATTACCTCAACAACTTCAATGACGGCCGACCTTTCATCCTTGCTGCTCACAGTCAGGGAACGATGGTCCTTATCGAATTGATCAAGAGTCGGTTTGGGAACGACGAAAAACTTCGCAGCCGCATGATCGCCGCATATCTTATCGGCTATACCGTGACCGATGCTGATCTTAAAAAAGCAGGTCTGACCGCGGCAATTGGTGCGTTTGATACCGGTGTTGTGATAACCTATAATACCCAGGCTCCGACCGCGAAGGAAAATTTCATGATTATGGAAGGGGCACACTGCATCAATCCTTTGAACTGGATGACCGATTCGACCTACGCCCCAGCCTCGGAAAATCTCGGTGCACGGTTCTACGATTTTGAAACAGGCGAATTCTTGCGTGAAGTCATAAATTACTGCGATGCGAGAATCGATATGAAGACCGGAGCACTCATGACAAACATCCCGAAAGGAGAAGATCTGGATGTCGGACCGTATTTCCCGAAGGATGTTTATCACATGTTTGACTATGCATTCTGGTACAGAAACCTTCAGCAGAATGTCGGCGACAGGATCAACGCGTATCTTTTGAAAACTTAAAAGCGGGTCTTCTTTACCCGCCCTATTTTTACCTGGCCGAAGATACGCTGATGAATTTTGCGGTTTCGCAAATACATTATTTACCGAGGAGACTGAATTATCTGTAAGGTCTTCATTATGTCTGAAAACGCAGGCATCGATTATTCCGATCCGCAGAACTGGTTGTATCTCCCGAAAATCTCGAAACCGGTGGATATATTTTACGTGTATCCGACGGTAAGCAGCCATGAATCCGGGTCTATGCCCATCGCGGATGAAGGGGACAGGGCACTTGCCCGGGCTTTTTCCGCAACCGAGGCAAGCGTGTATGAGCCGCATGGGAACGTCTTTGCTCCCTATTACCGACAGATGACAGCGAGGGTCAAGATGGAGGTTGACGATCACCTCATCTCCGACACGAAAGCGTTCAAACAGGGGGCCCAGGACATTCAGGACGCATTCGAGTATTACCTCGAGCACTTCAGCGGCGGCCGGCCGTTCATCCTTGCCGGACACAGTCAGGGAACGATGACGCTTATCGAACTTATCAAAAACCGGTTCGGCGGCGACGAAGCTCTTCGCAGTCGTCTGATTGCTGCGTATCTTATCGGCTATACCGTGACGGATGACGATCTTTCCAAAGCCGGGCTCTCCACCGCCGAGGGTGCGTATGATACCGGCGTTGTGATCACCTACAATACCCAGTCTCCGTCAGCAGTCGGCAGCTTCGTTCTTATGGAAGGGGCGAAATGCATCAATCCTTTGAACTGGAAGACCGATACGACCTACGCCCCCGCCACGGAGAATCTCGGCGCACGGTTCTACAATTTTGAAACGGGAGAGTTCCTGCGTGAAGTCATCCACTACTGCGATGCGAGAATCGATATAAAAACCGGAGCACTTACGGCCACGATCCCGGCAGATGAGGATCTGGGGCTCCGACCGTATTTCCCAAAAGACGTCTATCATAGGTACGACTATGCATTCTGGTACAGAAACCTTCAGCAGAATGTCGGCGACAGGATCAGCGCATATTTCCAGAACAAATAAAGCGGGTCAGTAAAACCTGCGGATCTTTTTTTTTTGAGAAATCGTTTTTTTACAGAAAAATCAGGTTAACTGGATTCCTTTTCCCGAGAGCAACTATTTAACGCCCCTCGCCTATAAGTAGTATATCAGATATGTTTGAATTACTCCTCAGCCCTACAGTTCTACCTTGGGTTTTAATTGCTATCGGAGCCGCACTTCTTCTTATTGAAGCCAGCTCGCCGGGATTTTTCATGGCAGTTCCCGGAACCGCCATGATCTTTCTCGGAGTCATGGACTTCTTCTTCGGGTTAGAGTTCCTTTCCTCCCCCTTAGGAATCACACTTACCGTCCTGGCCGCGATTTTAGCAGCAGTCGTCACGGTCTTTTTGTACAAAAAACTCTCTCCCGATCAGAAACCCACTACCTCAGGGCAGGACTCGATTATTGGAAAACCCGGTTATGTTACTGTGGAAATCGTTCCCGATTCTATATCCGGCAAAGTTGAGATCGACGGCGTCGTATGGAGTGCAAAATGTACTGACGGGACCATCCCCCCCGGAACAAAAATCGAGGTGACCGCAGCAAGCGGGGTTCACCTCACAGTAAAAAAGGTCTAATTTATGGATGCATTAACTTTACTTGCAATAATCTTAGTTGTCATCATCCTTTTCATATTTGCAAAAGGTGTTGTCATCGTTCAGCCGTATCAGAAAGGACTTGCCGTCCGTCTTGGAACCTACACGGGTCAGGTCAATCCCGGTTTTAAATGGGTCGTTCCGTTCATCACCACAGTGTACAAACTTGATCTCAGGACCCAGGTCATCGACGTCCCGTCCCAGGAAGTCATCACCAAAGATAACTCTCCGACCGACGTGGATGCGATCATTTATGTCCGTGTCATGGACCCGGAACGTGCCTACTTTGAAGTAGCCAACTACCGTCAGGCAACCGTGGCCCTTGCTCAGACGAGTCTTCGTGGCATTATCGGTGATATGGAACTCGATGAGGTCCTCTACAACCGTGATATGATCAACCGCAAGCTTCGGGATATCCTTGATAAGGAAACCGATCAGTGGGGTGTCAAGATCGAACGTGTCGAGATCAAAGAAGTCAACCCGATCGGCGCCGTCAAGCAGGCAATGACAGAACAGACCTCTGCAGAAAGAGAACGGCGTGCCGCAATCCTTCGTGCAGACGGAGAAAAGCGTGCCGCAATTCTCAAAGCCGAAGGTCTCAGACAGAGTATGATCCTTGAGTCCGAGGGTGAACGTCAGAGTAAGATCCTTCGTGCAGAAGGTACCCGTCAGAGCCGGATCCTCGAAGCCCAGGGAGAAGCCCAGGGTCTGCGGATCATCTCTCTTGGATCCCGTACGCTCGATAAACGTTCTATCACAGTCCTTTCCTTAAACACCATGCAGAAGATGGCAGACGGTCAGGCAACGAAGATCATCTTCCCGTTCGAACTTACGAACCTGGTAAAACAGGGTGCAAAGTTCCTTGGCGGAGAAGACCTCGCAGAAGCGGATTCAATCTCCGATATTGTTCTGGATGACAGTATCTTAGGCGACCTCCCGGACAAAGAGGAGATCGCAAAGGCCGTAGAAGCGGTGAAAAATGCAAGCCAGCTTGCAAAGACACCGGAAGATATCGTCGACTGATCTTCCCCCTTTTTTTTGATCATTCCGCACTTCATTGAATAGGATGCAAGCGAATGGTCCGCTAATGAAAACTAACTTACCCCGGTACGACCAATAGTACTAAAGATTCGAGGGGCATGAACATGGCATTGAAAATACTTCATTCCAGTGGTCGAAAGAAAGGAAACGAGACCGTTACCTACGAACACGGAAACGAGACCGATATAGTGCAGTTTGGGTACGGCAAATTCCCGATCGACTACGCGGTCAACTTCGAAGGTCTCACGCTTTCCTTTGACCTCCAAAACGGGATGTATCATTATAACCGGGCGCTTGGAGACTGGAAAACCGAGATCAATGTCTGCGCGAACGGCGCAAAAGTGCTCATCCATCCGGTCGAACCGCTCAACCTTCCCGACAACCTCACCGACTTCATGGAGATCAAATTCGATCCGATCAGGGTCGAGCCGTCAGGAAAATGCGTCGTCTTTGTGACGATGCCGATCGAGATCGGTGTTTTTCTTGAGTCGAAAGAAGGTCCGGCAGATATCCTCGATATCGTCTCCTATGTATACCCCAAATACTCCCTCTACGGCGGGGCGAACCGCGGAGTCATCACCCGATTCAATGAAAGCAAGGTGTATTATTATCCGCCGTCAATGAAAAATTACGAGACGGGTCTCCTGAAACTTGAGATCGAAAACAGATCGGATGAATGGGCGACCGTTGGGAGAGTCGTCATTTTCCAGAAAGGTCTCTACCTCTACTTTGATGAAAATTTCGTTGCCGCTTCAGCCGAAATGAAGATCATCAGTCCGGATGTGGCAGTTGTGACTGGGATCGATTCCCCCATCCGTCCGGAAATGACCCCGTCAAACCGGCTCTTTAAAAACCGCAAACTCACACCATTTTTTAATGTGACCGGTATGCTCAACGATACGTCCTTTACTATGGATATGGGGCTGATCTGAAATGGCAGACAACACCACCGAGATCCTTGTCGGCAATTCATTCCTTGATACCACCTTCTTTGGTGCGATCACCTATGGAAATCTTCTCGCTGCGGTCATCATCCTTGTCGCGACATATGTTATAGCGAAAGTTATTTCGGTTGTTGTTATGCGGGTCCTTGCCGGCAAAGTTGAGATCAACAACAGCACGTTTCTGGCAAAGCTCGTTCGATGGGGAACGTATTTTGTCGGTATCGTTGCGGCAAGTCCGTTCCTGCATATAGACTTCTCCGGTTTGATGGTCGCCGGAGGTATCGTCGCCATCGCAATAGGTTTTGCTTCCCAAAACACGCTCTCCAACTTTGTTGCCGGCGTTCTGCTGATGTTCGAGCGGCCGGTGGGTATCGGGGACAATATCAGTGTGAACGGGATCGAAGGCTATGTTGAAGACATCGGTCTTCTTTCCACGACGATCCGTACCTACGAAGGGATCTACGTTCGCATCCCGAATGCGTCGATGTTCTCCTCTGATATCACGAACTATGTGGCCCACATAGCACGAAGGTTCGATTACAATATCGGGATCAGATACACGGATGATGCGGATAAAGCCATCAAAGTCATCAAAGAGGTTATCGAGAAGCATCCGTATGCTCTGAAAAATCCGGGACCCTCAGTGTACGTGGACGAACTCGGAAACAACAGTATAAATCTTAAGGTCCGTATCTGGTGTCCGTCAGGATTCTGGTGGGATGTGAGGACCGATATGCTGTGGAAATTGTTCCAGGCTCTCCGGAAAGCCGGCATCGACATTCCGTTCCCGCAGTTGACCCTCTGGTACGGCGAGGATGCGCCAAAACCCGCTAAGGTGGCAAAGGGTACCGGCTTCTCAGCGCAGGAAGTTCTTGGAAAAAGCGAGGCATCCCCGGAAAACGCAATCAAGGTGATCAAATAAATGGATTCTGCAGAAGTATTCGCCCGGCTCTCTGCTGAAGATCTGAATCAGCGTCACGAGGCCGTTTCGGAATTGGCGGCTCTTGGAAAAAGTGATCCGGACACGATCATCCCAGCAATCATTGCGGCACTAAAGACCGGAACGATGAATCACCGCTGGTATCTCGGTCGTGCGCTGATCCGGATCGGCCCCTCAGTGATGCCCTTCCTCGTCGCTGCGTCGAAAGAGGAGACGGAAATGGCGACCCAGAAGTATTACGGCGCCGTCTTTGCCGCTTTCGGCGAAGAGGCCGTCCCGACGCTTATTGGTTTGTTCTCTTCGAATAACCCGACCACCCGCGGCATGGCGGCCGCCGCCCTTGAAAAGATCGGCGAGCCTTCGCTCCCATCTCTCATGGAAGCTGCCAAAAGTTCCGACGGCACCGTTAAACTCTGTGCCGCCCTGACGCTTGCAAAATTCCAGATCTATGATTACTGATCTATGGCAGAACTGGTAACCTCGAGTGAGTACCGGGCGTATCTCGACGGCCTTATCGCCGGACTCGACCGGGCGATGGAAATTGCCAATGCGGCGAAACGTGTCGGCGTCGATCCCCGGCCGTATGTGGAGATCCCGATCGCAAGTGATCTCGCCGGACGAGTGGAAGCTTTGCTCGGCTACAAAGGGGTCGCCGAAAAGATCCGGTATCTTGAGGACCGGATGTCCAGAGAAGAGGCCGCCCTCAAGATCGGTGACGCGTTCGTCGGGAAGGAGTTCGGCGAGTCGACCCGCGAGGATATCCTCGATCATGCGATCCGTGCATCCATGGCCCTTCTCACAGAAGGTGTGGTCGCGGCGCCGACCGAGGGTATCGGCAAAGTTGCCGTTCGAAGAAACGACGACGGGACCGAGTATCTCTCGATCTACTATGCAGGCCCCATCCGTTCCGCCGGAGGAACGGCCCAGGCGCTTTCAGTTCTCGTCGGCGATTATGTGCGCCGGCTTCTCGGGATCGACCGGTACAAACCCCGTGAAGAGGAGATCGAGCGGTACGTCGAGGAGATCAAACAGTATAATAATATCCAGAGTATGCAGTATCTCCCAAAAGACGACGATATTCGTCTGATCATCAGAAACTGTCCTATCTGCATCGACGGAGAACCCACCGAGAAGGAAGAGATCTCAGGACACCGAAATCTGGAACGGGTCGAGACGAACGTTGTTCGCGGAGGAATGGCCCTCGTTATCGCCGAAGGTATCGGTCTGAAAGCCCCGAAGATCCAGAAGAACGTCGCGAAGATGAATCTCGACGGCTGGGAGTGGCTCGAGGAACTTATCAGCGGAAATACTCCTGCCCAAGAGGAAGAAGAGGAGCCGGGGGTCCATCCGAAGGACAAGTATATGCGGGATATGCTCGCCGGCAGACCGTCCTTTTCGTATCCTATGCGGAAAGGCGGCTTCCGATTCCGTTTCGGACGGTGCAGAAATACGGGTCTTGCGACCTGCGGCTTCAACCCGGCTACCTTACATATCCTTGACGATTATCTTGCAGTCGGCACGCAGATGAAGGTCGAGCGGCCGGGCAAAGCCTGCGGTGTCGTTCCGTGTACGGACATCGAAGGCCCGACCGTTCGTCTGAAAAGCGGCGAGCTTCTCAGGATCGACACGCTTGATGCGGCGAACAAATACTTTGATCAGGTGGAATACATCCTCGACATCGGGGAGATCCTGATCTCGTTCGGTGAATTCATGGAGAACAACCATGTCCTCATGCCGCCGAGCTACTGCGAAGAGTGGTGGCTCCAGGAGGGAGGCCCCCGGCATCCGAAGAACGAAGCCGAGGCCCTTTCCTTCGTTATCGAAGGCGCTTATCTTCATCCGGATTATACCTGGTTCTGGGACGACTGCACCAAGGAGCAGCTGATTTTCCTTTCGGACAAAGTCGCCGAAACCGGCTCTATGCGGGACGGGGTTTTGTACATTCCGGAAGATCCCGCGGTGAAATCCGTTCTGGAAGAGCTGCTCGTGCCGCATACCGTGGAAGATGGCTTTTACGTTCTTAGAACGCCTCTTGCCCTCGTCATGGGACTTGGTCTGACCTATACCCTCGAAAAAAGTCCAACCTGGAAGACCCTTCCGCCGTTTTCAAACGGTCTATCCATGGCGATGTATCTTTCCGGTCTGAAGATGCGGTCGAAGGCCGGGACCCGTGTCGGGGGAAGGATGGGCAGACCCGGCAAATCGGCTCCCAGAAAAATGAAGCCGCCGGTCCATGTGCTTTTCCCGATCGGCGAATCGGGCGGCATGAAACGTTCTATCGACAATGCGGCAAAGATCTGCAACTCGGACTCGGATGAAAATTTCCACGGGACCTCGGTGACGACGGGTCAGGTGGAAGGACTGATCCAGGTCAAGACCGGGGAGCGGAAGTGCCCGAAATGCGGGGCGGTCACGTTTAAGAGCCGGTGTCCGGACTGCGGCACGCATACCGACGCGGTCTACCGGTGTCCCCACTGTAATCAGCCCGGGGAAGAGGGAAAGGAAACCTGCCCGAAGTGCGGGTCGAATCTTGTCTGTGCCCGGGAGAGTATCATCAGTCTGGCGCAGGAGTATGCTTCGGCTCTCGCAAACGTTGGTATGTCGCCCTCTTCGATCCCTGAACTGAAAGGGGTCATCGGTCTTATCTCGCGTGAACGGGTGGTCGAGCCTTTGGAGAAGGGTCTGCTTCGAGCGAAGAATAATGTGTTTGTTTTCCGGGACGGGACGATCCGGTATGATATGATCGATCTGCCGCTGACGCATTTCCGTCCGGCTGAGGTCGGGGTTTCTGTGGAAAAACTCCGTTCGATCGGCTACACGAAGGATATGCACGGCACCGATCTGGCTGATGCGTCCCAGCTTGTCGAACTTCACCCGCAGGATATCATGGTCTCGGTGGACTGCGGGGAGTATCTGGTCCGGGTGGCCCGGTATATTGATGAACTTTTGGTGAAGGTGTACGGGCAGGAGGCGTATTATCATGTGGAGACGCCGGAGGATCTGGTGGGTCACCTGGTGATGGGTCTTGCGCCGCACACGAGTGCGGGCGTTCTCGCCCGGATCGTTGGGTTCACGAAGGCGAAGGCGGGATATGCCCATCCGTATTATCATGCGGCAAAAAGGCGAAACTGCGACGGGGATGAGGACTGCGTGATGCTTCTGATGGACGGTCTGCTGAATTTTTCGCGGTCGTTTTTGCCGAGCACCCGCGGTGGGACGATGGATGCCCCGCTCGTTTTGACGACGACGCTGAATCCAAAGGAGGTGGATAAGGAGACGCTGAACGTGGATGTGATGTCCCGGTATCCGCTGGAAGTATATACGGCATGTCTGACGTACAGGCCGCCGAAGGAGGTTGGAAAGTTCGTGGATTACGTGGAGAAGCGGGTGGAGACGCCCGGTCAGTTCGAGGGCTTTTCCTTCACGCATGACACGACGGATATCTCCGAAGGGCCGATCGATACGATGTACACGAATCCGATCCTGAAAGGGACGGCGGACAAGATCAAGGCTGAATTGGGTCTTGCGGACCGTATCCGGGCGGTGGATACGAACGATCTTGCAGAAAGAATCATCAACAGTCATTTGATGCCGGATATGATCGGTAATCTGCGGTCGTTTTCGAAGCAGTCGTTTCGTTGTCCGAAGTGTAAGATGAGTTACCGGCGTATTCCGGTTTCAGGGAAGTGTAATAAGTGCGGGGGGCCGGTGAAGGCGACGATGCATAAGGGGAATGTGACGAAGTATCTGGAGATCTCGAAGTATATGGCGGAGCATTATGTGTTGTCGGATTATACGAATCAGCGGATCCAGGTGACGGAGATGAATATCAATTCGACGTTTGGGGAAGAGGAGAAGGCCCAGATGGATCTGTCGGACTTCTTTTGATAGTACTATAAGAAAAACAACCGCGAATCTCCGCCAATCTTCGCGAATCGCATTTTCCTTGCGTTCGGATGCTCTGCTTCGGCTGATCGCCTGCGCAGAATCGCATCCTCTCTTGAAAAATGCTATAGGAAAAACCCGCGTGCGGGTTTTTCTGTTGTTACATTGTTTTTCGATTACACAAAAAGAGAAGTTAACGGAGAGAAAAACCGGCACGCCGGTTTTTCCTTAGCATTTTTCCAGCCGGCGTGCGATTCCTGCGTAGGCGATCAGCCGGAGCAGAGCACGCAGGCGCAAGGAAAATGCGATTCGCGAAGATTAGCGGAGATTCGCGGTTGGAATTTATCTCTAGTGTCCATATCAAAGCTAACACATTTGGAGTAAAGCTCTCTCAAACCACGTATGTCCTATAAAATTTAGATGTGCCTCATTAATGGTTCGAACGATGTTTTTGTTTTTGTATAATTGGTGTCAGTAATATTAAGTCTGTTAAATGCTCATTAAATCATTAATAACATGACTCCTCTCTCCAAAAAACCAGAAGATGATAGGAAAGTATTTCGAATGGATTGGATAATTGATCCGGTTGGCTCAGAAAAACAATCCGATGGTACTATTATGATTGTATTGAAGCCAGATCCAAGAAAGTATGATGAAGTCTTTGAAGGTGGTAGCTTGTATGGATATAAAGACAAATTTTCTGGTATAATAATGCCTTTATCAACTCTTAATGAGATAAATTTCCCTGCTGAAATTCCGATATACTATAGTCCTCTTAAGGAGTCTGATTTATGTAAATATTTACGTGAGATTAAATCTGAATTATTGGACAAATGGGATAAGAAATATAATATCAATCCTAAAATGAAACCAATTGAGGAATATTTGGCTACTATTGTAGGTAAAGATGCAAATTTTGTAATAATATATGTTGATATGGCAGGTTCAACAAATTTAAGTTCCAATGTAGATCCTGATACAAATGTCAAAATCAACAAAATATTCCTAATGCAAATGGCTAGAGCAATTGATAATTGTAAGGGATATGTGTTCAAGTATGTTGGAGATTGTGTTATTGGTATTTTTCCAGCTGAAGATAATTTTACTTCAACATGCGATAATGCAATACAATCTGCAATATTAATGTGTGCAGTAATAGAAAAAGTACTAAATCCAATTTTTGAAGAAAAAGGCATCCCAACAATTGGTTGCCATATAGGTCTGGATATTGGATCTGTTCGTATTGATACGATGGGGGAAGAAAATCTCGGGAGTAATATCGATTTAATTGGACGTTCAATGAATGTGACGGCTAAAATTCAAGGTCAAGCTGGGTTCAATGATATCTTATTAGGAAGAAGAATATTTGAGCTCCTTCACTGCTCATTGCAAGAAGGGTGCGAAGAGGTTGATTTGGGGGATAATTGGACCATTAAAGATCAAGATAGTGATGGGATATACCAAGTATATAGGTATAAAAATCGATTGAGTTACCAATAATATCTAAAATAGTAAGTAGTTAGGTGGATGGAATTCGAATTCGATAACCTTAGTGGGAAACTTTCTCCACCCCAATAAACCGATTTTCCTCTCAATACTATTCACTGCTACTTTTTTAAAATAAGGGGAACAAGCCTTACTTCCCCCCCTTCGACACAATCAGCTGCACACCCCCCTGCCAGATCTTTTTGATCTCCTCTTCGGGCATCTCGGTCATCTTATAATTCAGCAGACCCGAATAGAGAGCCACCATAATATATGCCAGCGTTCGTGCATCCGTTTTCGTTTGGATACTGCCCTTCTCCCGCTCCCGCTTCACCGCTCCCTCCGTCGTCGCCCACATCGGTAGCTATATGGGATAATCTGCAAAATATAAGCAATCATATGCAGTATTTGGGAGATTTACGATGAGCGTTAACGATTCGATGATTCAGGACAATGTCTCACTTATGAAAGAAAGGCGTCTGGGAAGTATGACTGCCGAAGGGGTAGCTCTCATGAGGGCGGGAGAAGCAGGAAAGCCTGCCGATGAGCGGATATGTTACGATCCCCTGGCAATACGTTTTATCCGTCCTGAACTGATCGCTCACTTCAATAATCTTTCCAATGCAGAAGAACTCGAGAAAAAACGGACCGAATTCGATCAGATCCTGCCCGGACACCGGAATTCCATCTTAACGAGGGTCCGGTATTTTGATGATTTCATCAGGGGAAAAATTGTCGACGGCGTTTCACAGTTCGTCATAATCGGTGCCGGGTATGACTCCCGTCCCTACAGACTTGAGGGTATGGAAGAAACACAGGTCTTTGAAATAGACCTGGAGGAAACCCAGACTACGAAAAAACGTATTATTCAAACCATATTCGGCAAACTTCCGTCCCATGTTTCGTATCTGCCCCTTGACATTACTGCAGGAGATATGTTTTCATCACTGATTGAATCCGGGTTTGACGGATCAAAACCTGCGTTGTTCATTATGGAAGGCCTCCTCTGCTACCTGCCTCCGGAAATTGTAGTACCCTTACTGCGAAATATCAGACAAAATGCGGCTCCGGGCAGCGGCATACTTTTCGATACAATTCCACAGTCCATGATCGACGGCACCAACCCCTCGGTTGTGGCGGGACGTCTCCGGCAGCATGTGACGGATATGGGAGAGCCGTTCCTTTTTGGGATTCAGGATGGAGAAGAAGAACGATTCCTGACGGATCTTGGATTTTCTGCTGTCAAAGTAGTGATCGACCGCACGTATCTAAGCAAATTGTTCGCCGGAAAAATACCTGAGAAGAAAGCTACCGGTCTTCTGATCTTCTGCTCTGCAGAGGTTTTTCCAGAAGGTCAGAATCGCGCTGCTTGAAAACAGGCTTCAAAATAATTTTTGCTAAGCCTGTTTACCTGCTGCACATCCCGCATCCGGCACAACCCTTGGGGCACTCTGTTTGGACCCCAAAAAGAGCTCTGACGATCTCGATCCACCGGGAACGAAGTTCCTCCCTCTCGACACCGAGAAGCATCATTATCCTCATCCCGTTGAACATCGCCACGCAGGCAATGGCAAGCGTACGCGGATCAATCTCCGACGAAACAAGACCCTCCTTCTGCTGCTCTGCAATCATCCGTGCTGGAGCATCGATCCCGTTTTTCATCCGTTCAACGGAAAAATCCCGGATAACCGGTTCACGAACAGTGATCCCGAAGATCTCAAGAAGCAGAGCATGCTCATTCAGATTCGACGACATCATCTGATCAAACGTCTCGATCCGCATCCTGACCGGGCAGCGATCAGGTGCATCCTGATTGGTGACTTTGCGGTATTGTCCCTGAAGGATCTTCGAACTCTCTATAACAAGCTCCTCCTTATTTTTAAAATACCGGTAGAGAGCGGGTTTACTCACATCAAGACGGCCCGCGATATCATCCATCGTGGTTTTACAGTAACCCTTCTCATACATCGCCTCAAGCCCTGCCTGAACGATCCTCCTTTTTGCCTCTTCCCGATACTCCGGCACCATCTTTGGCATAACCATTACCTCTTGCATAAAAATGGGCTCCGGTCCTATAATAACGTTACTCAACAAGAATTAAAGTTACTGTGCAGTAACTTTAATTAGTACACAGTATAATTAGTAAAATGGATTGTGCAGCATATCCGGGCAGTTTGCTGGAGAGGACCACATCAATAGTCATGGTCGATTCCCGTAAGAACTGAAATGGAGAGACAATCCGTGATCACCATGACAACAATACCGAACGAAAAAATAACTGCGTTCACCGGCGGTCGGATCCTTACGATGGATCCCGACCGTGATCATGCAGAGACATTAGTAATCAAAAACGGCCGGATCCTCGACCTCGGCAGTGCGGAAATCATACAACAGTACCCCGGTGCCGAAATCATTGACCTCCACGGTCGGACCCTTTTGCCGGGCTTCATCGATTCGCATAACCACCTCTCCTCCTTCGGCTGTTTTTTCCCGGAATGGGCAAACCTCATCGGCATCACCGATGAGAAGGCGCTGTTTGCAGGCCTCGCCGAACACGAAAAACTGCATCCCGGAACCGGCTGGCTTGTCGGATTCGGCTGGTTCGATGCCCAGTGCGGGGGCCGGGAATTCACCCGGGCGGATCTCGATGCGTTCTGTCCCGACCGTCCGGTCGTTCTCGTTCAGGCGACCTTTCACAAAAGCGTTGTCAACAGCCGGGCGCTGGAGATCCTCGGCATCGACTCGTCGACGCCGGACCCGCGGTGCGGGATTATCCAGCGTAATCCGGAGGGAGTTCCCACCGGTGTCCTGATCGAAGAAGCCCAGGTCCCGGTGTTCCGGGAAATCATGAACGCAGACACCCGGCGGCATGCCGACCTCATTGAGGCACGGGGCCGCGAACTTCTGCCGTTTGGAATCACCGCGGTCCACGATCCGGGCGTCACCCCCGCAGCGGAGGCCGCCTACCGTCTGCTCTATGATGAAGGGAGACTTCCTGTCTCTGTCCTGATGATGCCGCACGGCGCCGCCGTACTCGACAACGATCTCGGCCCCCGTCTCGCCGGTCCCGTGACCGGAACGGGAGATGAGCAACTCCGGACCGGTCCGGTGAAACTCTTTGCCGACGGAGCAACCTCGGAGACCGTTGGATTTGCCATGAAGATGCACGGTCAGATAATCAAAACCGGAAAATACCGGGACGATTTCGCCGAAGCATTATGCGCCGCCGCCCGTCACGGATTCCAGACCTGTGTCCATTCTTTCGGGAACGCCACGACCGACGCCGTACTCGATGCCTACGAACAGGCGGCAAAGGAAACACCCGCCGGCTTCGTGCTTCGGCCCAGATTCGAGCATGTGGCCCTCCTTTCCGACAGCCAGATCGGGCGGCTTGCGAAAATGAACGCCTGCGTCTCGATCCAGCCGCAGTTCCTTGTCCGGGGTGAGGGCATGAAGCGTGCTCCTCTCGATGAAGGAAAATGGTTCGCGTTCGGCGATCTTTCCCGTGCGGGCGTGGTCGTTGCGGCGAGCAGTGATGATCCCGGAGGATTCATGGAAGCCCGCGATCCGATCAAATGTTCGGTGATGGGTTCGACCATGAGTGCCGGTGACGGCAGAACCATCTTCCCCGATCAGGTCCTTCCGTTCGAGGAATGGCTCCGGATGTACACTGCCGGAGGGGCATGGGCCGGCGGGCAGGAGAACGAGCGGGGCATGCTGAAAGGCGGATTGGTCGCGGATCTCGTGATCCTTGCAGGAGAACTCGACCCCCAAAATCCCCCGGTCGTTGATGAGACATGGAAGGACGGCCGGATCGTGTACAGACGCGAAAACACGGGGAAAACTGTATGAACCCGCAGGGCAGCGAGCCCCTTTCGAAGAATGCCGTGCGTATCCTTCGGGTGAAGGGTATCCTGTCCGGAACGATCCCGGTTCTGATCATGGGGGTGATCCTGTTCGTTTCGGCGGGTACGTTCAGCTGGCCGATGGCCTGGGTCATCCTCGGCGTCATGTTCGCGGCCACCGCGTTCGTTACCCTCCTTTGCAGCCCGGATCTGATCCTGGAACGGATGCATAAACAGAAAGGGGCAAAGGACTGGGATGCCCGTCTGGTCAGAGCGATGAACCTTGTTGGTCTGCTTCCTCTCCTGATAGCAGGCCTCGCTCTGCGGTTCGGCTGGATCGGACAGGTCCCGATCTTCGCGGAAGGGATTGCTCTCTGTTTCTTTCTTATCGGCTACGGTCTATTTACCTGGGCGATGCTGACAAACCGCTTTTTTTCCCGTGTTGTCCGTATTCAGGATGAGAAGGATCACCGTGCCGTGACCACCGGTCCCTACCGTTTCGTTCGTCATCCCGGGTATCTGGGTTTTATTTTGATCGTTCTTGCCCAACCTCTGATGCTTGGCTCTTTCTGGGCACTTATACCGGCCGTGATCACGGTTATCCTCTTTGTCGTACGGACCAGGCGGGAGGATGCTACTCTAAAGAGAGAGCTTGTCGGGTATCAGGCTTATGCAGAGAAAGTGCGGTATCGGCTTTTCCCGGGGATCTGGTGATCTCGGATAAACAATTCTACCTCATCAGGAAGCTATTTCCCGTCACTGACTAAGCAAGATAGTATGACGATCTACGTAACAACGCTGGATAAAACTCCGATCTCGGAGAACCCGCATAATGTGGATGTCCGCAAAGTCCACGGCTCACCAAGTACCGATGTGGTGGTCATTACCCTGCAGCCGGGCGAGACGCTGAAAAAGCATATGACGCCGGTGGATGTGCTGTTTTATGTGCTGGAAGGGAAGGGCATCGTCGTGATCGGCGACGAAGAGACGGGGGTCGAGGAGAATTTCCTGGTCGAAAGCCCGAAATGCGTGCCGCATGTGCTGATCAACGACAGTGATGATGTGTTCCGGGTGATGGTGATCAAAAAGCTGACGACCGGTGAAGGGAAGGATACGAAAACCAGACTGCTGTGACCATTCCATTTTTTTTGAATAACGGTCGTCGTTCATCATAATTATAATTCAGAAAATGTTTCACGTATTATGGGATTTTTTGCGATAAACGATTCCTATTTGAGAGCAACAGACCAAAACCCGTCGATTTCTCCTTATGCTCATTTTTGTGCAGTTATGGTTTTCTCGCTAAATATAGGTCTATGGTATCGTATATATTGATTTTACCCCCGATTTCATCAATTAACGTTTTCATCTCAGCTTCAAAAGCATCTTTTATCTTGACATCTAAAGTTCGATGATCTGAATATGTGTTTAGTAAAGCAATATAAGAATCAGAGGTGAGCGTGCGGACCCGATGATACAATTTTGCTTTGACATCTTTAAACCCAAATTGTTCTAATTCGCGTGTGCGTCGTTCACAATCTTTTTCACCAAATTCAACGATCTCCTTATCGGATGGACAATATGTATCATATACTCGTTTGTTTACTTGATTGCTCATATCGTCTTTTCTGTTGGGAAACGGATGATTCCAAAATAATGCTATAGTGCCGCCCTGTTTTAAAATATCTTTTACCTTACCGTATCCTTCTTCCAAAGGCAGCCAGTGAAAGGCGGTTGCACAATACACCAGATCGTATGAATCCGATTCAAGAGGCAGCGTCATAAAGTCGGCATTGATAACATTGAAATTATCGTATTTGCTAAACTTCTTTTTTACCAAGTCACTCAATTTATCGCCGAGTTCAATCGCAGTAACCAAGCAGCCGGTTTGGAGAATAGATTTTGTTGCTTGCCCTGTGCCAATTCCTATCTCTAAAGAATGACTTCCCTCATCAACTGAAGAATACCTGATTATATCCGCAAACAATTCATCAGGGTATGTGGGTCTTACGTGATCGTAGTTCATTTCATCTTCATTAAACTTTAAACGCAAGTCCATTGTATCACCCTACTGCATTTCTTTAGAACGTCAATCAAATTCTTGTTCAGCTGTATTAAACCCGGGACTTTATAAGCATTATACCCTGTTTTTCTGATGCGAGGGGAGGGATCCCGAAAACCAGAATTTTCTGAGAAAGGCGATCCTGTCCATACGGTCGGGTATGGATCAGCGCGAATTTCTTTTTTCCCTGCTTTTCGCATCGAACAGGGCTTTTAGTCCGGCACATATCACGAGGATCGGGCCGACAACATACCCTGCCCAGACAACCAGTCCGAGAATGCCGAGGATCAGGAGTTTCAGCCATCGATATCTCACCGGCTTTTTCCCGGGTCGGACATAATATCTCAATACCAGGCATCCCAAAACGAACGGGATCAGAATAAAAACCGCCGTTACGGCGAATGATGCCTCGAACCCAGTTCTACTGAGTGCGAGCATCGCCTGGATAAGCATGAATGCCGATCCGGCGATATACAGGAGACCTCCGGCAGATCCGGCGAGCGTCTCCGGATTGATGGGCACCGGCTCTTTTTTTACTCTAAAGAGATAGACCAGCCCGAATACGACGATCAGGAGAGGGAATCCGATGACGAATGCCTGACTGTTTCCTTCCCATATGCGTATATTCGCGATCGAGATCGGGATCATGACCCACTCGGGAAGAGAAAACTCTTCGCGGTAGCCGAGGGCAAGACCGTAATTTCCGGCCCCCGTTCCGTTGTTGACCATCGCAATAAAATACGTGCCGGAGGACTCGGCGATGTATTCGTATTCCAGCCACTGGTAGTTTGCGGCAGGGGTGAAGGGTTCATACTCGGGAAGGTCGGGGGCTTCTCCCGGGATGACGATGTATCCTTCGTTATCGAAAAGAACGACGCCGGCTGGGATATCTCCCTCGTTTTCGATCTCCGGGCCGATGAGGACCGCCTCGGGATTGGCGGCCCCTATATCCGGGGTAAATACGGAGAACCAGAGCCGGTCTCCGGTCTCAAGGGAAAATTGATAGTAGGCAACCGATCCGGCATTTTGGAATGTGCCGTAGAATGCCCATGATTTGTAGGGGTCATCGATATGGACGGCGTTTTGTATTCCTTCGTTTGCTCCGGTTATTTGCGGGACATGTGCTGCGGCACAGGAAGTCAGTGATAGGATGATGAGTAAAACGGCGAGTGCCGCTTCTACTTTCCTCATAATATTTTCATTAATGTTCTTTGAGGAATTAAATTTTTTCACAAAAAACGGTGAAAATTATTTTGGATTTTTTCTCGAAGGAATTTTTTAATCCGCGGCCGATTTGCCTCATCAGTTACCTATTTCGTCTTTGTGACGAAGCAAGATAGTATGACGATCTATGGAATTACGCATGCCCCCTCTTCGATTTCCCTCTTCCCGGGAGGGCCCGGATCATGACGGAAACGATCTCCTATGAGGTCACGGGGAAGGCGGGAGAGATTGAGTATCGGAAGTATCCCGCACTTGTGCTCGCAACGGTCGACAGTGCAGGGGATGATTCAGGGTTCAATCTGCTGTTTGCCTATATCACGGGTAAAAATTCCGCGAAAAATACTATTCCGATGACTGCTCCGGTGATCACGTCGGCAAAGATCCCTATGACGGCGCCGGTCGTTTCCGACGGGACCACGATGTCGTTTGTGATGCCTGCGGGAAAAACCCTGGATGAGATCCCGGAGCCGCTGGACATGAAGGTCCGGATCGTTCCGGTCCCTGAGCGGGAAGTTGCCGTTATCACATTCAAGGGAAAAACCCATGAGAAGGATGTGAGGGAGGAGGAGGCATGGCTCCGAAAAGGGCTCAAGGATGCGGGGATCGAGGCGGCGGGAGAGGTGTTTTTGATGCGGTATAATCCTCCATGGATGCCCGGATTCCTGCGGCATAACGAGGTGGGGGTGGAGATTAAGCGGTGAAGTTTTTCACGCTCTATAATCTGTGCCTCCATACTCAGGAAGGAGATTACTCTTAACACCTCTGTCCTTAATCTTCAGATACGAATGTTCGAAAAATCGCAAAAAAATTTGGAGATATCTATAGAGTTTGTGCTTTCGTATCTTTAACCTGAGGATTGCTTGAACCACCAAACCGTTTTTTCATCAGGTACGTTGTCAGGGCGATAAGCAACCCGAAGACACCTGCAGCTATAAAAACTGCGTTCAGGCCGAAATACACGAGGAGGATACCAAGTACAACAGGAGAAGCACTCTGACCAACGTATTTCATGCAGTTGTGAATTGAGATCACTCCTCCTCTTGATTCGGGTGGGGAAATATCAATAATCTGCACATCAATGGCCGTTTGGGCAAGAATAAGACCTGCTCCGAACAGTAATAATGCAAGAACCACTCCGGCAACGGAATGCAAAACCGGCATGCATATCATCGACAGGCCGACACAGGCAAAACCCCCAACAATCACCATGAGCAAGGAATACTTGCCGGCAAGGGGCCCCACACGGGATGCAAGCAGCATGCATGTGATTCCCGGAATGGCGAGCATAAGTCCTGATGCCCCTGACGCATAGCCGAATGAACTCTTGAGCATGAAGGGAACGTACGTCATCATGGCAAACAACATGAAAAAGATTGAGAACCCCATGAATATTGTGTAGATGATTGGCACACTCCTAAGACATTTGAGTGCTTCAAGTATCCCCTTCTGATCGCCGGTTTCTATCTGGACTTTTGTCTCAGGGAGTAATGTGATTATCACAATCGCAAATGGCAGGGAAAGTGTATAAAACAGGAATGCATAGTTCCATCCCAGCATAGCAAGGCCGCCCCCGATCACTGGGGCAAATACTGATCCAAAGGCAAATGATATGCTGATCTTACTCATGGCCCTCACACGATCAAGGCCGGTGTAGACATCTCCTATGACCAGCATGGCCATGGATGTCATCCCCGCCACGCCAATCCCCTGTACAAACCTTAGGATAAGGAGTAACGGGAAATCCGCTACAAAAAAACTCACCAGTCCCGTTATTCCATAGAGTATAAGGCTTGGGACCAGTATCCTCTTACGATTTACACGGTCAATAAAATGTCCTATGATGAGGGTGAAGACCGCTGTTGAGAACGTAAACACAGACATAATCAGTGCTATATTCTGTGCGGGGGTCTCCAAGGGCCCCACCATCTCCGGTAATACGGGTGCCAGAAGAGCCCCTCCAGCCATTGCAAAAAATGCAACGAGACAGAGCATGAGTATGTGAATATTTTTGAATTCCATGATCTCTCCGACTATTTTTCCATTGTCCGGGATACGTTTTTGATCATATCCTCGAAAGAATTCACAATAGTTTGTCTTTGATCAGGATCAAAATTAGATAAGAGAATATTCTCCCATTCTAATGCTATCTTTTTGAGACCGGGTTCTATCGCTTTCCCTTTTTCGGTTAGAAACACTCTATAGGATCGTTTGTCTTTTTCGTCTCTCTGTCGATAAACATAGCCTTCCTTAACGAGTTTTTGTACGGCTCTTGTGACGTTCGCTCTATCCAGATTAATGGACTGACCAAGTGATTCCTGATTTACTCCATCTTTTTGAAAAAGTGGCATTAAAAGGTAAAACTGTCCGGGTCCAATATTGTAAGATTTCAATTCTTTGTCAAGGTAGATCTGATTATACCTGTAGAGAAATGAAACGAATTTTCCAATGAATCCCTTATTGCTCATTATAATGATTTCCAATCCTTAGCTTTTCTTTGTTGGATCTATAATGTTGCGCCCGCAACAATATAGTTGCGGGCGCAATCATCATAAAGTTTTTGATACAACCAAGTGTGTTTGGAAAAGAGTACGTTATTGTGCAAGTAATTTTTCAGAACTGTGTGATATCACACGTAGGGGATTCAAAATTTTCCAGATAACTATTACCCCTAAATCAGATGCGAGGGGAGGGATTCGAACCCGCGAACTACTTAAGAACAGATCTTGAGTCAGTCTCCGTTGGCCACTTGGATACCCTCGCGAAAATACTTTTACATATTGGATATGGTTTCTAATGAAGTTGTCGTCTTCCGGGAGTCTGTTCATCCTTGAGAAGACTGATGTCACTCTTTCTTGATGGTATTTGATTTTTGAAGTGTTGGGCGGGATTCGCGCCGATTCGCGGTTTGTTTTATTTCTTGTATCCACACGAATGCCGTACATGAAATCAAAATAAATCTTACTCGTACGTCAGCTTTTTGATCGAGAGCATATCTCAGAAGTCCTATATTAATATATTTTAGCTGGAACTTCATAGAAAAATTAGGGTTAAATTCACAAATTTACTTTATTGTTGTAAAATTATCTCTAATAATGTGACAAATAGTTATCCCTATCATGATTATAGTAATTATTAACATAAATATCCCTAATAGAGGCAGGATGATTAGAACATTTATAGTAATAATTACTGAAATAAGAGAGATCCCAATCATTAATACTGCCTCAAAAATTTTCCTAAGGGTTTGATGCTTATCTCCTATTTTTTTGAGACAAGTCTTGATCATTTCTGCCCAAATAATAATAATTCCTATGAAAATAAAGATAAGAGTCAAATAAAAAATACCCAATCCCGTTGGATTTCCACTATCGTTTAATTCCAAGGAAGCTATATTTATCGAAGCTAAGGCAGAGATGAGTGACAATCCTGCAAATACAAAAATTATTTTTTCCAGAATATTTGATGAATATTTATTTTCTGAAAGTAATTTAGTCTGTTTTTTTGTTTCGTTTAGAATCTCTTGTAATAATTCGGTAATTGAAGAATCATTCCCCTCAATCTTCTGTTCTTTTGTCTTGTCTGCAAGTACGTTCAGAGAATCAGTTGATTGATTAGATCTATCATTTTCTCGCTCTTTTAATTTTGCAGCTACAATCTCTTCGACCTCTTTTCGCATATTTGGCGTTAATGAATCTCTACACATGATAATGAATGAATCATTCACGTCTTTTACGATAAAGATATCTTAAAAAAAAAGATTATTTTTTCACTTCAGTCCGCACGATCGTCTTCCCCTTCTTCTCGAGCTTCGCCTGCTCCCCTGCCGGATCCTCCAGATACGCCAGAACCGCGTCAAGATCCCTGCCCTCCTCCAACGCCTCCTTCAGCAGATCCTTCATCCACTCGAAATACATCGCCCTCTTACTATCCTTCAGACTCGCCCCGCACTCATTACAGAACTTCGCCGTCCCGGAATTCACCGTACCGCAAACCGGGCACACATTCAGCAGACTGATCCGATTCACCATCGCTTTTCGCACCCAATCCTGAACCGTCGTCCCTTCCACGCGTGCCGCTGTTTCCAGCTGCATCTTCAGGTTCTTCGGGAGCCGAATCAGGATCTGATCATCATTCTTTTCTTCAGCCATAATTACTCTACATACCTATTCTACGTATATCTATAAATACTCTGCTATCCAAACTTATTTGTATAAAATGATATCAAAGATATATCAACCCCTAAAAAACAACGGAGGGAAGTAACGGCCTTGAACGAACTACCCATTCCGCTTCCGGCGGGCTACACCGCCGAACTCAAAGAAACGATCACAGAACCTCTTTCGCCCAGCGGAGCCCCGATCGGTCTCGACGTCGAGTCCTACCGGATCAACCTCTACAAAAACGGCCAGCTCAAAGACATCCTCACCACCAGTGATACCAGCGCCGATCTTCGTCGCGCCGTCAAAGAACACATCATCGACACCGAACCCGAAGGACCCGAAAAAGCGTATCTTCTCCGGTTCTTTGATCCGTCTTTTGCCCCGCCCTGGGAGAGAAAGACCATGACCCGCGGGCAGCTCCCGACGCCCGAAGCTCTGCTCAACTCGCTCAACGACGAAGGAAACGCCGTCCGGTTCGAAAAAGAAGCCGCCCGCTATCTCAGATATGACGCGACCCGGGGTGAATGGTTTGCCTGGATCGACAACCACTGGGAACCTGCCAAAGAAAAGATCGGGCAGGTCCTCCGGCTCGTTGGGAAAAGCACCGAAGAGGAGCTAAACTACTGGAAGCGCCGTGCAGAGATCGAAAACACGCCTGAGATGCGGAATCTTGTCACTCAGCTCCAGAATCACGTGAATCTGAGCAAGAACCACACAAAACAGGTCGCTCTCCGGAAGATGATCGAAGGCTCTTCGATGCAGGTGAATCTCGCCGAAGCGTCCGACGACCGGTATATCACCTTTAAGAACGGCGCAATCGACTGTAAAACCGGCGAAATCATCCCGATCTGGGCGTGCGATTCGATCCGCGAGAAGTATCCGCTGATCTATCTCGATCGGACCTATACGCCGGGGCTTCGCTCGCAGGCGTTCATCGACCACCTGAAAGCGGTGTTCACGGACAATACGAGCGATCTGACCGAAGATGAGCGGACGCTTCGGATGATGGAGCTCGGGCGGTGTTTTCTGCGCCTGCTGGGCTATCTGCTGTATCCGGCGAATCCGGAGCAGATCATCCTTTTCCTGTGGGGAAAGGGGAGTAACGGGAAGTCGACGACGATCGATGTGCTGCGGGATATTTTCGGGTCGGAGATGTCGGAGGCGTCGGTCCGGGAGCTGTATGCAGGGTTCGAGGACCGTCCGGCGTCGGGTATTTACCGGTCGCTTTCGAAGCGTGCGATGCTGATTTCGGAGGCGAGCGATGAGGAGTCCCGGGGCGGGCGGATCAGTGCGGACACGGTGAAAGCTCTTACTGGGGACGCGGTGACGAGTCGGTTCCGGGATATGTATGAGAAGTCCCGCCCGCAGAAGATCGTCTGTACGCCTGTCGGGGTAACGAATGAGCTGCCCCGGTTCGATAAGGTTCTGGATTTTGCCCTTCTGCGCCGGATCTTTACGATCCCGTTCCCGCATCTGTTTGCGGGGGATGAGCGGGTGCGTGATATCCGGGAGTCTTTGCTTGCCGAGGGGGATGCGATCTTTTCGATGGTGGTGGATGAGCTGATTGCGTATATCAATGAGGGGCTTTTGCCGGTGCCGGCGTTTTGTGCGGCGACGCAGAACGAGCTTCTGGCAGGCTTCGAGGTGTCGGCATTCATCGAGGAGTGCGTGGAGAGGTCGGAGACGGGGAAGGTGTCCCGCCTGGAGCTGGAGGAGGCGTATATTGCGTGGTGTGCCCGGCATGATATCCCGGTGGGCCTTGCAAAGATCCAGATGCCAGGGTATGATGAGTATTCTCAGGTGAATTTCCGGCAGGGTCTGTCGGAGAAGGAGAAGAGGGGGCTGTTTAAGGGGATGCGGGTGTACGGGTTTGAGGAGAAAACGGTTCGTGGAACACGGTTTTTCAGCTGTGTTCTGAAAAAGTAGGGTGCACGTCGGACCTGCACCCTTGTTTTTTATTTGTGCTGAGGGTGCAGGTTTCAAAAATCTACGTGCACCCTTATTTTGGTATGATTTGCGTTATTTTTTGAAAAATAGGCTTATTTGAAGGTTTTTGGTGAGGGTGCAGATTTTTTCCGAAACTCTGTATTTTGTAGTAATTAGGGGTATATTTAGGTTTTAGAAAATTTTCCCAGGGTTTTGAGAAAAATGTGCACCCTGAACATCTTTGAGGTATTATAATCATGAGGGAGGGACTACTCTATGATATTATGGTGGATGTGGATGAAAGATCGGAAGGATGGAATAAAGAACTGTATGATAGACTGAGCCATGATTTTTTAATTACGTGTGCTCAGAATGACGGAATCGAAGAGTGGAATCAGGCGTATGAGGCATATCTGAGATCTGAATGGGGGAGGCGTTTTCCGAGTGAGGGATATGATTCGGAAAATATTGGGAAATTATTTGATAATCGTTCTGGTTTTGTAAAACCTGATTTTCAAGATGAAGATTTTACCGATGAAATTCGGAAAAAAGCAAATTTCTCAGGCGTACATCTGGAAGGGGCCGATTTCCATTTTGCCCATCTTGAAGGAGCCCGATTCAATAGTGCCCATCTTGATGGAGCCAATTTCTATTTTGCCAATCTTGAAGGAGCAAATTTCAGAAGGGCACAACTTGAGAAAGCAAATTTCATGGGTGCGCATCTTGATAGAGCCAATTTCATAGGTACCCATCTTGAAGGAGCCCGATTCAATAGTGCCCATCTTGAGGGGGCAGAATTCATTCTAGCCATAGTTGATGGGGAGACCCTGTTTTTCAGCAACACCATAGATGATAAAACCGATTTCACTGGAACATCTCTCTCATCAGCCCGCATCGAACCGGAACTCAGAACACAGCTCGAACGAAACATCCGGCAGCTTCGCTGGGAACAATGGTATAAAATGCCGAAATTCTACCCGGATATGGCAGAAATCAAGACCAAACTCATCTCCAAATTCTCATCCGGAAAATTCCCGGAAAAGAAAAACTGGGAAACCAAACATTCTTGGGTCGATAGGATCATCAATGCTTTTGTCCGGCTCTTCTGGTGGATCTCCAACTACGGCAGCTCGACAAAACGGGTCATTGCTGTATTTTTCGGCTGGAATTTGATTTGGGCACTCATCTATCAGTATATCCTGCCGTTACAAACCCACCCTATCCTGGCAGGTGCCGTCACAACAGTGCTGGATGCACATGATTTTATCATTGCCTTCCTGCAGACCAACCTGATGATGTTCAGCATCACTGATCTCGCGGCCATCGTGCTGGATTATCCTGCTTTGCTCTGTGTGACCATCCATATCGTTCTCGGGTACTTCATTCTTGCAGCTCTCATCACCCGTCTCGGCATTATGTTCCAGAATCTGAGTCCATAGAATATTCTTTTTTTCACGGGGAATTCATACAGAAAAGGGATTTCTCATGTGTCTGTACATATCCCGTACACAAATTTATCATGTGATGTGTTCAAAGGGCATTTTTGGGATGTATTTTTGATGGAAGCTTATGCTATGATAAAGAAATGACACCGGAAAATAGATGAAAAATACTTAACACATATACGTAAAATGGTGGTGTTTTTCCCACCAGACACGTCAACAATTATTTTCTGTCGCCTGTAAGACTGCCGGCCTTTTTGACAGGCTGTGTTCTTCCTTCGGGCATTTCAAGATGTGTATTGAGAATTCTCTCTGATTTTCTAAAAGAACTCTCTTCTAAGGATTTTTTCCCAACCTTTTCTTCTCTCGTCATTATATAAAAATAGATGTCTTCTCTATTAAATCATACCTACAAGGATGAGACCACTAAGCAGGATTGCTAGTGATATTCCACCAATGAGGAAAAACTGTTGACTTCTACTAACATCCATTGCTTTCCTATCAAGACTATCAAGAATTGCTTTTGACGCCATTAGCATATCCGCAATATTTTGGATTACTGCTGAACGTTTATCCTTAAATGTATGACCATCAAGTATTTCTTTCACAAGTAAAATTTTATCCGGAGTAGGTATAGGTTTTATTTTATGACCCTTGTATGAGAACAACAATGTGAGACTAAAGCAGCTTAATTGTAGAAAAAACAAAAAATAGATTACAATTATTATTGGGATGAATACGATATTTGTTAAGATATTCTGTTGAAATACTACTAATGGGACCTCCAAAGCAAGAACAATTCCAATTACTGAAATTACGGACGCTGCTTTTTGATCCAATTCTGTTGTCCATCCAAGTTGACGATTCAAATGTTCAGACACTAATTCTTGTGCATAAAGAATACTCTCATCAGTTGGTTCAAAATCACTCTCGTTACCATCAGTCATATTGTATTACTTCACTCTCTAACATCTAAAATAGTCCCCCTCACCCCTCCATCATCTTCAGCACACCCGCGATATCCCGCTCGATCAGCGGCCGCATATTCGCATTATACCTCCCCGTATCGGCATGCTCCAGTGCCTCCCTGATCTCCGGGACCAGATCCCTCCTTGCCGAAACGATACTCTTCAGCGCCTGAATACACTGACGGGCCGTGATCGGCTTCTCGTCACACACATGCTCCAGATACCGGGGGAGAACACCGTCCAGCTTATGATCCGCATCCCATTTCGCGTTTTCTGCGATCAGCAAAAGGCCCCGGGTCCGGACATACGAATTCTCGCTATGAATCATCCCGGCAAAATCGTCCCAGAACCGGTACACCGCATTGCCCGCCTCGCTCTCCGCCTTCAGCCGCAGAAAACTTGCATACGCCGCTTTCGTATCCGGTGAATACAATCCCCGGACATCCTCTTCCAGCTCTTTTGCATCCATACTATTCTCCATCACCCGGGAACGCAATAATACTTATCCTGCCGGACTATCCCTTGCGTCAAACTTATCAGGTCATCATCATAATAACTGCATATCCCCATGACCTGGCCCACTCCCCTCTCCGAGCACCTGAACGACAGGAACATCAGCCTCCCGCCCTCGAGATTCCGCCTATTCATCCTGATATACTGGCTCATTCTTGGAATCGTCCTCGTCGCCATGTGGACGCTCCTGTACTGCGGCATACTCCCCATAGACGCCGTCTCCCTCTCTTCCTCCGGCACCACCCTCCTGGCACTCTATCTCGCACCGTTTTGCCATGAGATACCGATGCATTTGTTAACAAACCTCCTGATCTTCTTCATTCTCGGCATCTTTCTGATGCTCATCACAGCCATATTTCCGAAACTGGACAAACGGTTTTATCTTTGCCCGTTCATCGCATGTCTCCTCTTTGTAACCATCCTCCCCTTCTCATGCTCAACAGCCTTACTTTTGGTGCCGGGCCTTCATCTGGTACAAATAGTCGGATTTTCTGGAATGGTGTGTGCCGTATTCGGGATGATATGCGTCATGATCTCCTTTGCCGTCTGGAAAAATTTTGAAAGCATCAGACTCCTTATTGGGATCCTTCTCTTCTCGGCAGTAGTATATCTCCTCCTCCCTCTTGCAGAAATACTAAACGCATCCCCCGTCATCCCGGATACCGCTCACCGGATAGGTTTTCTCTACGGGGTCATCGTCACATGGCTGATCGGCGCCGCCCTGACGACCAATTCGAAAAAACGCGTATATCTCTATCTTAGCGCACTGCTGGCGGTACTTCTCCTCCCAATTATCCTGCTCGGAATAACGGTTCTGCTGTAACCTGAACAATTTTTTTTCTCTTTAAGGAATACAAGGATATTTATCTTCGAAGGCTCGACGTGTTTCGTGATAAATGCACAGGGGCAGTTAGAAATGCTGATATTTGCATTTTTGGGTAAAGGAAAACATTCATGAGTGATATATTGTTCAAAACCGATGACTGGATATTTAGTTACCGTGTAGCAGGGATTTTAATTCATAACGGCAAGGTGCTTTTGCAAAAGCCAACCAATGATACAGGTTTTGCATTTCCCGGCGGACATGTTTCTTTTGGAGAAACCAACGCTAAGACACTAATTCGCGAGTTCAAAGAGGAAATTGGTGCTAATATTTCAGTAAACGAACTTAAATGGGTTGCAGAAATATTTTTTCCGTGGGGTGAAAAGCCATGTCATCAAATATGCAATTATTATCTTGTAACGCTTGATGATACTACGCAAATACCGCTTGACCGAATGTTTATAGGTATAGAGCAAATGAATGAGCGGCCATTCAATATTGAGTTTCATTGGATACCAATAGATAACCTGAATAGTATCAAAATCTACCCGGCAAATGCAGCAGAGTTATTTGGAATAATGGATAGAGGGGTACAGCATTTCGTCTATCGGGAGGAAACATGATTATTTCCGCATCACGACGCACAGATATCCCCGCCTTCTAAAGTGACTGGCTTTTCAACAGAATAGCCGAGAGATTTATCAAAACGAAAAGTCCATTTAATTCGTCTCAAATTCGAACCATTTTTTTTTGAAATCCGAGGATGTTTCTTGCATCAACAAAAGGAATATGCAGGGACATGACGCGATGGTAGAATCACCATTCTCTCACTTCTTCTCTTCATGCACGTGAACGTGATGCATATCCGCTCCGTGCGGATGATCGTGTTCCAGACGTTCATGCAGATGTTCATGACTATGTTCTCCCTCGACCGGAGGATCATGGACATGCGTATGATGACCGTCATCATGCCCGTGCCGGTGATCATGCCTCACCGACTCATGGATATGGAAATGCACATGGCCTCCCGTCGCCGCAAAATACGCTCCAACGACCATGATCCCCGCCGCTAAAACAAACAGCGGGGTAAGCGGCGTCCGGAACACCACGAACGAAATACCTGCCCCGATAAACGGCGCCACCGCATAAAACGCACTCGTCCTCGCCGCTCCAAGCTGCCGCTGGGCAAGCACATACAGATAGATCGAAAGACCGTACGCAAAAAATCCGAGAACAAGCGCCGCGACCACACTAGGGAGATCCGTCTGCATCCCGGACGCCAGAAACGCGATCAGCAAAGCCCCGAACCCTGCCCCGAACCCTTTGACAACAACGATCTGCATCGGATTCTTCAGCGAAAGCATCCGCGTACAGTTGTTCTCCACACCCCAGCACACACACGCGAGGATCACGAGGATCGACCCCGCCGAAAACGAAAAACTGCCCGCATCGTTCACTGTTAAAAGAACACTCCCCGCCACGATCAACACGATCGCGATCCACAAACGCCGGTCGATCGTCTCCCGAAATATCAAGAGGGCGACAAGCGCCGTCGTCACGATCTCAAAATTATTCAAAAGCGAGGCATTTGCGGCAGTCGTCAGCGAAAGACCCAGCATCAAAAGGATCGGCGCCGCAATATCCAGCACGATCATCCCAATCACGAACGGCAGATCTTTTCGCGAAAGCGGCGCCTCCTTTCGCTCCCGGTTCCGCCGATGGGTCACGAGATTCACCGCAAACATCCCGATACCCGCCCCCAGATACAACAGGGCCGCCATCAGCTCGGGGGACGTCGTTTCGAGCAGGATCTTCGCCACAGGAGAGCTGATCCCGTACAAAACAGCCGCCAGAACCGCAAATCCGATCGCCAGTCTCCCTGCCGAAACATGCATACTTTCCATTGGTCCCGGATGGTGATGAGGTTTTTCATACTTCCCTTTCCCCATCACTGGATTTATCTGTATTCGGGGTAATATACTGAATAAATGCCCTTATCCGTCCTTGCCATCACAACTTCACCGCGTCGTCACGGCAATACTGAATCCGCCCTCGACAAGGTGCTCGAATCGTTTTCCGAGATGTCTGTCGAAAAGGTCGTCTTAAACGACCTCAATATCAATCCCTGCAAAGGCTGCGGTAAATGCGAAAAAGCCGGCGTATGCATCCATGTAGACGATTTTGTTGAACTCGGCGAAAAGATCCGGGCTTGCGACCTTCTCATCTTCGCATCCCCCGTCTATTCCATGTCTGTCTGTGGTCAGGGAAAAATCCTCATCGACCGCTGTCAGGTTTTCTGGTCGAGAAAGTATGTCCTCCACGACCTTCCAAAACCCGAAGGAAAAAAGTTCGGGATGTTCATCTCGGCTTCCGGACAGAACCGTGAAGGGATCTTCGACCACACCGTTCCGGTCGCTCAGTTCCTCTTCGATGTGTCCCAAATCCCGGTTTCACGGATCCGGTACCTCCTTCTCCCGGGTCTCGACAAGATCAGTGATTTCCGGAAAAACCCCGAGGTGATCGCCCGGGCAAAAGAAGCCGGGGACGCGATGGCGGCACTGATGGTGAAAGAATGACGACCATGCTCGTCATCAACGGAAGCCCGAGGAAGGGGGGGAACACCGAGACGGTGCTGAATGCCTTCGTCGCAGGGGCAAAAGAAGCCGGTGCAGACGTAACGACCATCCGTCTCGTGGAGATCGAACACAAAAACTGCAAAGGATGTAATGCCTGCCATAAAAACGGTGTCTGCGTCATCAAAGACGCGTTAACGCCGGTGTTCGACCAGATGCTGGAGTCGGATATTCTGGTTCTGGCGTCTCCGATCTATTCGATGACGGTGACGGCCGAGATGAAATCCTTTATCGACCGCGGTCAGTTTTTGTGGGCGCAGAAGTTCATTCGAAAGACCCTCGTCTTTGACGCCGCCCATCTGAAAAAACACAAGGGTGTGTTTCTCGGGACGTCGGGGCAGAATCTTCCGTATATTTTTGATTCCGCGTTTCCGGTGGTCAGGGCGTTTTTCAATGATTCGGGTTTTTCCTATGCGGATAATGTGCTGTTTCCGGGCATGGATAAGCACGGCGGGGTGCAGGGCTGGCCGGAGAGTGTGGTCGAGGCAAAAAAGCGGGGAAAAGAGATCGTGATGAAGATGAATGCCTGACCCTTCACGTTTTTTTGATTAATGTCGAATATCCCCGTATCACTTTTTTCTTCCAGAACGCGTCCGGTTCGTCCTCAAGAAGAGCTTCGGCGGTATGCATATCTGCCCGGGCACAGACCGCTTCCCGGGCGAGCGATCGCTTTACTTCGCGTTTCTGCCGCATCGGCGTGAAGGAAAGATCGCAGACGACATCCCAGAAGATGAGTCCTTCGGCGGGTGCCGGATGGACCCGGTCCTTTTGGGAGGTGAGCAGGTCGTCGATGATTTCCGGCTCCGCAAGGCCGAGGCCGACGGTCTGCAAAGCGCCTGCCATGCCCCGGACCATGTTCCAGAGAAAACTCTTCGCGGCAACTTCGAAGACCGGGCAGCCGTCCGCTCCTTCGAAGACCTCGGCGCGGGTCACGGTCCTGACCGGATCCCTGCCCGCCTCCATTTTTGCAAACCCGCTGAAGTTGTGCGTTCCGACAAGCCGCGAAGCCGCGTCCTGCATTCGGGAAACATCCGCAGGGTAGGGAAAATAATACCGGTAGCTCCGCTCCCTTGCGGCATACCGGGGATAGAATTCGTCGTCGACTTCGGCTGCGCCGATACACCAGATATCGTCCGGCAGATGAAAGTTCAGTGCCTCGACCGCGAGTTCGGGTTTATCGGTCGTGATCGAGAACAGCTGTTTTCTCGCACTCACACCTTTATCGGTCCGTCCTGCGGTCCGGAAATGCGCTTCCTTCGCATCGGCAAACAGCCCGAGCTCGATCCCGCCGGCGACAAACTCCCCTTCCACGGTCCGTTTATCCGGCTGGTACTGGGATCCGGCGAAGTTCTGTCCCCGGTATCCCGCAAGGAACGCGAGCTTCATCTCATCCGCCGCGGTTTGAGCCGGGAGGTCTGCCGTCTCGCCTTTCGGACGACATTATGAAACGACTGGGATGTGTAGGTCCTGATCGGGGTCTTTTTACACCGGCTCTCGAGCTTTCCGTTTCTGATCGCCTCAAGGATCGAAGGGACTGTCCGTTCTTCTGCGTCGATGATATTGATCCCGTATCCGACGAACTGACAGGTGTGGGCGTCGGACCCGGCGGTCATCGGTATATGGTATTTTTTGGCGAATTTGGCCGCCCTGATGTTTGCGAGCCCGAGATAGTATCTACTGTTGAACACTTCGATCGCGTCGGCTTCCCGCAGGGCTTTCGGCGAATGGAGACCAACCGCGTGCCGCCATCTGTGATAGGGGTGGGGAATGATCGTGAGGCAGCCTTGTGCTTTTGCCTCCCGGATTGTCTCGAGGGCGTCTTTTCCCGGCTCGAACATCTCGGTCGTGCCGAGAACGAGGACATGTCCCTGTTTGGTCGAGACCTCGATCCCCGGGATGATCAGGATCCCGGGATTTTTTATGGCGAGCGCCTGCTTTGCGCCTTCGGTCGTGTCATGGTCTGTTATCGAGATCGCATCCAGTCCGCGTTCCTTCGCTTTCGCTATGACCTCTGCGACGGGACACTTCCCGTCAGCCGACGCGCTTGAGTGGATATGCAGATCGCACGTTATCAGAACCATCTTAAGGTAATTACTATGTAAGTACAAAAACATAAGGATAACATACAATGCATGTTCTCTTTCCCACAGGACGCCAGAGTGCATCCTCCCTCAGTCTGGCATTATCCAAGGTAACAGAGTTTACCTGTGAGATCGTCGAAACAGGCGAAATCGCGTCATTTTTAACGCCGGGGTCGTTAGAAAAGCTGATTCACACGCATCCCTCAGATCTTGTGGTCGTTTCCGGGATGTGTACGGCGTCTTTTCAGGATACAGAAAAGAGGACGGGCGTTCCCGTTCGTAAAGGAACGCGCCACGCGGCGGACATGGGGATATGCGTCCCGCTGATATCCGCCGGCAGGCTTTCCGCTGATATGCCGGCCGATGATATGCTTCTCGCAGAAAAGGCAGCGGCCGCCCGGCAGAATCTGGTTCTTATGGAGTGGGAGGCCGACTCGTTTTTGACCATCCGGGGAGTAAAGATCGGCGGATCCTCACGGATCAAGGTGATCCATGAGATTATGGATGCTCACCGGCATCCCTTCCTTCGGGACGCGGTGATCCGTGCAAAAGAGAACGGCGCGGATATCGTGGATCTCGGGTTCGGGTTCGATGCGACCGAGGATGATGTGGTCAGGTGTTTTTCGAGTGTGGGGGATCTGGAGATCCCTCTCTCGATCGATACGCTGGATCCCGAACTGATCGAGGCGTCGCTTTTCCGTGCGGATCTGATCCTTTCTCTCACAAAGGAAACGATCCCTCTGCTCGCAGATAAGATCCTGGAGGCCGGAGCCGCGGTGGTTTTGATCCCGCGGGACAACGCATCGCTCGAAGAAACGATCCTGGCTGCTATGGAGGCAGGCCTTTTCCGGATCCTTGCGGACCCGCTTCTTCAGCCGCCGCTTTCGGGGATGACCCGGTCTCTTGCGGCATATTTGCCAAAGACCATGTGTCCCAAGGTACTTGGCTGCGTGAATGTCGTGGAGATGATGGACGCGGACAGTCCGGGGATATGTGCTGTGCTCGCGTCGGTCGCGGCCGAAACGGGGACTGCGTGTCTTTTGATCTCCGAACACTCGGACAAAACGCATGGAGCAACTGCCGAGATGCGGCGTGCGGTCGAGATGATGGCCTTGTCGAAAGGCCGGCCGTATCCAAAAGATGTCGGGCTTGATCTTTTGATCCTCAAAGAAAAACGGTTCCGTCGGGAACCTCCTCTGCTGTACGAAGATATCCGGGATGCCGGGGTTCCTTCGGAATCCCTCGTCTATGATCCGAAAGGAAACTTCCGGATCGGGATCGAAAACGGATACATCGTCGCCGTCAGAGATGGAAAGGCGATCCGCGGGACATCCTGGTATGAGGTGTTCTCCGCGATCCTCGCAGAAGACGGGGTCTCGCTTCTGGATCATGCGGGCTATCTGGGTAAAGAGCTGTATAAAGCGGAGCTTGCCCTGCAGTTTGGCAGGAGCTTTGAGCAGGACGGGAAGTTCTGACCATGCGGTATTATCTGAGAAAAGATACCCTGATCGTCCGCGGGGACTTTAGGGCGGCAAGTAACGGTGTCGACGGAGGTCTTTCGGATGTCAGATCGATCCTGAACATCTCCGTCCCGCGGCAGTTTTCGGATGATGCCGCTCTTTACATAAACAGCATGTCGATGCGGAATGGTTTTTTAGAGCCGTATTTCGGTCTTCTTACCGCTCTGCCGATCACGAATCTCTGCATCGCCCGCTATGACTACGTTACCGTTTTCGTGACCGCCGCCGTTTCAGACCGGAATCGGACGATCAATATCATCGTCACCTGCGAACGTCCTCTGACCGATGCCGCACTTCTCGGTGCCATGATGACGGTCACCGAAGCGAAGATGCAGGTGATCGCGGCGAGAAAACTTCCCGGCAGTGCTCTGTCCACGGACGCCGTAGTTGTGGCTTGTGAAAAGACGGACGGGATCCCGGAGACGTTTGCGGGACCCCTTACCGAGACCGGGATGCGGATCTCAAAAGCCGTATCTCATGCCTTGACCGAAGCTCTGGTCAGGTTCGATAACTATCTTCTCTCTACCTGGGGCGTGACCCGCGGATGGTCGCGGGGGAATCCTGCGATCGTGAAACGGCACCGGCCGTCATTTTTCATTTACAGCCGATATGGGGGCGACCACTGGAACGAATGGATCCCGGAGGACTGTCCGTATTATCCGTGTCATAATTATGCCGAACAGCAATGCAGTTTTTGCTACTGCCCGCTCTATCCCTGCATGGACACGGATCTCGGTCAGATGATCGATACGCCGCACGGAGAGATATGGAGCTGCATGGACTGCCGTCTTGTACACGAACCGCGGGTGGCAAACCATCTTCTCGCAAATCCGGAGGCAGGCGTCCTCGAACTGAAATCAGTAAAAAAGAAAAATATTTAGAGTCCAAGCTTTTTTGCGAGCTCTTCTAATGGGATGCCGTGGACCATTGCAGCCTCGCGAATGGTCTCATTGTTTGCGATCGCGCAGCCGAGACAGCCCATGCCAAAACTCTGGAGGGTTGCTGCAGACTCAGGTTTCTCGCGGAGAAGGTCGGCGATAGTTGAATCAAGTGTGATTGCCATGGTACTATGTTGGCGGGATTACTACTTGATATTTACGAAGAAGGTATCAAAAAAAGATCAATGGGAGGAGGTGCTGTGGGCCGATGAGATCGCCGCGGCTTTCTTTTCGAAGGTGAGCACCTCTTTCCATGGAAGATCGACCCACTCGCCGTTTTCGAGCCGCATCACATCATACGAAGGGTATGCATCCCCTTTTTCATCGAAGACGATGGTTCCAGTGAGTCCTACGTGACGGATCAGGTCAAGGCCTTCCCTGATTCCGTCTGCCGTATATCCGCTGTTTTCTATTGCCTGGGACACCACGATCATCGTCTCATACCCGTAGATCGAGTCACGGACCATCAGTTCTTCTCCGAATGTCTCAATATAATGCTCCTCGTATGAGGGATCGGAGATCCTTCTCGCCTGGGAAAATCCGATCAGACCATCGGCGTATGCACCGACTTCCAGAGGGACCTGACGGTTGGTCAACGTGTCGGAAGCGAACCATGCAGGGGAGAGGCCCTCCTTTTCCGCCGCTTTCATGATCTCTACACCCTGACTCGGGTTCACGATCAGAAGAACGGACTGCGGATGTGTGTCCTTCATTGCGGTGATGATCTCCGTTATGTTCACCGTATCCGAGTCGGGGACCGATATGTCGGAGACGATATGCATATCCGGATACGACGCATTTGCCTCCTTGAGGAATGCATATCTGAGACTCTTTCCGTAACTGGTGTCGAGGCTGATCAGCATCACATTCTGCGTTTCGTTTCTCCCGCCGATGATTTTCGCCATGCCGGCTCCAAGATAAATGTCGGAGGAGACCGTTCTATAGACATAATTGCCGTACGCCGAGAGACTCGCGGATGTTGCGGAGGGAGAGATGAGAACGATCTCATATGACTCTGCGTACGGCGCCATGGCAAGTGTGACCGTGCTCGAGACTCCGCCGATCACCACCGGGATCCCGAGGTCCCGGATCTCCTTGAACTGCGCTTTTGCGAGTGTGACGTTTCCTTTGTTGTCAAAATACACGGCCCGTACGGGAACGCCCCGGATACCGCCCTCATCATTGATATCCTCGACTGCGAGTTCGATCCCCCGCATATACTCGACGCCGAACTCCGTCATCTCTCCTTCAAACGGCAGTGAAACCGCGACAATCACTTCATCTTCCGGGAAATCACTGTCGATGATCGTCCCAAATGGGTGGAACGCGAGGATAAACATGAGGATCGTCAGGATGATGATCCCGAGGGTGATGTACTTCGATGCTTTTGTCTGCGGCGGTTTTTCATGATGACCGGACATTTACTTCTCCTCCTTTATTTCCTCTTCTTCGGGTCCATCCCCGGTCTCCGGTTTCTTTCTGCCGAACAGTTTGCCTGTCCCTGCGGCGAAAACGATATGGTCTTTCGCGAAGTAGGCGAACAATGCCACGCCAAGGGTATTGACGATCGTGATCGGGAGGAACGTGCTCGCAATGATCGCTATGATCTCGTCAACGGTCTGTGTACCCAAAAGGAGTCCGCATCCCGGAACGATGATGAGCAGGTGTATCCATTCGATGATGACGGTCAATACGGTTGCTTTGAAGATGGTGATCCTTCCCTGCCACCAGCGGACGGCAAATCCTGCGATAAGTCCGGCCGCGAGAATGGCAAGTGAACATCCAACAGCTGTCGGTCCGCCCTGGGCCAGACGGTAGATGCATCCGATAAGTCCGGCAAGTCCGCCGACGACCGGACCTCCCAGAAGTCCGGCGACGATCGGTCCGATCGCGCTGAAGTTGAAGATAAGACCGTTGACATCGATCCCCCTAAAAACGCCGTAAATGGAAAGACCGCCGCCTAACGCGACCGTCCAGGCCTTATCTGCAAGAGTCGCCGTTCCGCTGACGAGTTTCTTAAACATATCCGTCTTTGTGAAGACGAAGAGTATCACTACGATCACGAGCATTCGTTCGATCAGTGGGATGCCGTTTACGAGGAACGAGGATTCTATCAGTAAAGCTACATAGATCGAAAGCCCGCTCCCGAGCATCATTATGGCAGTCCAGATTCTGGATCCTTTTGCATACTTCGGCAGTCTGCTGTCCAGATAAATGACGATGAATCCGAAGATACCAAAAAGGATCGCTGAAAGTGCCGCGATCTGACGAATGACTGTCATCGGATCCGCGATCACCATAGCAAGGATGATCACACCGGTGAATACGAGGAGAACGATCTGATAAAGATTATACTCGCTTGGCAGTTTCATCCCCTTGTCTTCTCCAAGGTGGCGAACTACTTTTGCGAGAGCGCGGGCACGGGCGTCCATACCGACGACGACCGCCCCGAAAAAGATGATCGCGACGAACATCAGGAAAAGATACGGTCCGTAGGGTATCGAGCTGAAAATATAGAGGATCTGGGTGATCAGCGTATCAAGCGTGATCTCCGCCCCGTGCGGCATGAAAGATACGGCATATCCCGCATACCCGAGGAACATGAAACCGATCGTGATGACTGCGACAAAGAAGAACCCGGTCAGCACGTCAAAATTCACACTGCGGATGTATTTTCTGAAAAAAGACTCGTTTTGGAGTGTGCACTCCTCTTTATTTTCCGAGTGGATCTTTGTTTTCTGTGAAAGCCAGACCGAATAGAGCATCAGGTTCAGTCCGGACCCGACCACTCCGAGAATTGCGAGGATCGCCATCTCGGAACCTGCGGGGATCGAAGGGACCAGTCCGTCCAGAAGAAGGTTGAAGGAGAGCGGGAACTGAGAAAGGGAGATGAGAACAACGCCTGCAAGTATGCTTATCAGCACTGCCATGACCGGTTCGAGGATCTCGTATGAACTCGTCCGAATGACGGCGAGCGTTAATATAAGGAGGAAAACTGCTATGAGAAAGACCGAGTAGATCCCGGGAAGAAGATAGTCCAGAAATGTTGCGGAAAAGACGAGCATCGCGCCGATTGCAAACATCTCCATGAGATAGGAGCCGATGATCAGATAGGAACCCCAGTTTTTCGGACCTGGCAGACGATTGAGTGCGTCAAAGATCGTCTGGTTCGTCGCGAGAGTATATCGGGCGATTCCATTGGTGAATGCGTATTTGAAGACGAGGGTGATGATAACTACCCAGATCAGCGCCGGACCGTAGTGTGCGCCGATTTCGATTGCCTCAGTTACCCCTGCCTCACCGGCCGCGGTTATTGCGAGAAGAAGACCTGGTCCGAAGAAGACAAAGTTGTTTTGAAACCATCTTCGAAAGCGGGTAAATACGGTGTCTCTCATTGATTCTATCTAATTTTGCCGGTCTGAGTTTATATATTCTTGGAGTTAACTGATGACGTAGACGGACGAAGAATGCCGGTCTTTCTCTTTTTCACAAAAAATCTTATCGATTTTTCTCAACTCTGGCAGCTTTGAATGCAGAGACCGAGGCACCGAGCAGGGGGGCTTTTCCCTCAAGAGCGGAGATGCGGATCTCCGGCATCGTCAGGTAGTGATCCATACATTCGGTCATTTTTTTGGCTATCAGCGCCGGATAGTTTCTGACAACGGGGCCGTCAAGCACGATCAAATCAGGATTGTAGGCCGCAACGACCGAAGAAAGTCCCCGTCCGTTTATTTTTGCGAGCTCTTCTGCAAAGGAACAGAAGAGCGGACTTCCATGTTCCGCTGCGTACAGGATCTGCCCGGCATTCATCGAAGGTTTGGGATCACAGTCGATACGATCCTCACTCCAGACCCGGAAAAAGTTCGGGATCCCGGTTCCGCTCGCGTATGCCTCCCAGTGCCCGACCCCTCCGCAGCCGCAGGGAAGATTCCAGGTCGTATCCACGAGAAGGTGACCGGCTTCCGAGGCATTTCCATTCGAACCGCATAAGAGCCTGCCCCGGTCCAGAACTCCTGCGCCGATCCCGGTGGAAAAGGTCAGATACACGAGCGTTGCCGCGTCCTTTGCCCCGCCGAAATAATATTCTCCAAGGACGCCCGCTTTACAGTCGGTCATCATACGGACCGGAATGCCGAACTTTTCCTGGAGCGGTCCGGAAAGGAAGATCCGTTCACATTTCATATTGGGTGAACAGACGACCGAACCGGTCTTCAGATCGACGGGCCCCGCGGTACTGATCCCGATCGCTTTCGGCGTGATCCCGGTACCCCGGCTCAGATCAAGGATCATTTTTGATATCAGGATCCGTATATCCGCCGCGCTTGAGAGGTCTTTGACCTCGTTTTGGGAAAATGCCTCGATCGCCCCCTCTTTGTCAACGATCCCCGCACGGAGATGTGTAGCTCCAAGATCGACCGCGGCAACATACGTATGATCATCCATCTTATGGCTAGATTTGCTCTTCTTGTAAATCAAGTATTCCTTAATCGGCTGTGTTATTTTCACTCAATTAAATATTATCGATAAACGATAATTTATTAATGGAATACAACAAATATGTGGGTGTGATAAGCTTGATGAATGCTACTCAGATAAAAATCGAACATAGTGCACGTGTTGCAGATATAGTATTGAAGATCGCCCGTATCCTTGGATGGATAATTATTGCCTGCATGGTTCTTCTTCTTGGAGGCGCCGCAGTTATTTACGGACTGGCCGGTTCGGAGTTGTTTACCGACGTGCTTACTTCCGAAGATGTGACCGTATTGACCGCTGGCGGCGAAACTGGCTTAACTGTCGGCATGATCCCGGGTATCATCGCATTGTTTTCGATCGTATCCTTTGCGTATATGGGACTTATTATGGCGATCCTTATCGTCGCCGGGAAGATATTTTCCGGCATCCGAAAGACGCTCCTTCCGTTTACCGAAGAGAATACCAACCATCTGAAGACCATTGCGGTTTTGATAGCCGTTATTTCCGTCGTTCCTGCTCTTATCGAGTTGATCGGGGGTGCGATACTCGGCTTCTCTCTGGATATGTTTACTTTCAGCATCGAAGGTCTGGTCCTTGCATTTGTGGTGTATTCCCTTGCCCACATCTTTGAATATGGGCTGAATCTTCAGGAACAGGCGGATGAAACCCTCTGATCATGCCGATCATTCTCAGACTTGACCGCGTGATGGCGGACCGGAAGATGTCTCTTGGTGAACTTGCGGAAAAGGTCGGCATCACCAATGTCAATCTTTCCAAAATCAAAACCGGCAAGATCGCCGCTATCCGGTTTTCGACGCTCGACGCTATCTGCCGGGTCCTCGATTGTCAGCCAGGAGACATCCTGGAATATCAAAAATGACCCCCTCTTTTTTCCCGATCCCGTGCAGACGGCACAATCCTTAACTATCTATAATCCGAAACTCTGTACCAATTATGATTACCGTCGGGCTTTTAGGGTGCGGAAATATCGGTCACGTGATCGCAAAGAGTCAGGAGAACTTCAAAATCACTGCAGTATATGATGTGGTTTTTGAACGTGCAGAGGCATTCGGCAGAGAGTTCGGGGCAACTCCTTACTCTGATTTTTCGGCATTCCTTAAAGAGTCCACAGATATCGTCGTCGAGGCGGCATCTGTTGCGGCGGCCACGTCCCATGCACAGAGCATTCTTCTCGCAGGAAAAGATCTTGTTATCATGAGCGTAGGGGCACTTGCAGACATTTCTTTCCGTGAAGAACTCATCCAGACTGCCCGCGAAATGAAGAAAAAGATCCACATCCCGTCCGGGGCTATCATGGGATTGGACAACATCCGTGTCGGTCAGATATCAGGTATCGATAAATTCGTTCTCCGCACAACGAAAAATCCGAAATCCCTGTCCCGTGAAGCGGAGGAAAAAACCTGCATCTTCTCTGGAAAAGCCTACGACTGTGTTCATCAGTACCCGAAAAACACGAATGTTGCCGAGTCTCTTTCTCTTGCCTGCGGAAGAGATGTGGATGTCGAGTTATGGATGGATCCAAAAGAGGATCGGAATATGCATGAGATCTTCTTCGAAGGAGAGTTTGGCGAGGCATATATCAGAGTCAGAAACGTCCCGTCCCCGGATAATCCGGCAACCAGTTATCTTGCAGCTCTTTCGATCCTGACGCTCCTGAAAAATCTTGACAATCCGTTGGTGATCGGTGCATGAACTATGAAAAGGAGATCAGGAGACTTGCCGCTGAAAAAGGCGCCCTGATCCTTGCACACAATTATCAGCCGCCTGAGATCCAGGACCTTGCAGACATCACCGGTGATTCGCTCGAACTCGCCAGGAAGGCGAAGGACGCAAAGGAGTCGACACTTGTTGTCTGCGGTGTCTATTTCATGGCCGAGACGGCAAAGATCCTCTCCCCGGAAAAGACCGTCCTGATCCCAAGACCGGACGGAGGCTGCCCGCTTGCCGATCAGCTCACTCCGTCATCGGTCCGTGCAGCAAAAGCGGCTCACCCCGGCTCCCCGTTCGTTGTGTACGTGAACTCGAACGCGGCGACGAAAGCAGAGTGCGATATCACCTGCACGTCCGCAAATGCCGCGGATGTTGTTCGCTCACTCAAAGAAGACACGATCCTGTTTGGTCCGGACGCAAATCTTGCAGCATATACCCAGCGGCTTGTCCCGGAAAAAACGATCATCCCAGTTCCATTGAACGGCGGCTGCCCGACCCATCACCAGTTTACCCTCCGGGATGTTGAGGCTGCAAGACGCGAGTATCCAAACGCGACAATAATCAGTCACCCCGAGTGTTCCCCCGAGGTCCAGCTCGCATCTGATCTTGTCGGCTCGACCGGGTATATGATCCGGAGATGCGGCGAAAAGAAGGAGTGGGTGATCCTTACAGAGAAGGGTATCATCCACCCTCTCCAGAAAAAGTATCCGGATACCATATTCCACGGCATCGACACGGCAGTCTGTTCAAACATGAAGCTGATCACCGAAGAGGATCTCTACATTACGCTTAGGGACGGCGTTGTCCCGATCCAGGTGCCGGATTACATCGCAGAGCGTGCACGTCTTGCGATCGAGCGGATGATCGAGGCATCGGCATAAATGCTCCCGACCGATCAGCTTCTTGCATTTGTTGCCGAGGATGTTTCTGCAGGCGACATCACGACCCTTGCTCTTTTGGAAGACAAGGTCATTTCTGCACGTATCGAAGCAAGGGAAGAGATGGTCGTGTCAGGGGCTGAAGAGTGCGAATGGCTGTTTAAGAATGCCGGTGTTCTTGCCGATGTTCTGGTAAAGGACGGTTCGACTGCCCACCCGGGTGAGAAGATCATCGCGCTCAGAGGATCGGTCCACGCCATCCTCTCCTTAGAGCGGACCTGTCTGAATCTTCTCGGTCGGATGAGCGGCATTGCGTCCGCCGCGGCAAAGGCCTCCCGGCTTGTCTCGGTCGTCAATGATCACGTTCGGGTCGCCGGAACGAGGAAGACCGCCCCCGGACTCCGTTATTTTGATAAAAAAGCATTAATTGCCGGCGGTGCTCTGCCCCACAGACACACGCTTTTTAATCAGTTCCTGATCAAGGATACCCATCGGGCGTTTATGCCGGTCGATGAGGCGGTGCGGAAATGCCAGGCGTATTCTGATAAGAAGGTGGAGTGCGAGGTCGAGTCTCTGGAAGACGCTCTTCTTGCGGCAGAGACCGGCGCCGATATCATCATGTTCGACAACATGACCCCGGAACTTATCCGTGAGGCTATCGCCGCGCTTGAGGCTGCAGGTCTTCGCGGGGAAGTGTCCTTGGAGATATCAGGCGGCATCACGCCCGAGACCGTTGACCGATACGCCGGTCTTGATATTGATGTGATCAGTATGGGGGCACTGACGCACTCTGTTCGCTGCGCTGATGTAAGTTTAGAGGTAGATATGTAAAATGCAGGTTGAGACGAAAGTAGCTATTGCTCTTTTTTGCCGGCTCTATTCTGTTTCAGTTTGTGTCGCTGAGGTGTAAAAATGCATTTTACTATTAGAGATATGAAAGAGGATGACTGGACGCGGGTCAGCCAGATCTATACGCAGGGACTTTTGGAAGGGATCTCGACATTTGCTACGGTATGTCCGACCTTTGAAGAGTGGGACGCGTCACATCTGAAAGACTGCCGTTATGTTCTGCTTGCGGACGATACGGTCGTTGGATGGTGTGCCGTTAGCCCGACTTCTGCCCGGGAAGCTTACAAAGGTGTTGTGGAAGTCAGCATTTATTTTGATAAAGCATTTCGCGGGCAGGGTCTTGGCACAAAACTGCTGGATCATCTCTGCCGGGAAAGTGAAGAAAAAGGGTATTGGTGTTTGTATGTGAACATTTTCTCAATAAATACTGCAAGTCTCAATCTTCATACCAAGTGCGGTTTTAGAGAAATTGGTTACCGTGAAAGGATTGCGAAAGACAAATTCGGCAGCTGGCAGAATACGATCGCCATGGAACGGCGAAACGACATAATCTAGATCCTCATCCTCAGTTTTTTGCACAATTTTTGTACCGCTCTCATTCAATGGGAGCGGTGTTTTAGCCAAATTCCGAGGCATTGTCGCACCGCGCGGTCAAAGCATATATAGGGTATGCGTCATATTCTTACTTGGAGATCAAAATGGACGCACAGCAGATCCAGCAGATTACCGACAGAATCTCCCAGAACTTAGTGTCCAAAGGAGTTTCGCCGGACAAGCAAAGCATTTCAGAGAAGCTTAACCTCTACATCAACGAGTTTGGTGTGGTTCCGTTCGAAGCGGAGCGGAAAGTACTCTCTGATCAGTATAAACAGCACAAGATCCCTGAAGAGGCAAAGCCCGCGGCAGGTTCTTCGACAGGTGACCTCGTACATATTGCCGATATCCAGCCAAACGACTGGGTCACGGTCGAGGTCAAAGTCGTTTCCCTTCAGACGCCTAATTCTCCGTCGATCGCACAGAGCGGGATCTTTGCGGACAGTACCGGAGCCGTACGATTTGTCGTTTTTTCCAAGGCATCAGAACTGCCGAAGCTTGAACTTGAGAAATGGTATCGGATCGAGTCGGCGGTCGTCGATTCGTTCAAAGGGGTTCCCAATCTGAAACTTCACTCAGGGTCCCATGTCACCGAGATCAAGGATGATCGGTGTTTGGTCCCGTCCGAGCCGACGAAGCTGAGCGATCTGAAGCCCGGCGTCGTTTCCTGTGTTCACGTGAAGTTCATCGAAGAGTGGGAGTTGCGCAGTGATCGGATGATGCAGAGCGGCCTTGTTGCTGATGAATCCGGGCGGACAAAGTTTGTTTTGTGGCAGGATCCTGAGAAGGAGAAGCTGGTTCCAGGCGCAGTATACAATATTTTTTACGCGAGTGTGGATGAATACAACGGGCGGCTTTCCCTGACTCTGAACTCGGCTGTCTGGATCCAGGATGAGGATGCCGAGATTTCAGTTTCGGTATCTTCGGGCAGTTCAGCCCCAAAGGAGCCTCTGCCGGTATCTTCGATCCGTGACCTGAAAGTAGGTTATGCCTCTCTTCGCGTCAAATTCGTTGAGGAGTGGGAGTCCAAGAGCGAACGGATGATGCAGAGTGGTCTTGTCGGCGATGAGACCGGAAGGATCAAATTCGTTTTGTGGCAGGATGATTCCAAGGAACGTCTGGAACTCGGGCGTGTTTATGAGATCACGAACGCGAAAGTGGATGAGTTCAACGGCCGTCTTTCGATCAGTCTGAATCCGGCGACGTATTCCGCGGATGAGCCTGATGCGGATATCGCGGTCGGGAAGCGTCTGGATGAGGTGTCTGGGACCATTGTCCAGGTCTCAAAAGGGTCAGGTTTGGTTCGGCGCTGTCCGGTCGAGGGATGTAACCGCGTTCTTTCCCGGCAGAATTTCTGTCCGGTCCACGAGATCCAGAACTCCTTCAATTATGATCTTCGGATCAAGGGAGTTGTGGATAATGGTCAGCGGGCATATAATGTTCTTATGAACCGTGAGGTCACCGAGGCACTTTCCGGGATGACCATGGATCAGGCGATTGAGATGGCTTCGAACAGTCCTCTTGGTCTGGAGGAGATCCAGGCAGTTCTTACCGAACGGCTGTGCGGAAGATATGTGAAATGTTTGGGTAACGAGTTCGACGGCAGGATTCTCGTGAAGTCTGCGGAGTTTATCCGTCTTGATCCAAAGGTTACTGCCGAACTTATGAATCGTGCGGGGGCTTCTGCCGGAGGTGACGGAATATGAGTATAAATACTGTGCCAAATGGACAATTTATGTCCTATGAACGTGAGCCGGCAAAACGCGTGTTTGCTGCTGAACTGCGCGAAGCTTCAAAGACCATTAAAGATACTGAGGATGAAAAGAGTCCGGTGTATCTTCTGCTGCCGACGGGCGAGCGGTGTAACCGGGTCCTGATCGCCGGGACAATAACGCAGAAGGATAAGGTCGGCGACCAGAATATTCTGTACCGTGCGCGGGTTTCCGATCCGACTGGGATATTCTATATCAACGCAAGTTCCTATCAGCCTGAGGCGATGCATCAGCTTGCGAAGATCGATACGGCGAATCCGTCGTTCGTGGTAGTTGTCGGTAAACCGAATGCCTACACGACACCTGATGGCAAAACCCTGATCTCTGTGCGTGCGGAGTCGATTCTTGTGGTGAATCAGGAGACCCGCGATCTCTGGATCCAGGATGCAGCGCGTTCAACCCTTGATAGAGTGGATGCGCTTTCGTCGGAATCTCCGTCTGCGGATATCCTGCTCGCGCGTGAGACCTATCATTTATCTCCTGATCACTGGAAAAAGATGGTTTCTGATGCCCTTTCACGCATCATGCAGCTGTAAACCCATTCAAAAATTTATTTTTCAGGATGTCATTCCGGCGTCTTTATATGCCGGAATCCCTAACATTATTACCTCACAAGCCAACCGATCTGCGTTGGAAATCTCCTGGTTTTCTCTGGGTGTGTTTCCTCTGTGTTTCGGTGGGTTTATAAGTGATTGGGGGTAACTATGTTACCTCGCAAGGCTCTTGGATTTGATCTCCAAGGGGCTAGGCACCCTGTTCCTGGCTCCCGGGAGTTCGGTTCGAAGACTATATAAGCATCTGATGCTGATATAGTAGAGCTGTTTAAGTGGAGGACAAAACGCGAATCATCCGGGTAAGGCCGGAGTGATTGTTGGTCCTGACGTTGGTATTGTGGCGATGCGGACATTCATTGA